>HF990590.1 GCA_000432135.1 Firmicutes bacterium CAG:124
AGGGATTTGAACCCCCGACCTCCGGGTTATGAGCTACCTTTAAGGTAACTCTTAATCCAGAGGTCGGGGGTTCACTTTTGCGCTGATGTATATGGAGCAAATGAGGCAAATTGCAAATATCTTCAGCAAACTGATTTTCTGAAATTGACTGGCATAAAGCCCTACTGAATGAAACAAAAAGCAAACCAACTGCAAATAGAGGTTTGACGGAAATTATTGAATTGATAGGTACAGATGCTTTGACTCGAATCTTAAAACGGAGTGTGCCTAAACATGAAAACAGCAATTCAAACACTACCAGCATTGGCCATACATGGTGTTGACCCCGCCCTATTTGATGCAATAGATATGAGTGGATATGATGAAATGCTGACCGTGAAAGACATAAAAAAATACTTCCATATCAGCATCAACGCAGCGTATAACATTATTCACTCCAAAGGCTTCCCCGCGATCCGCATTGGTAATTCCATTAGAGTTCCGCGCTCCATGTTTATTCAATGGCTAAAAGCGCAGGCCAGCTATCGGCCATAGGAGGAACAATATGAATACTATTATTTCTATCACCAATCAAAAAGGCGGCGTCGGTAAGACGACCACTGCTCTAAACCTTGCATCCGCACTGGCAGATGAAAACAAGCGCGTGCTTCTCATCGACAACGACCCACAGGGCAATCTCACTGCGTCTATGGGATATACCCCGGCCGAGCAGAAATATACGCTGGCAAACCTTCTGCTTGCTGCCATTGATTATCCGGAGGATCTGGAGCTGCATTTGCCGCGCTGCATTCTGCACACAGACGGTAAGCCGGATCTCATTCCCGCGAACCGGCGATTATCGGATGCAGCGGCACGGCTTCAAGTCATGCAGATCTCGCAGTACAGAGCCGTGAACGAATCCGAATGCTGCGCAGAAAAGATGCTGACGCAGGTGATGGAACCGCTGTGCGATGCCTATGACTACATTATTATTGATTGTGGACTCAAGCAGGAGCTTTTGACCGTCAATGCGCTGAGCGCGTCGGACTACTGCATCATTCCGGTGCAGTCTCATTTCCTCGCCTCCGAGGGCATCCCGGATGTGCTGGACATGGTACATTCGGTGCAGAAGCATTTCAATCCGGGTTTGAAGATCGCCGGTATCTTGCTGACAATGTATCAGTCCCGACCGCAGCTCTGCAAAAGCGTACAGCAGAGCGTCCGGGAAGTCTACGGCGACGATCTGCACGTCTTTGACCGGCCCATCGAGTACACCATTCGTATTGCGGAATGCCCCATGGCTGGTATGAGTATTCTGGACTATGAGCCGGGCAATCCGGCAGCGGAATCCTATCGAAATCTTGCTTCGGAGGTGCTGCGGCTTGGCTAGAGCGAACATGAACGAGATGCTGCGCAAGCGCATGAGCGCGACCCAGCAGGCATCCGAACAGCAGACCGGCGACAAGGCGTATGAGCAGATTTTTCAGATGCCGGTGCCGCAGACGGAAACGCAATTCCGCGACGTACCGATCTGCAAGCTACACCCGTTCTATACCGCTGACATTGGCTTTCATCCCTATCCTCGCGCCAAACTGGAAGCCTTTGCGGAAGAATTAAAAGAGAACGGGTTGTATGAGCGGATTCTGGTTCGTCCCATCGCAGGAACGGATGAATTTGAAATTCTGGCCGGGCATAATCGTACAGCTGCGGCAGAGCTGGCAGGCTGGACGGATATTCCTGCAACGGTCATGGCCGCCAACGACCAGCGTGCCATCAGCATTGCGATTGCGACAAATCTTCTGCGGCGACAGGATCTGACGATCATTGAGCGCGGCAAGGCATATAAAGCATTGCTGGATGCAAGAAACCGGCACGGTTTCCGCACGGATTTAACTTCTGGCGAATCTCGCCAGAAGTATTCCGCACGCGGTATCGTAGCTGAGTTTTTCGGCGTGACAGAGTATGAAATCCGCAAAGCCGTCAAGCTGGCGCAGCTGATTCTGCCCCTCGCTGAGATCGTGGAGAATGAGCCCAAGAAGCTGAATCTGGCCTGTGCAGACCTGATCGCAGATTACGACGGGGCTGCGCAAACGGCGTTCATTGAAATGTGCCAGATCGAGGGCTATGCACTGAATAAGCAGACAATGACATTTATTCAGGCACAATGCCCGCCGCCGGCAGCGGATCAGCAGGCAATTTACGCCGCATGGCGGGAAGCGCGGGCAAAAGAAGCGCAGCGAGCAGCCGCACCGCCGAAAAAATTGAGCTTTGACCGTAAGCGCTTTGCGCCGTACCTGAGCAAGTTCAAAAGCGACAAGGAAATCGAAGACCTGTTTCTGGAGTTTCTCAGGCAGCACACCGGATGAAGCGCGGCTAATTTCATAAAAAACACGACTTTTTCAAGGTCGTGTTTTTTTATACTCAAATTCAGACGGAGGAGGTATCGAATTGCCCGGAAATCAGATTCCATGCACGGCAGACGACCTGTATTGCCTGCTGTGTC
>HF990591.1 GCA_000432135.1 Firmicutes bacterium CAG:124
AGCGCGTGAAGCAGGGGCAAGGCCGTCCGGCAAAGATTTACGTCAAAAAATTCACCACGACCGATGTGCCAGAAGCTCCCCTTTCTGCGCCTATTTCAGACTTCCCGGATTCGGAAATCCAGACTTCCCAAAATCAAACTTCCAGACTTCCGCTTTTGGGAAGTCAAGACTTCCCAAAACAGGAAGCAAGTTATTTAGATAATATCTATCCTGAGTTTAGCTATCCTGATCCATCTATCTATCCGGCGCAAGCGCCGCCGGGAAATGGAGATCGATTGATTGAGCGATGGAGTTTGAAAGAGCGCGTCAAAAATCAAATCGAATATGACGCGCTCTGCACGCAGTATGCCGCCGAGGACGTGGACGCGCTGGTGGAGCTGATCTCGGAAGTCCAGAGCAGCACCGCTGATGCCGTCCGGCTGGGAAAAGAGCAAGTCCCCATCGAGATCATCAAGGAACGGTTCCGGCAGCTCACACAGATGCACGTTGCCTACATTCTGGACAGCCTGCGGACAACCACGACACAAATCAATAACATCAAAGCCTATCTTCTGACCGCGCTCTACAATGCGCCGACGACGATGGGCTTTTTCTATTCCGCTCAGGTGCAGCATGATTTCGGCAGAAAATAGGTCTCATGGTGAGACGTATTTTTTGATATAAAAATTCAATTTTGGAGGTACCACATGGCAGAAGAAAAAGCCCGCGACCCGACGAAGCCGGAAATCAAGCCGGTTAGCATCCCACTTTCCAAAATCCACGACCTGCCCGGCAGCGTATTCGCGCCGCCGAGTCCGAAAAGTCTGGAAGCGTTGACGAGCAGCATCGTCCTAAAAGGCGTACAGGAGCCGGTTATCCTGCGGCAGCGCGAGGATGGCGAGTTTCAGATCGTTTCCGGCAACCGCCGCCGCAAAGCCAGTGAGCTTGCGAAGAAAACAGAGATTCCCGCGTTCATCTATGATATGACGGAAAAAGAGGCGCGGGATTTCCGTTTGCGCGGCAATGCGAAAGGCACACCGCCCGGAAAGCTGCTGCCCGAAAGTGAGATCGGCAAGAAACGTGAAGCACCCGCAAAAACGCCGGACAAGGCTGCGGAAAATAAGACACCGGTTACGCAGCCAAAGCCGTCTGAAAAGGCCGCCGAGGTAAAAGTCGCACCCACACCAGCGCAGAAGAAACAGGATGAAAAACCGAAAGCGGCTGCACCTACGGAAAAGGCTGACGCAGACGGCAAAACTCCGGTCATGCCACCGAAATCGCCAGACAAGGCCGCTGATGCAAAACCTGCGCCAACGCCGGAGGCGAAGAAACCGGAAGAAAAGCCGAAAGCGGTTCCGTCTCTGGAAAATGAGGATGCAGACGGTAAAAAACCGGATATATCTCCGAAACCGCTTGAAAAGCCAGCCGAGATAAAACCAACGCCCACGCCGGAGCAGAAAAAGCCGGAGGACACGCCGAAAACGGCTGCACCTACGGAAAAGATTGATGCAGACGGAAAGAAACCGGGCGTACCGCAGAAGCCATCTGAGAAGCCTACTGAGTTCAAGTCCGCACCGGTGTCCGAGCCGAAAAACCCGGAAGAAAAACCGAAAACGGACGCGCCCACGGAAAAGGCCAGTACAGACAGCAAGGGTTCGACCACACAGTCGAAGCCGCAGGAAAAGGTCGTAGAGGTCAAACCGGCCCCTGCAGTTATGCCCGGTCCCGCCGCTCTCGGTCCGACCGGAACAAAAATCACAAAGATTTTTGACGAGCGGCTGATGCCCCCGGACGAACACGCCATGAAAGATCTTCCGGTTCCGAAAGATGGAGAATCCTATTTCATCACGCTCCACCCTGCATATCTGGAAAAATCTGAGTTCAACACCGTTTCCGTAGACACAAACAGCGACGATTACAAGGAGCTGAGAAAATCTATCGAGCTGAACGGCGTGAAAGACCCGGTTCTGACCAGAATCAATCCCAAGGGCGGCTTGGAAATCCTTTCAGGCCAGCGGCGGCACATGATCGCGCGAGAGCTGAATTATCCGGTTCCGGCCATCATCCAGAAAATCGACGACAACGACGCGATGATCCTCGTTGCGGACAGCAATCTGCATCGACCGCATATTTCCACATACGATCTTTCGCGGACGCTGCGCAATAAAATGACCGCGATGAAACGCAAGGCAGGACGGAAGAAACGCGGCGTACCGGGTGCGGACGAGCTGCAAAGCGACGCGATGCTGGCAAAAGAAATGGGTATCAGCACCAGCAAACTGAACCGAATTATCCGCCTTTCCGAAGCAACCAAAGCTGTCTGCGATGCAGTGGATGATAACTCGCTGGAATTGTCGATTGCATCAGATTTGTCATTCCTGTCTCCAGAACATCAAAATGCAGTCATTGATCTGGTGGGTCTGAACCTGAAACCAACGGTCAAACGTGTGCAGCGTTTAAGAGACGCAGAGAAACGCGGAAATCTGGACGATAAGACGATGCGGGCGATTCTGGAGGACAAAGATATTCAGCCGGTCAAGCCGCCTGAGCCGCCGAAGCCAGCGCCGACGCAGCCAGACCCACCGTTTCCGGTTGCGTCAATGGTAACACCCAACGTGTCGCCAGCACCGGCACCGGCCACGGGCACATCACCTGTCACGCT
>HF990592.1:0-13902 GCA_000432135.1 Firmicutes bacterium CAG:124
TTCTATGTACTCCTTTATCATTTTGTAGGTCACTCGTTCCTTGGGCTTGTACTCTTCGGCTCTTTTAGCGATATTATCAAGCGGAACTTTTCCCTCACCTTCGCCAAACTCAACTTTTACGTTGATATGTCCGTCTGGCTTTTTGTGGGAAAGCAGTACAACCGTCTCGTCGTGCTGACTGCGGAGATTGCGGACCTCTGTCGCCTTGGAATTCAATACCTCGGGTGTTACCTGAATCAATGCCATGATCATTTCCTCCTATTTATATTTTATAAATTTTAAACTTCAAATTCAGCTGTCTGCTTTTTCTGCGTTTTTCTCCAGCTCTTCTCTCACGCTTGCCTGATAGCTCTGCACCTCTGCGTTGATGTAGCCCAGAAAATGAACCGAATCAATATCCTCATGCTGGAACAGGAACATCGTTTCCGCATCGATATACCCCTCCGGGAACGGTTCGCCAATGTAGTCATACGTGGTGTTTGTCTGCTCGTCATGAACGATTGTGCCGATAATGAGCAATTTCCGTGTGGCGCCCTGCAGAGCGACCACGCTTCCGATCGGCAGCAGATCCTTATACATAATACATATCCTCCCTTACTGGTGTTTACCGGAACGCAAATTCCAGAATCTCATCCACATATTTTTTGCTTTGCTTATAGAAAGACTTCACATTTTTCGCCGCTTCGATCACGAAATTCGCCGTCGAATCAGCGTCCATGAACTTACTCCGGAGCCATTCATCCGGCTTGTACCATTTGAACTCATTCCCGATGACGTCGTCAAACGAGGTTTTGCCCCACACAAAGGAATATCCGGTCTTGCCCGTCAGATCCGTATTGAGCTTTCCGAACGACTTGAGCATTTTCTCCGTGCCTTTCAGGAGCGACACCATATCCAGTCCCGTATAGGCCAGCTCGCCGAATTTCTCACCGGCTTTCTTGTTTCCGAGCATTTCGCCCAGCTCTCCGCCATTCTTCTTCAGCAGATCCTTCAGGTAATTTGTTTTCCCCACCTCGTCGTACTCATCACGCGCAACATGGACTATATCCGCGCTTGCGCTTGCAATATCGTTTCCTGCGCTGGTAATGATACAGAGTGCAACCGGAATTCCCGCAACGGTGCTGCACGCGGCAACTGCTCCGGCGATTTTGACAATACTCTTGCCGATCTTGACCGCGCCCTTGCCGTATTCCACGACATCATACATGGTCCCGTGATTCTGATAGCTTTTCTTTGCCGCGCTGACGACGTTCGAAACAGAGGTTTTGACCGCGCTGCCAAAGTCCGAGACATCGTCCTTGAGCTTGGAGAACCACCCCTTCTTTTTGCTGACCACCGCCTGCTTGACGCCGTCGCACAGGGTTTCGGAGGTCCGAAGGCCAAACGTCTTTCCCAGCTCGTCCGCGCATTTCTGCCTGTCGATCCCCCGCAGCGCGACAGCCGGCAGCGTTGTGGCCGCGAGGCCCGCGCCAATGGCGTCGGCGGCTTCGCCAAGCCCTCTTGCTCTGTGGCCGAGCTTCTGGTCCGTCTGCGTGAAGCGGTCGCTTGCGGCAAGCAGCATCTGCGTCATTGCCTCCAGCTGGGTCTGCTCTGTCGTGCATCTGCGGGAAAGCGCCTCCAGCGACTGTCTGATCTGCTGCGTCGCCGCGATCTGCATATCCAGTCCGTTCAGGACGCTGGAAACATTCACGGCGACCGCGCGCATCGCACCCGACTGCTGTCTCAGCCGTGCCTGCGCCTGCTGGACGACTGCGGATTCAATTTTGATCTGCACCGGCACAACCTCCTTACCATTCGCCGCCTCCGCCGGAGCCCGCCCCGCCTGACGCGGACATGGACGCCTTTGTTCGTGCTTCTGCGGCTTCAAACTCATCTGCGGCCTTGCGGATCGTGTGCGCAAGACGCGACAGCTCATCCTGGATCTTTCGGATCTCGCGCAGCCGGCGCTCGGCTGCCTGATCGTATGTATCGGCGGCTTCTCCGGCCCACACGCCGGCAAGCTGCTGCCGGAGCGCCTGAATGCTCTGCGCGATCTGACTGCATTGCTGCTCGCTCTGTTCAAGCTGTCTTGCCTGCGCACGCGCATTTTCATAATCTATGCGGATCAGGCTCATTTCTGAAGCTCCTTTCCAAGGGTGTGTTTCAGGATGGTTCTATCTTACACTATGTAAAATAATTTGTCAATATGTTAATTCAAATACGTTGTAATATACAAAAACTGGCGCTGCAATTTGTTAAAAACAGCAAATTACTCCAACACAGCGCGGCCCTGCAGGCTTGCGCCGTCCCAGATCCCGCAGGACGCAAGCGTTCTGGACTCCGCAATGGGCGCTCCCTGGTCGTACAGGCGGATCGCAGTGCAGCTGCCGTAAACCTGCGGATACAGGGCGCGGAGCATTTCCAGAACACGCGCATTCACCTCCGCGACCGGCAGGAACGCCGGAAGCTCCACATCCAGCTGCTCGTCTCCGATGGTCAGGGTCACGATCACATTCTGACAGGCCTTCATTGCGGCGCGCCCTCCCGTACCAGCGCACGCAGCGTGCGCCGGATCTGCTCCGGCGTGCTCCTGCGGACGATCCAGTCCTCCGTCTCCTCCTCGCCGGGCTCCAGCCGGAGCAGCATATCGGAATCGTACACAAGACAAAGGCTTTCCAGCGTTCGCGTCTGCAAATGGACCGTGTTCACGCAGCAATAGCCGCACCGCCGTTCCAGACCGGCAAGCAGAAGCGCCGCCGCGTCCTCCGGCATTCCGGCTGCCAGCAGCTCTGCCCGGCCTGCGTCTGTGTCCTTCAGACAGTGCTGCAGCAGCTCGTTTGTAAGGCTCCAGTGCGTCTGCGCCTCAGGGGCTTCCTGCGCTTTGCAGCACTCCATCAGCCTTGCAAGCGCCAGCTCTTCTATTTCCCCGTCCGCAGCTCCGGTCAGGCTTGCCAGCTCGCCATCCTTTGTCAGCTGCGCCCAGCAGCTCCCCTGCCGGTACAATACGACGGACGGCTCCGCCTGTCCGCAGTTGACCGCATCGACAGTCAGATACAAGTCGCATTCCGCACAGATTTCAATGAGCCGCCGCAGATCGCCGCGCACGATCGCCGCGCCTTCAAATTGCCGCGTGATCGCGCCGCTCTGCTCCAGCTCCTCCAGGCAGACTTCATACGCCGCCCGGATCTCCTCGTGATCCATCATCATAAACGGGTCGCGCACGCCAAAAAGATGCTCCGCGCCCAATTCGGACGCCAGCACGACCAGCGCTCTGATCGAGAGCCTGCTCCGCTCCATTTTCTCTGCCTCCTCTATCTCCTCTATTTTTGTACTGCCTTCAGCTTGACCGCATGGCCATCCTGAACCAGATAGCCCATGCCGGCGCCTGCATCCTGTGACGCGGCGCTGTACGCCAGATCGGTCCGGGCAAACATATGCGCCTGCGCGCTTCCGCCAAGCAGAAGGGTCGTTTTTCCGGTCATTTCCATGGTGAAGCGCTCGCCCGAAGCGGACAGCTTTGTAATGTCCGCCGCGTTTCCGCTTACGATCACCGCGACGCGCAGCCCTTTGCCAAGGACCAGAATGCTGGCCAGCCGCCGCAGCGTCTGGTCGTTGATCGAATCGATGCAGCGCTTCAGATCGTCAATGCAGATCAGGATCCACGGCCAGTCCGTGCTCCCGGCGCTCGCGTCCTTTCTTTTCTGCATCTCCGGCATCAGCGCGGCGATCTCACCGTCAAACGCCGCCGCAGCCTGCGCCTGCGCGCCGTGAAATACAATGTGCTTCGCAGGCGCAAGCTTTTCTGCGGCCTGCGCAAAAATGGCCTGAACGGTACTGCTTCCGTCCTGCGCGCAGGAGATCAGCAGAAACTGCTCCTGCGCAAGCGCGGCGAAGCACGGCTGCACGGACTGCTCCGTAAGACCGCAGAGGATCTGCTCCGACGGATATTCCCGCCAGTCCACGACCTCCGGCAGCACCGGGATCGGCGGCGGGCAGGCGCCTGTCCATGCCCCGCGCATCAGCCCGGCAAGCCGCCGGATCTCATTGACGCGGTCGATCTCCCGTTTTCCCGCTGCGGGAAGCGCCGTCTGGAATTCCAGCGGCGGAGTGCTTCTGACCAGACCGCGTCCGGCCAGATTTTCCGGCTCCAGACCGTTCGTTTTGCCGACGATCTGCGCGTAATCGCCGCGGTCCGTCATCCGCAGGCAGACAGCCGCCTTGATGTGCTGGCTGATCCGGTACGGCAGCGCGTTCACCGCGCCAGCGCTGACCAGCAGATACATCCCGCAGGCCGCGCCGTCCCGCACGAGCGTCTGCAAAAAGCCGTCGATATCCGGGTACAGCTCCAGCGCAGGCGCAACGTGATCCAGCAGAAGCACGATCCATGGCAGCTGCTCGCCGGTGGCTTCCCGGTAAGCGTCTATGCTGACGAGGCCCTGTCCGGCAAGCAGCTTCTTCCGGCGGTCCAGCGTGTCGATGAGCATGGTCGTCAGCTTGCTCTGCTTCTGCGCGTCGTCTCCGTCCACGATGCCGCCGACGTGCGGCAGCTCCCGGAACAGCCGGAGGCTCCCGCCGCCGAAGTCCATCAGATAGAGGTGCACCTGCTCCGGAGAATAGCAGAGGGAAAGGGACATGACCGCCGATTGCAGCAGCGTCGTTTTCCCGGTCGCAGGCGCACCGTAGACTGCATAGCTTCCGGATTCCGAGAAGTTCAGCGACATCGGGCGCTGCGACTGCGCCGCAGGATCGTCCAGAAGGCCGATGACGGCCCGCAGGCCCTGCTGCTGCGTTTCCCAATGCGCGCCGTCGAACGCCGCGCAGACGACGTCGCGCAGACGCAGCTGTTCGGGCAGCTTTGCCGTCCAGAGCTGCCGCGCCTTTTCCACGCCGCGCTCCCGGCAATAGCGGTCCAGATAGTCCACGACCGCATTGATCTCCTTTCGTTCGGAGCGGTATCCCGTTGTTTTTTCCGGTTCGTAGCAATGGCGGTTCCCGTACAGGTCCACCACAGCCGTCTGTCCGCCTGTCTGCCCCGCAGTCTCGCGGAACGGCTGATAGGGTGCGCCGCTCCAATAGGACTGGATCTGCTCATAGACCTCGTCCTCGCCCACCTGCACGTAGGCGCGGCCCG
The DNA here is from genome assembly GCA_000432135.1 of Firmicutes bacterium CAG:124. GTDB lineage: Bacteria > Bacillota > Clostridia > Oscillospirales > Oscillospiraceae > CAG-170. The sequence continues at coordinate 5,111 of HF990592.1, forward strand.
GCGTTGTGATCTGCGCCGCGTCGGTATGGTGCAGCATCTCCCGGCTGTCTGCGGCGTTTGCCACCTTCAAACACCAGCGGAAGCGCGTATTCGCGTTCATTTTATCGTCTACAACACCGGCGGGCTTCTGCGTCAGAAGGATCATATGGACACCCAGCGTCCGGCCAACCGCGAACACGCGATTGACCGCCTGCATGAATTCCGGGAACCGGTTCTTGAATTCCGCGAACTCGTCGATCACGATAAACAGATATCCCAGCTGCTCATCCGCCTTGCCCTCGCGCAGCAGCCGTCTGTAATCGGAGATATTGCTGACCTTCCAGCGGTCGAGCAGCTCCTTGCGCCGCGTCAGCTCGTATTCGAGCGCGATGAGGTTCCGGCCGATGCTCGTATCCAGATCGGATATGCGTCCGGCAAGATGCGGCAGATTCTGGAACGGGAGCAGCAGGCCGGTGCCCTTAAAGTCGATCAGCACGAAGCTGACCACATCCGGTGGGAAGCGGACTGCCATCGACAGGATCCAGGACTGCACCATTTCGGACTTGCCGGAGCCGGTCGTGCCCGCGACAAGGCCGTGCGGCCCGTGCCGCTTTTCATGAATATCGAACAGGAACGGCGTGCCGTCGCCGCGAACGCCGATCGGGACCGCCATGCTGCGCTCCGGCTCTGCGTTCGCCCAGTTTTTATCCAGTGCCAGCTCCGAGGGCCGCGAAACGTGATAGCCCTGCAGGAACGACACCGAGCGCGGCAGCGCCGGAGCGCCCTTCGCCTCCATGCGGAGCGGCGCCATGCTGCGTGCGAACTGCTCGTACCGGGCCTGCGGCACCTGCTCCGGCTGGAACGGCTGCTTCCGGGACGCGTGCCTGCGCTCAAACAGCACGCCCACTGCTTCCCTGCAGTCCAGAATATCGTGGCATTCCTCCGGGAGCAGATCGATCCGGTCAAACAGGTACAGCACGCTGATGCCAAGCTCCCGGCGGTTTGCCGTCAGAAATTTCATAAACGCGTGCTGCGTGACCGTCTCCGGCGCTGCGCACACGAACAGGTACCACGGCTTTGCACGCGGCGCTGCGCCGAGCCCGGCATTCTGTCCGGCAGCGGCCCGCGCCGAGAAGACCGGCTCGAGCCGTTCAAGCAGTGCGCGGATCGTTTCGGGCGTGTTTGCGATCAGGCGCGCTGTATGCCCCTCGTCCCAGCAATGCGGCAGCCAGCGGCAGAATTCCCACTGCGCAGTCTCCTCCTGCTCGCAGAGCACGACGATCCGCAGATCGCAGTAGCTGTGATGGGCCGCGGCCTGCACGATCAGATTTTTCCCAAGCGCGACGCAGCGCGCGCGTTTTCCCACAACGCCGCAGGACAGATGCTCACCCAGCGAAACGCAGATCGGGCAGTCCGGAACCATGGCGAACCGCTCCGCGATCTGCGTCGGCTGCTCCGCGAGGACGTCACTTTCCAGCCGCAGCATCTGCTTCGGCACCTGAACCGAGAAGCTTGCCGGGAGTGTTCCGCTGCCAACGCGCAGGGAAAGAAAATCCTCGTCGCGGGAGAGCCGCCCCCACAGCTCCCGGTCGACCGCCGCCGCTCTTCGGATGCACACATCCGTCGACGGGGACATATGTGCAAGAACGGTCTGCTGTTCGCTGCGAAGCGCCTCCAGCTCACGGACCTGCTCCTGCAGATATGTGCTGTATGTATCCAGCCGCAGCTGCTGCTGGGAACGGTACTTTTTCTTTTCACCCCGGTAGCGGAGGATCGATACCACCACGCCGATGATGGTCGTGGGGACGCTGAAATACAGCATGGTCATCACATTGGTGACCAGAAGGCACACCGCGACCATCACGATCACGCTGAGCAGCGGCGCAAGCAGGATATTCAGCCAGCTGACATTCGGCTTTCCGCCGATCGTCGGCGGCGCCTGCAGCTCCAGCGTTTTGCAGGGCGTTTCCTCCAGCAGGCGCGGCGACGGCTTAAAGCAGAACGGATATGGATCGTCCGGCGACACCGCCGTCCGCTTTTCGGGCGCAGCGGCCGGCTTCACGCGCACAGCCTTGCTGCTCCACACGAAGAGCCGGTCCCCGCTGACGCGGAGCTGGCAGAAGCCGATCGAGAGCACATCCCCGTCGGCAAGCACGCCGCTTCCGGCAAGGCGCATATTCAAATAGGTGCCGTTCCGGCTTTTGAGATCCTGAAAGCGCCACCGGCCATCCTGATAGAACAGCGCAGTATGCTTTCCGGAGATCTGCTGATCCGCGATCTGGATATCGCAGTCCGCGTTCCGGCCGATCGTGAGCCGTTCCGTCCCGGTCAGCGGCACCGGAACGGCGGCCTTTGTGCGGCACGGGTACGCCGTAAGCGCGAGATGCGCGTCCGGATCCAGAACGAGCGATTTTTCATACGGGAGCTTCTCCTGCCGGAACCCGGCGCCGGACACGGACCAGCTATCCGCGTCCGTTTTGACCGTGATCGTCTTTTTTCCAAGACAGGCAGCGGCAAGCTGGATGGTGCAGCCCGCAGCTTTTCCGATCGTGCACGTTTCGCCTGATTGGAGCTTCGCCTCAAGCAGCCGCTCCCGGTCATAGATGCGTATGATGATCTCCATATCTGCGTCTCCCATCAACCGTTATTGCCTGAATTGATTCAGGTCAGTAAAGGAAAAAATACGCGCCAGCTCGTCCGTATAGATCCCCATCACAGGCAGAAGCTTTGCGGTCTGCGCGTTTTGCAGGAACAGGAACAGCAGAGACAGGAAATTCGTCCAGCTCAGCTCCCGCGACTGATTTTCAATCGAGGAGATCGTCTGCCGCGTAACGCCGATGCAGTCCGCCAGCTGCGTCTGCGACAGGCCGAGCCGTGCGCGCAGCGCCGGAAGATTTTCCGCCATCGCCTGTGTATACTTTTTTCGATCCAGACTCAGAATTCCCAGTGGCTCCATGTAATTGCCTCATTTCCAAAATATCTCTAAATTTATCATACCAAATGGCAGCCAGATTGTCAATTTTCACATCATAAAATCCCGTGTCAGTGCCTCCCGGAGAAGCAGCCGTTCAACAGAACGAGGCTGCCGCAGATTTTTTCATCTGCGGCAGCCTCGTTGTTTTTACGCAATATCGTACTGACTTTTATAGATTTCGTAATAGAAGCCCTTTTTCTCCAGCAGGTCGCGGTGCTTGCCCTGCTCGACGATGCGGCCGTCGCGCAGGACCAGAATGAGGTCGGCGTCGACGATCGTGGACAGGCGGTGGGCGATGATGAAGCACGTCCTGCCGCGCATAAGGCGGTCCATGGCCTTCTGGATGAGAAGCTCCGTGCGCGTGTCGACGTTGGACGTCGCCTCGTCGAGGATCAGCAGCTCCCGCTGCGCAAGCAGAGCGCGCGCGATGGTCAGTAGCTGCTTCTGGCCGGAGGAGATGGACGAGGTATCGCTGCCGATGACCGTATCGTAGCCCTGTGGAAGCGTGCGGATAAAGTGGTCACAGTACGCCTCGTCGCAGGCGCGGATGATCTCCTCGCGCGTCGCGTCCGGCTTGCCGAAGGCCACGTTTTCGGCGATCGTGCCGCCGAAGAGCCACGTGTCCTGCAGGACCATGCCGAAGCGGTCGCGCGTGGAGGCGCGGGAATAGTCCGCGATGTCGCGCCCGCTCAGCAGAATACTGCCGGAATCGACGTCATAGAAGCGCATGAGCAGATTTACAATTGTTGTCTTGCCCGCGCCGGTCGGGCCGACGATGGCAACGTGCTGGCCCTTTTCCACGTGCAGGTTCAGATCCTGAATGAGCTCGGTGCCCGGCTCGTAGGAGAAGTCCACGTGGCGGAACTCTACGCTGCCGTCTCCGCCTGCTGGAAGCTCCTGTTCGATCGGCGCTTCCTCCGGCAGCTCCAGCAGATCGACGACGCGCTTTGCGGCCGCCTTGGCCTGCTGCAGGGTGCTCAGGCCGTTGGAGATCTGCTCGAGCGGCTCGGAAAACTGCCGCGCGAACAGCACCAGCGTCACGATCACGCCCACCGGAACGCCCTGCCGCACGATGAGCCAGCCGCCGAGCAGGTTGATGGCGATATACGCCAGCGAATTGGACGCGGCAATGACCGGCTGGACGATGGCGGAGAGATAGGTTGCTTTCGCCTCGGAGACGCGGCGCGCATCGTTGATCTCCGCGTGGCGCTCAGCGCAGTGCTCCTCGAGGTTATAGGCCTTTGTCGTCGCGTAATTCGTGTAGGCTTCCTCCACAACGGAATACAGCTCGCCGGACTGCTTGAACATCTGATGGAAATACGTTTCCGAGCGGCCCGCGATCTTGGCCGACAGCCAGATGGAGACCGGCATAAACGCGATCACGGCCAGCGAAAGCTGCCAGTTCTGCAAAAACATCACGACCGCGATGGCCAGGATCTGCAAAAAGCCGCCTGTAATGGTGTCGAGGACGGTATGCAGGGAGCCGCCGATCCGGGACACGTCCTCCGTCATGCGCGAGAGAATATCGCCGACGGGCGTGTGATCGACAAAGCTGACGGGCAGGCGCTGGATTTTGTCGGAGATCTGGATGCGCAGATTGCAGGTAAAATACCGGCTGACGGCGCGGTTGAGCAGCTGCATTTTGCCGTAGCTGATGGCGGCGCGCAGGAGATACACACCGGCCAGCGCCAGAAGCCCCGGCGCGAGCTGCGCCAGCACGGACGCGCCCGTCTCCGGCGCGTCAAAATAATCGATCAGGATCTGCACCAGCGCACCCATCTGCGTTGGGATGATCAGCGCGCACACAACGAGCGCCAGACTCATGACGACGCCGAGCGCAAGCTGCCAGCGGATGGCCTTCGCGCCCTTCAGCAGCTGGATGAGCGCGTCGGCGGAAACGTGGGTTTTCTGTTCCTGCTTCACTTCGCGTCACCTCCGGTCTGCGAGGCATAGATCTCCTGATAGATCTTGCAGCGGGACAAAAGCTCCGTATGAACGCCGTGGTCGACCAGCCGCCCGCGATCCATGACGAAGATGTGATCCGCGTTCATGGCCGAGGTGATGCGCTGGGTGATGACGATCTGGGTCTTGCCCTGAATTTTCTCGTTGAGCCTCCGCCGCAGATTCGCCTCCGTCAAAAAGTCGAGCGCGGAGAAGCTGTCGTCAAAGACATAGATCGGCGCGTCCTTTAAAATGGCGCGCGCGATGCACAGCCGCTGCTTCTGGCCGCCGGAGAGGTTCTTGCCGGACTGCTGAAGCGGATGCTCCAGATGCTCGGGCAGGGAATTGAGGAAAGGCGTGAGCTGTGCGATATCGGCGGCTTCGAGAATGTCCGTTTCCTCCGCACCGGGACGGCCCATCTCAATGTTGTGCCGGATGGTGCCGGAATACACGGCGGTCTTTTGCAGGACACAGCTGATGTTCTTCCGGATCACGCCCCGGTCGATCTGCGAAGCGCTGACGCCGTCGAAGAGGATCTGTCCTTCGGTCGGCAGACGGAAGGACAGCAGCAGCTGCACAAGCGTACTTTTGCCGCTGCCCGTGCCGCCGATGACGGCGATCTTCTGCCCCGGCAGAATGTGCATACTGACATTCTGCACGGCGGCCTCCGACGCGCCCTCATAGCGGAAGGTCACATGGTCGAAGGCGATTTCGCCCCTGAACGTGTGCTCCGCGCCTTTGGCTGTCTCCTGCATCCCTGCAGCGTGGAAAATTTCGCCGATGCGGTCCGCCGCGACCTTGGCGTGCGGCAGCATGACCATCGCGAAGCCGCCCATCAGAACGCCGTTGGCGACAAGTGCCAGATACTGGATGATAGCAAAGATATCGCCGCCGGAGATGGCGTGGCTGCCTGTCTCCATGCGCCAGCCGCCGATCCATATGATCGCCACGCCCGCAAGATTCACAAGCAGCACGGCCGCCGGACTCAGAAGTCCCATCTGCACGTTGGCGTTGATGATGTTCTCGGCCATGACGTGCGTCGCGTCGGCGATCTTCTGCTGCAGGCTTGCTTCCTTATTAAATGCGCGGATGACGCGGATGCCGTGCAGGCGCTCGCGCATGACGTCGTTCTGAATGTCGATGTACTTGTCGGACGTTTCGTGCAGGGGGCCGATCCGTTTGCTGATGGGCCGGACGATCAGAAAGATCGCCGGGACGAACAGCAGCAGGATCAGGCTCATCATCACGTCCTTGCGCAGCGCCAGAATGACGCCGCCGAAAAACAGCACCGGGATCGTAATGAGACTGCCGGAGATCATCGACGCGACCCAGGAGACCGTTCCGATATCGTAAGTCGACCGGGACAGGAGCGCGGCAGCGCCGATGGCGTTGAATTCCTCGAACGTCATATTGTTGACGAGGGAAAACACGTCCGTTCGCAGGTCGGCGTTGAAGCCCGCGACCACATCGCAGCTGATCTTCCGCCCGGCCAGAAGCGCGGCAAGGCCAGCCGCCGCAACGGCCAGCATCCACGCGCAGCAGCGCACGATATACGCAAAGTCCGACTGCCGGACGCCGTTATTCAAAATGTCGTTCATGATCGTCGGCAGCAGCAGATCGCACACCGTCGCCGCCGCGACCAGCAGCATCGCCAGCGCAATGCGCCTGCGGTACGGCTTCAGATAAGGCAGGATATCCTTCATGAATGGCTCTCATTCCTCTCTGTAGTTCATTTCCCGGAAGACAGTCTAGATTTTCATTATAGCATGGCAAACAAGCGTTCGCAAGTGTCTTTTTTATTTTAAAGAGCCGAAGCGTTCCTGCTTTCCATAATCTTCAATCTCCGCATTCTTTCGTTATTATCGTATCTATATTCATTATTGTCGAAATATCAGCTTGCATTGCAGTCCGGACGATGGTATGATGGCAGTGCTGAAACGGACAGCGGACTGTGCGGACGCTTGCAGACCTTGTTCGTTCCAATTCCTCGTCATCCTTTCTGACATCTCCCTTCTGCATCCGCGCCGCACAGCCACAGGACCCCGCCGGGCACTGCCGCCCGGCGGGGTCCTGTGCGTTCGACCATGCGGAAACTTTCCGCTTTTTGTTTGAAATAGTGAAACACTCCATTGCAATCGCGTCCGGCTGCTGGTATAATGCAAGCAGAAAGGAAGCCTTTCGGCTTTGTTTTCCCGAACGCTGTTTTCTTTGGAGAATAACCATGCGATATAAGAAATTATTTGCCCTTCTGCTGGCGCTGGCGCTTGTATGCGGAAGCCTGTCCGGCTGCGCGTCTGAGCGGCAGACGGCCCCGGCAGAGCCGACCGTTCCGTTCACCGACTCGCTTGGCCGAACCGTCGACATCCCTGAAACGCTCACGCGCGTGGCCCCCAGCGGTACGGTCGCGTCGATGTTTCTGGCGACCATCGCGCCCGAATATATGACGACCATCAACGCAACGCCGTCTTCCAGCCAGTACAAATATCTCGACCCGCGCCTGATCGATCTGCCGACGACCGGCCAGATGTACGGCAGCAAGTCGACGCTGAATCTGGAATCCATTCTGACCTCCGGCGCGCAGGTCGTGATTGATCTGGGCGACAAAAAGGACAACATGGCCGCCGATCTGGACGCGCTGCAAAGGCAGATCGGGATGCCCGTGATCTTCATCGAGGCAGATCTTCCGCATATGGCCGAGGCATACCGGACGCTCGGAAAAATCCTGAACGGCAAGGAGGCGCGCGGCGAAGAACTGGCGGCATTCGTCGACGAGACTGTCTCGCTGGCGGAGGAAAACGCCGCGAAAATTCAGGATTCCGAGCGCATTTCCGTCCTGTACACCTCCGGCTCGTCCGGCCTCAATACAAACGCGAAAGGCTCTATTCAGGCGCAGGTGCTCGACCTCATGGGCATTGAAAATGCCGCCGTGGTCGAAGACGTCAGCAACAGGGGCGGCGGCAATCCCATCAATCTTGAACAGCTTTACCGCTTTGACCCGGACGTGATTTTATTTACAGCAGACAGCACTTACTCGACTGCGGCAGACGACGAGGCGTGGCAGCCGCTGCGCGCGATCGAAGCCGGACGGTATTACGAGATTCCATCCATGCCCTACAACTGGCTTTCCAATCCCCCGAGTCTTAATATGCTGCTGGGCGTATGGTGGCTGGGAAATCTTCTGTATCCGCAGTATTATGCCTATGATATGGTAGAAAAGACGCAGGAAATGTTCAGGCTGTTCTGGAATTACGACTTAACTGCGGAGGACGCGCGGGCCATGCTCGTCAATTCCACGCTGAAGGGAGCGTCATGAAACGGCTTCTGACACGGGGCGCACTGCTGCTCCTGCTGTGCGCGCTGCTGGCCGCTTCCGGCTTCGCGGATGTCAAGGCCGAGGCGGTCTGCCAGCAGGACGTTCTGTTCTGCACGGATGAGGGACTGATGACCGGAACCGGCAGAAATACCTTCTCTCCGGACAGGCCCATGACCCGCGCCATGCTCGTGACTGTCCTCTGGCGTATGGCGGGCAGCCCCGAAGTGACTGAGAAGGCCGCGTTCACCGACGTTGCCTCCGGCAGCTATTATGAAGCAGCCGTCGCCTGGGCCGCCAAGAACGAGATCGCCAGCGGCACGTCCGCCACGACCTTTGAGCCGAACAAGGCCGTCACCCGTGAGCAGCTTGCGAAGTTCCTGTTCAACTACGCCGTCTATCAGGGCATGGACGCCGTGACGCTCTCCGAGAACCTCATCAGCTTTGAGGATCACGCCTGCGTCAGCGGCTACGCCGTTCCCGCCATGCAGTGGGCTGTCGGCCAAGGCCTCATCAACGGCACCGACGGCAAGCTCCTGCCCACCGGCACCGCCACCCGCTGCCAGTTCGCAGCCATCCTGAACCGCT
>HF990592.1:13934-14563 GCA_000432135.1 Firmicutes bacterium CAG:124
CCGCGTCGCAGAGCGAAAAGGCATAAGCATACATCTTTCCTGTCTCCCGGCCGTTTGGCCGGGAGACAATTTTTCTGCGGTTTTCCTTGAAAAGCGGTAAAAAAACGAATATAGTTGATAGGGATAGGACGCACACAAGGCTTCCCTTTGGATGCCGCCATACCATTTTCCGGCGATTTGAACCTGAGGTATTATGATATGAAAATTCTGATCATTGAAGACGAGATCCTGCTTGCGGACTCTCTCCGGGCCATGCTGGAGGGGAAGGGATTTTCCGTCGAGGCGGTGCATGACGGCGAGACGGGGGGAGAATATTCCGGGGCGGGGGGATATGGTTTGTTTTTTTTGCCGAGACGGGCGTATATGATCTGCTCATTCTCGACGTGATGATGCCGGGCATGGACGGCTATCAGGTCGCGCGGCAGGTGCGCGCGAAGCGTTGCGGAACGCCGATCCTGATGCTGACGGCAAAATCGTCGCTCGAAGACCGCATCGAGGGGCTGAACGCGGGCGCGGATTATTATCTCACGAAGCCCTTTGACGCGCGGGAGCTGCTGGCCTGCGTCGGTGCGCTGCTCCGGCGGCAGGGCGCGGAGGTCAACGCGCTCTCGTTCGGCAACACGACGCTC
>HF990592.1:14625-22648 GCA_000432135.1 Firmicutes bacterium CAG:124
CAGCGGCAGCTGCGGCTGTCCGCGCGGGAATTCGACGTCATGCGGTATCTTTTGCAGACAAAGGGGCAGAATGTGTCCAAGGAGGCCATTTTGTCGAAGGTCTGGGGCTTTGACTCCAACGCGGTAGAAAACCATGTGGAGGTCTACGTCGGCTTCCTGCGCAAAAAGCTTGCGGCCATCGGCTCGAACGTGCGCATTGAGGCCGTGCGGCGGCTGGGCTATCATCTGGAGGTGGGCGAGGTATGCTGAAAAAACTTCGCTTGAAGATCATTCTTGCGATTGTGCTGGTCGCCGCCGTGATGCTCTGCGCGATCCTCGGCCTTTTCTATACGCTGACGAAGCAGAACCTGCGCACGCAGTCGATCAGCATGATGCAGGCGATCGCGGCCGACCCCTTCGCGCCTGTCCAGCCGGAGCGCGAACCGCAGCAGGTGCGCCTGCCGTACTTCGTGCTGCAGACCGACGCGTTCGGCAATCTGGTCGCCATCGGCTCAAGCGATTACGATCTGACCGACCGGACGTTTCTGCGGATGGTTGCCGCTGCGGCGCAGGCCTCACGGGACGCCATCGGCGAGATCCCGGAATACAGCCTGCGCTACTGCCGCGTGACCGGCAGCGTGATCTTCGCGGACATTTCCAGTGAGCAGCAGACGCTGCGCACGCTTTTGAAGACCGGCGCGCTGCTCGTCGCGCTCGGCCTGCTTGCCTTTTTCGGCCTTGCGGTGCTGCTGGCGCGCAGTGCGGTCCGGCCAGTGGAGGAAGCGTGGCGGCAGCAGAAGCAGTTTGTCGCCGACGCGTCGCACGAGCTGAAAACGCCGCTGACCGTCATTCTGACAAACACGGAGCTGCTGCAAAGCCCGGATTATGACACGGCGCAGAAGCAGACCTTCCTTTCCGGCATCGACGCCATGGCGAAGCAGATGCGCGCGCTGGTCGAGCGGCTGCTGGAGCTGGCGCGGGCCGAGAATGAACAGGCGTCGCGTGCATTCACGCCATGCGATCTCAGTCAGATCACTGAGAGCAGCGCGCTGCTGTTCGAGGCCGCGCTGTTTGAACGCGGTCTGACGCTGCAGACCGAACTGGAGCCGGACATCACCGTCAGCGGCGATGAACGTCAGCTCAGCCAGCTCGTGGAGATCTATCTCGACAACGCCCGGAAGTACGCCTCCGGCGGCACGGTCGCCGTCCGGCTGTTCCGGTGCGGGAAGAACCGCTGCCGCCTGTCCGTCTCAAACGAGGGCGAGGCGCTTTCCCCGCAGGCGCTGCGGCAGATCTTCGACCGCTTTTCCCGCGCAGACGCCGCGCGGACGCGCGACGGCAGCTTCGGCCTCGGCCTTTCCATCGCGCAGGCCATCGCGCAGGCGCACGGCGGCAGCGTCTGGGCAGAAAGCGACGGCGGCGTCAACACCTTCTTTGCCGAGCTGCCGGTGCTGTCCGGGCATGAAAAGCGCCAAGAGACGGCAAAAAAGGGTATATGATTTTATGCAGAGCGCCGGTACGCCTCCGGTTGCAAAACGGCGAAAAAGGTGATATATTAGAAATGATATAAATTAGAAGGTGGTACAGCTATGAACACACAGCATTTGCAGTATATCATCGAGATCGAACGCACCCGGTCGATCTCGCAGGCGGCGGAGAACCTGTTTATCGGCCAGCCGAATCTCAGCCGCATCCTGCACGATGTGGAGCAGATGCTGGGCTTCCGCATTTTTGAGCGCTCCACGCGCGGCGTCCGGCCCACGACGCGCGGCACGATCTTTCTGCAGCACGCAAAGTCCATCCTGCGCGAGACGGAGGCCATTGAGGCCCTCGGTCCCAAGCGGGCCGTGGCGAACCGGCTGCGCGTGTGCATCCCGCGCTCGGCGGCCATGCTGGATCTGACGGCGCAGTATCTGGCCGGACTGCCGCAGGCAGAGCCGGTCGACGCGGTCATCCGCGAATGCCACGCGCGCACGGCGCTCGAAACGCTTGCAAGCGGCGAGACGGAGATCGGCGTGATCCGCTTCCGCTCGGAATACCGCGATTATTTTGACGAGCAGACCAGCGCCCGCGGTCTGAGCTTCGAGCTTTTGAGCAAATACCACTACCTCGTCACCATGAACCAGTCACATCCGCTTGCCGGGCGCAGCTCCGTTCTGCGCACGGAGCTTGACGGGCTGCCGGAGATCGTTCACGGGGACGTGTTCCGCGTACAGGGCAAGCCGGAGGAGCCGGTGCGGCGGAAGATCTACTGCGTCGACCGTCTGGCGCAGATGACGCTCCTCGAAACAATTCCGAATTCCTATATGCTGGCCCCCGCCATCCCGGAGCACTGCATCCAGCGCTGGAATCTTGTCCAGCTCCCGTGCAGCGACAACCAGAGTTTGTATCTCAACGCGCTGGTATATCATAAGCAATATGCAATGAGCGAGATCGAGGCCGGATTCGTGCAGTTTGTGCGGGAACACAAGGCATTTGTCTGATACTTCCCACAGGAACGGAATTGAACCAACATATCAAAAAGAATATATCTTTGCATAAAAAAGCATTGGTGCTTCCAGCATAATACCGATATAATTTTATCGCAATAACCGATAAAATTATATCGGTATATTTTGTTCGATTCAAATCTGAAATTGGGGGTTTTTGTGTATGAGCAAGATCACTGTTATCGGCGCGGGAAGCGTCGGCTCCACGATTGCGAACGACCTGATGATCCAGGGCACCGCATCCGAGATCGTCCTGATCGACGTCAATAAGCAGAAGGCCTTTGGCGAGGCCATGGATATCTATCAGGGTGCGCCGTTCTGTTCTCCGACGATCGTCCGCTCCGGCGACTATGACGCGGCCTCCGGCTCCGACATTGTCATCATCACCTCGGGTCTTCCCCGCAAGGCCGGACAGAGCCGACTGGAGCTGGCGCAGGCCAACGTCAACATCATCAAGGACATTGCCCCGCAGATCACAGCTGCCGCGCCGGACGCCATCTATATTATCGTATCGAACCCGGTCGACGTGCTGACGTATGTGTTCCACAAAATTTCCGGCGTTCCCGAGAGCCACATCATCGGCTCCGGCACCATCCTCGACACCAGCCGCCTGCAGTCGACGCTTGCAAAGCGCTTCTGCATCAGCCCGAAGAATGTCCACGCGCACGTCTACGGCGAGCACGGCGATTCCTCCTTCGTGCCCTGGAGCCTTGTGCACATCGCGAACAACCATATTGATTCCTATAAGGAGCATTCCCCCGACTGTGACCGCATCAAGTGGAACCAGGATTACGAGGAGATCGAGCAGTTCGTCAAGACCTCCGGCGCGCAGGTCATCAAGAACAAGGGCGCAACGTTCTATGCCGTCGCCATGTCGGTCTGCCACCTGTGCAAGTGTGTGCAGAGCACGGCCGGAACGGCTGTGACCGTCTCTACCATGATGCACGGCGAATACGGCGTGTCCGATGTCTGCCTGTCCACGCTCGCGCTGGTCGACAATCAGGGCGTGCGCGGCAAGATCCTCAACCAGCTGACCGACGGCGAGATCGACAAGCTCCGCGCCAGCGCGGAAAAGCTGAAGGAAGTCATCCGTCAGGTCGAGATTTGATATAAAAAAGGAGAAAAAACGATGGAATATCGCGTCGAACACGATTCCATGGGTGAGGTCCGCGTCCCGGCGGACAAATACTGGGGCGCACAGACCGAGCGCAGCCACAACAACTTCCCCATCGGCGTCGGCATCGAGACGATGCCCGCCGAGATCATCCATGCCTTCGGCATTCTCAAAAAGGCTGCTGCGCGCGCAAACCGCGCGCTGCGTCCCGAAAAAATGACCGAAGAAAAGCTTGCCGCCATCGAGCAGGCGGCGGACGAGGTCATTTCCGGCCAGCTTCTGGACAATTTCCCGCTCGTCGTCTGGCAGACCGGCTCCGGCACACAGTCGAACATGAACAGCAACGAGGTTATTGCCAACCGCGGCAATGAAATTGCGGGCAAAAAGCTGCTGCACCCGAACGATGATATCAATATGTCGCAGTCGTCCAACGACACATTCCCGACGGCCATGCACATCGCGGCGGTCTGCGCGCTTGAGGACAAGGTCATCCCCGCCATCGACACGCTGGTAACAACGTTCCGCCGTCTGGAGGCGGAAAACGAGGGCGTCGTCAAATCCGGCCGGACGCATCTGCAGGACGCCACCCCCATCTCCTTCCCGCAGGAGATCTCCGGCTGGAGATCGAGCCTGGAACGGGATCGGGAGCTGCTGCTCCTGGCCGTGAAGCCGCTCAAAGAGCTGGCGCTCGGCGGCACCGCCGTCGGCACGGGCCTCAACACGCCGAAGGGCTTCGATACAGCGGTCGCCGCTGAAATTGCGAAGCTGACGGGCAAGGACTTCAAAACGGCAGAGAATAAATTCCACGCGCTGACCAGCAAGGACGAGATCGTCTTCGCGCACGGCGCACTCAAGGCGCTGGCCGCCGATATGATGAAAATCGCAAACGACGTGCGCTGGCTGGCCTCCGGCCCGCGGGACGGCCTCGGCGAGATCTTCATTCCCGAAAACGAGCCTGGCTCGTCCATCATGCCCGGCAAGGTCAACCCTACCCAGTGCGAAGCCGTTACGATGGTCGCCGTGCAGGTCATGGGCAACGATGTGGCCGTGTCCATGGCCGCGTCGCAGGGCAATTTCGAGCTGAACGTGTTCATGCCGGTCTGCATCTATAATTTCCTGCAGTCGGCACGTCTGCTGGCCGAGTCCATCGTGTCGTTCAACGACCGCTGCGCCTGCGGCATCCGCGCCAACCGCGAGAAGATGGAGCACAATCTGCACAACTCCCTCATGCTCGTCACGGCGCTGAACCCGTACATCGGCTATGAAAACGCGGCGAAGACGGCTAAAAAAGCCTACAAGGAAAACATCTCCCTCAAGGAAGCCTGCGTGAGCCTCGGCTTTTTGACGGCGGAGCGCTTCGACGAGGTGTTCCACCCGGAGAACATGATCTGACGGGAGGACACGCAATGAATTACAGCTATTTCCCCGGCTGCACGCTCAGGACAAAGGGCGCGCAGCTGGACAGAGCCGGACGGCGCGCAGCGGAGAAGCTCGGCTTTTCGCTGTGCGAGATCCCGGAGTGGCAGTGCTGCGGCGCGGTGTATCCGCAGGCAAACGATGAAATTGCCACACGGCTTTCCTCCGTCCGGGCGCTCATGGCCGCGCGTGACGCGGGCCAGCCGCTGGTGTCCCTCTGTTCTGCCTGTCATCACGTTTTGAAGCGCGTGAACGGCGATATGCAGCACAATGAGGACATCCGCGTCAAGGTCAACAATTACTTAAAGCCGGAAACGCCCTACGAGGGTGAGACAAAGGTTCTGCACTATCTCGAAGTCCTGCGCGACGAGATCGGCTGGGATGCAGTCAAGGCGGCTGTCGTAAAGCCGCTTACAGGCAGAAAGATCGGCGCGTATTACGGCTGTATGCTCCTGCGGCCCAGCCGCGAGATGCAGTTTGACGACCCGGAGAACCCGAAAATGCTCGAGGACTTCATCCGGGCCATCGGCGCGGAGCCTGTTCTTTACGCGCAGCGCAACGAATGCTGCGGCGGCTATATGGCGGTCGAGAACAGGTCCTACGCCGCAAAGCAGGCACAGAAGATCATGGACAACGCAAAGGCGCAGGGCGCGGAGCTTCTGATCACGGCCTGTCCCCTGTGCAGCTACAATCTGCTGCACAATACAGACGGCAAGCTTCCGGTCGTTTACTTTACAGAACTGCTGGCCGAGGCGCTCGGCTGCGGGGAGGAGGACGCATGAACAACCAGAACATGATTGAAACCGTCACCCGCATCTCCGGCGTGAACCCCAGAAAGTGCATGCGCTGCGGCAAATGCTCGGCGAGCTGTCCGGCGTATGACGAGATGGAATACCATCCGCATCAGTTTGTCTCCATGGTCGAAAACGGCCGAATTGAGGAGCTGCTTTCCTCGAAAGGCATCTACACCTGCCTGAGCTGCTTTGCCTGCGTCGAGCGCTGTCCCCGAAACGTCGAGCCTGCAAAACTCATTGAGGCCGTGCGCAATGCCGTGCAGCGCCAGCAGGGCATGGATCACCTGAAGCCTGAACGCATCCCGGAGATTCTTGACGAGGAGCTGCCGCAGCAGGCGATTGCCGCGGCGTTCCGCAAATATAAAAAGTAAGGAGGGAACGCAATGCAGAGAATCGGCGTATTCGTATGCTGGTGCGGCAGCAACATTGCCGCGACCGTCGACGTGGAACGCGTCTCGCAGGCTCTTTCAAAGGAACCCGGCGTTGTTTTCTCCACAAATTATCAGTATATGTGTTCCCAGACCGGGCAGCAGATGATTCAGGACAAGATCCATGAATACGGTCTGACCGGCGTGGTCATCTGTTCCTGTTCGCCCAGAATGCACGAGCAGACGTTCCGCAAGACCTGCGAAAAGGCGGGGCTGAACCCCTATATGGTCGAGATCGCGAACATCCGTGAGCAGTGCTCCTGGATCCACAAGGACAAGGAAGTGGGCACGGAAAAGGCCATCATTCTGGGCCGCGCCGCCATCGCCAAGGTGCATCTGAACGCGCCGCTGACCGCGGGTTCCAGCCCCGTGACCAAGCGCGCGCTCGTCATCGGCGGCGGCATCGCGGGCATCCAGACGGCGCTGGACATTGCCGAGGCGGGCTTTGAGGTCGATATCGTCGAAAAGCAGCCGACCATCGGCGGCAAGATGACCCAGATCGACAAGACGTTCCCGACGCTCGACTGCGCGGCGTGTATCCTGACGCCGAAAATGGTCGACTGCGCGCAGAACGAAAAAATCCACATCTATTCCTACTCCGAGGTTGAATCCGTCGGCGGCTTCGTCGGCAACTTCCATGTGAAAATCCGCCGCAAGGCGCGCTTTGTGAAGGAAGACGTCTGCACCGGCTGCGGACTGTGTACGGAAAAGTGTCCGCAGAAGAAGGTACCGAACGAGTTTAACCTCGGCATGGACAATCGCCGCGCGATCTATATCCCGTTTGCGCAGGCCGTGCCGAAGGTCGCGACGATCGATCCCAACTACTGCAATATGCTCAAAAACGGCAAGTGCGGCGTGTGCGCGAAGGTCTGCTCCGCCGGGGCAATCGATTACAAGCAGACCGACACGTTCATTGAGCAGGAATACGGCGCCATCGTCGCCGCGACGGGCTTCAACCCCATCGATCTTTCCAAATTCGACGAATTTGCCTACAGCCAGAGCCCGGACGTCGTTTCCAGCCTCGAGTTTGAGCGCCTGATGAACGCTGCCGGTCCCACGAGCGGCACGCTCCTGCGCCCGTCCGACGGGACGCACCCGAAGACCATTGTCTTTGTGCAGTGCGTCGGCTCCCGCTGCGACGGTGCGGAGAAGGGCAAGCCCTACTGCTCCAAGATCTGCTGTATGTACACGGCGAAGCACGCCATGCTCTGCCGCGAAAAATACCCGGATACGGATGTGTATGTGTTCTACATCGACGTGCGCACCCCCGGCAAGAACTTTGACGAGTTCTACCGCAGAGCCGTCGAGCAGTACGGCGTGCATTATATCAAGGGCATGGTCGGCAAGGTCACGCCCGAAAACGGCAAGCTGAAGGTGCAGGCATCCGATCTGCTGGACAACCGGCAGCTGCATATCGACGCCGACATGGTCGTGCTGGCTGCCGCCATCGAACCGGATAAGTCCGCGCGGCCGCTGGCCACGATGCTGACCGCCTCCATGGACACGAACGACTTCTTCACCGAGGCTCACCCGAAGCTCCGCCCGGTCGAAAGCCCGACGGCAGGCGTGTTCCTGTCCGGTATGTGCCAGGGGCCGAAGGATATCCCGGAGACGGTCGCACAGGCGTCCGCCGCTGCGGCGAAGGTCATCGGGCTTCTGTGCAAGGACTCGCTGACGTGCAACCCGTGCGTGGCGCAGCCGGATGAGATGATGTGCAACGGCTGCTCCAACTGCGAAAAGGTCTGCCCGTATGGCGCGATCACGTACATTGACAAGGAATTCAGAGGCCCGAACCGCACGACG
>HF990592.1:22689-31771 GCA_000432135.1 Firmicutes bacterium CAG:124
GGCGCGTGGCGCAGGTCAACCCGGCGGTCTGTCAGGGCTGCGGCGCGTGCACCGTCGCGTGTATGTCCGGCGCGATGGATCTCAAGGGCTTCTCCAACCGGCAAATCATTGCGGAGGTGGATGCGATATGCAGGTAAACGGCTCCTGGACACCCACGATCGTGGCGTTCTGCTGCAACTGGTGCTCCTACGCGGGCGCCGATCTTTCCGGCACGAACCGGCTGAGCTACCCGGCCAATGTGAAGATCATCCGCATTCCGTGCTCCTGCCGGTTAAACCCGATGTTTATTCTCCGCGCGTTCCAGCGCGGGGCCGACGGCGTGATCCTCTGCGGCTGCCATCCCGGCGACTGCCATTACACGACCGGCAACTATTATGCCCGGCGGCGCATGACGCTCCTGTTCTCCATGCTGGACTTCCTCGGCATCGAGCGTGAGCGCACGCGCGTGGAATGGGTCTCGGCAGCGGAGGGCGCGAAGTTCGCCAAAACCATGAACGAATTCGCCGAGACGATCACAAAACTCGGCGAGAACCGCAGACTGGAGGATCTGAGATGCAAAGAGTAAAGGAAAAAGCGATCCAGCTGCTGCAAGATCAGATTGTTGACCGCGTCATCGGCTGGCGCGCGGGCGAATTCTTCTATGATCTGACACCGTCCGTATTCACGAGCGTGGAAGACATTGAGAAAAATTTCGTCTGGAGCGTCTTCTCCGGCGCGAATCTGTCCAAATATCTCATCGCGGAATCCCGCAAGGGCGGCAAGGCCGCCGTGTTCCTGAAGCCCTGCGACAGCTATTCGTTTGTCCAGCTTTTAAAGGAGCACCGCATCCTGCGCGAGACGGTCTACGCCGTCGGCGTACAGTGCGGCGGGATGTGCGACATGGAGGCCATCAAGGAGCAGGGCCTTGCCGGTGTCACAGCAGTGACGGAGGATGGCGAAGCTCTTTGCGTTTCCACAATCTACGGCGAGGAAACGATCAAGAAGGCCGATGCGCTGCTGCTCAAGTGCAAGACCTGCAAGAGTAAAAAGATCGTCTGCTATGACGAGCTGCTTGGCGAGCAGGGCGAGGAAAACGTGGACTGCGGCCGGTTCGACGAGGTTCAAAAGCTCGAAGCCATGACAGCCGAGGAGCGCTACGCGTTCTGGCGCGGCGAGCTGTCGCGGTGCATCCGCTGCAACGCCTGTCGCAACGTCTGTCCCGCCTGCTCGTGCGAAAAGTGCGTGTTCGACAACCACGATTCCGGCTTTGAGAACAAGGCCATTGCCGATTCGTTCGAGGAGAACATGTTCCATATCATCCGGGCCTTCCACGTCGTCTCCCGCTGCACCGACTGCGGCGAATGCTCCCGCGTCTGTCCGCAGCATATCCCGCTGCATTTGCTCAACCGCAAGTTCATCAAGGACATCAACGAGCTTTACGGCGACTATCAGGCCGGAGCCGATTTTGACTCCCGCCCGCCGCTCATGGATTTCCGCAAGGACGACTGTGAGCCGTCCGTCGTCTATGAAAGAGGAGGTGCGCAATGAAACAGCTTCCCCTCTCTAAGCTTCAAAGCCTGTTTGCTGCCGTGTCGGCAGCACAGAAGCTCTATATTCCGGCAGACGATGCCGCCGGTCAGGCCAGCTTCACCGTCTGGCAGGAGGGTATAGCGCTTACCAAGAAGCTCAACACCGTCCGCTCGGCCAAGGATCTGTTTTTCCCGCAGGTGGAAAACCTCGTCGGCTTCCGTGTGACGGGCAAACAGCTTGACCTTGTGGAAACGCGTGACCCGGCAGAGCCGTTCGTCCTGTTCGGCTTGCGCGCGTGCGACGCAAGAAGCTTTGAAATTCTCGACCGCGTCTTCCTTTCCGAACCGCAGGACACCTATTACGCCGCCCGCCGCGCACACGGCACCGTCGTGACGCTGGCCTGCACCCGCCCCGAGGAAACGTGCTTCTGTCCGGCCTTCGGCATCGATCCTGCGGCCCCGCAGGGCGATATCAGCTGCTGGATCGAGGGTGAAACGCTCTTCTGGCAGGCCAACACGGAAAAGGGCGCGGCGCTGACCGCGAACCTTCCCATGCTGGAGGATACGGACGGTGCGGCAGTCGCGGCCCAGCAGGAAAAAACGCGTGCGCTTCTCAAAAAGCTCCCGCTGGCCGGGCTCGATCTGTCCGCCGTGGGCGCAGGCAAAACGAAGGAACTCTTCGACCGCCCGGAATGGAAGCAGCTGTCCGAAAGCTGCCTCGGCTGCGGCACGTGCACCTTCGTCTGCCCGACGTGCCAGTGCTATGATATCAAGGAATTCGACTCCGGCAGGCTCGTCCGGCGCTTCCGCTGCTGGGACAGCTGTATGTACTCGGATTTCACGAAGATGTCCGCCGGTCAGCCGCGCCCGACGCAGCTCGAGCGCTTCCGGCAGCGCTTTATGCACAAGCTGGTCTATTTCCCGGATAATAACGACGGGTGCTTCGGCTGCGTCGGCTGCGGCCGGTGCCTTGCCAAGTGCCCCATCCATATGAACATCGTCAAAGTCATCAAAACACTTGGGGAGGAACACGCATGAGAAACGATCCGCTGATCCCCAATATCGCCGTCGTCACGGATATCCGCGTCGACACGCCGGATGTCAAGACCTTCCGTGTCGTCGGCCTTGACGGCAAAAAGCCCTTCGTCCATATCCCCGGCCAGTGCGCCATGCTCTCCGTGCCGGGCGTCGGCGAGGCGCTGTTCTCCATCACGTCCAGTCCCACGCTGGAGGAATATGTGGAGTTTTCCATTAAAAAATGCGGCTGCGTGACCGAATGGCTCCACGCTATGGAGCCCGGCCAGCAGATCACCGTCCGCGGCCCCTACGGCAACGGCTTCCCGGTTGACACCGCGTTCGCGGGCAAGGATCTGCTGTTCATCGCGGGCGGCATCGGTCTGGCCCCGCTGCATTCCGTTATCAACTACTGCCGTCACTACCGTGACCGCTACGGCAAGATCGACATCGTCTACGGCTCCCGCTCGAAGGACGATCTGGTCGACTATCCGGAGATCGAGAACGTCTGGTGCAAAGAGGACGGCATCAACGTCCATCTGACCATCGACCGCGAGCAGCCGGACTGGGACGGCCACGTCGGCTTCGTGCCGAACTACGTCAAGGAGCTCGGCTTCACGACCGACAAGACCGTCGTGATGTGCGGCCCTCCCATCATGATCAAGTTTACGCTTGCAGGCCTGATGGAGCTCGGCTTTGCCCGCGAGCAGGTCTATACCACGATGGAGCTCAAGATGAAATGCGGCCTCGGCAAATGCGGCCGCTGCAACATCGGCGACAAATACGTCTGCAAGGACGGCCCGGTGTTCCGCTTCGACCAGCTCGACGAGCTGCCGAATGAGTATTAAAGGAGAACAGGTATGGAAAATATGGTGACGGTTTTCCTGTTCGGCAAAAAATATGAGGTGCCGGACAGTCTGACCATCATGGAAGCGATGGAATATTCCGGCTATCAGCTCGTGCGCGGCTGCGGCTGCCGCAACGGCTTCTGCGGTGCGTGCGCGACGATCTACCGCATCGCGGGCGACCGCGAATTAAAGGCCTGTCTGGCCTGCTCGACGCGCGTGGAGAACAATATGTATGTCGCGACGCTTCCGTTCTTCCCGCTGGTCAAGGAAGTCTACGACATGGAAAAGCTGAAGCCCACACAGACGGTCATGATGCAGCTGTACCCCGAGATCTACGCCTGCGTCGGCTGCAACGCCTGCACAAAGGCGTGCACGCAGGGTCTGAACGTCATGCAGTACATTGCCTATGCCCAGCGCGGCGAATTTGACAAGTGCGCCGAGGAATCCTTCGACTGCGTCATGTGCGGCGTGTGCTCGTCCCGCTGTCCGGCGGGCATCTCCCACCCGCAGGTGGCAATGCTGGCCCGCCGTCTGAACGGCAAGTACATCGCCCCGCACTGTGAGCATCTGGATGCGCGCGTGCAGGAGATCAAGGACGGCAAATTCGAAGCGCTCATCGAAAGCCTCATGGAAAAGCCGCTGGACGCGATCAAAGAGCTGTATAACCACCGCGAGATTGAAAAGTAAGGAGGACGCATATCATGTATCAGGATCCCAAGATGCTGGCCTCCATCCGCAAGGTGGAAGCGGCCCGCGAAGAAAACGCGAAGCTGGACCCCCGCCGCATGACGGCGGAGGAAAAGGAAACGCTGCTGAAGAAATTCCATCCCGACTACCGCGCCGAGCAGTTCACCGAGCTGCGCTTCGGCCCCAATCAGGGCCAGAAGGTCCCGCTGGAGCTGGCGGAGCTGCTGGAGGGCGAATCGCGTATCCTGCACGAGACATTTGATCTGACGAAGCCCGACTATGAGACGGACGTTCTCATCATCGGCGGCGGCGGCGCAGGCTGCTCCGCAGCCATTGAGGCCGATAATGCGGGCGCGAAGGTCATGGTCGTCACGAAGCTCCGCATGGGCGACGCGAACACCATGATGGCCGAGGGCGGCATTCAGGCTGCCGACAAGCCGAACGATTCCCCCGCCCAGCACTTCCTCGACGCCTACGGCGGCGGTCATTTTGCTGCGCAGAAGGATCTTCTGTATAAACTCGTCATGGACGCGCCGGAGGCTATTCAGTGGCTGTCCGGGCTCGGTGTGGAATTTGACAAAGCGCCCGACGGCACCATGATCACCACCCACGGCGGCGGCACGTCCCGCAAGCGTATGCACGCAGCCAAGGACTATTCCGGCGCCGAGATCATGCGCACGCTGCGCGACGAAGTCCTCAACCGCGGCATTCCCGTCGTTGACTTTACCTCCGCCGTCGAACTCATCAAGGATGAAAACGGCCATTGCGCAGGCGCGGTGCTTTTGAACATGGAGACGAAGGAGCTGCTGGTCGCGAAGGCGAAGACCGTCATCCTCGCCACCGGCGGCGCAGGGCGGCTCCACTATCAGGGCTTCCCCACCTCGAACCACTACGGTGCAACAGCCGACGGCCTTGTGCTCGGCTACCGCGCGGGCGCGAAGCTGCTTTATCCCGATACACTTCAGTACCACCCCACAGGCGCGGCCTATCCCGCGCAGATCTACGGCGCGCTGGTCACGGAAAAGGTGCGCTCTGTCGGCGCAATGCTTGTGAACGCGGACGGCGAGGTCTTCATGAACCCGCTCGAAACGCGCGACGTGGCCGCTGCCTCCATCATCCGCGAGTGCACCGAGCGCGGTAAGGGCGTCAAGACTCCCGCCGGGCAGGCCGTCTGGCTCGACACGCCGATGATCGAGCTGAAAAACGGCGCGGGCACGATTGAAAAGCGCATCCCGGCCATGATGCGGATGTTTGCAAAGCACGGCATCGATATCCGCAAGGAGCCGATCCTGGTCTATCCGACGCTGCACTATCAGAACGGCGGTCTGCACATCACGGCAGACGGCCAGACGGATGTGGAAAACCTGTTTGCTGCTGGCGAGGTCGTGGGCGGCATCCACGGGCGCAACCGCCTGATGGGCAACAGCCTGCTCGACGTCATCGTTTTTGGCCGCAACGCGGGTCAGCACGCCGCCGAGAAGGCGAAGTCCGTATCCGTCGGCACGCTGACGCTGGACCACGTGGCCGCGTTTGAGGCCGAAAAGCAGCAGGCCGGTGTGGCGGATCACCGCCTTTCCCCGCAGCTGCTGCCGGACTACGCCAGAAAAATCCATCCCGCAGAAAAATAAGGAGAAATAGAGGAGAAATGAGATGAGTGCAACCATCAATGCCGCGAATTTTCTGATGCTTTCCGTATTTGGAATCGCGGCAGTCGGGTATCTGCTCGGGCGCATCACCATCAAGGGCATCAGCCTCGGCACGGCAGGCGTTTTCGTGATCGCGCTGATTTACGGCGCGTTCTCCGGAACGCACTTCAATTCCAAATTTGTCATTGAAGAGATCAACTACGCCTCGCAGGCGCTGAAGATCATCGAAAATCTGGGCCTCGTGTTCTTCGTGACCTCGGTCGGCTTTATCGCGGGCCCGAACTTCTTCAAGAACATGAAGCACAACTTCAAGTCCTATGTGCTGCTCGGCGTCGTGATCATTCTTTCCGGCGGCATTACGGCAGTTTTGTGTCTGCTCGTCGGCCGTGCGATTGAAGCCGGGCAGCCGGGCTACGACCCGAACCAGCTTACGGCTATGATCTCCGGCCTGCTCGCGGGCAGTCTGACCTCGACTCCGGCGTTCTCGGCAACCAAAGAGGCTGTTGCAGCCCAGTATCAGGACGCGGTCACGGTCGGCTACGGCATTGCGTATCTGTTCGGCGTCATCGGCGTTGTGCTGTTCGTGCAGCTGATGCCACGCGTCGTCCACGCGGATCTGGACGAGGAGCGCAGAAAAATTACACACGTAGAGACCGGCGATGTCGCTAAATTCAAGGGCAAGCTGCTGGAATTTGACGATTTCGGCTTCACACCCTTCGCCGTCGCCGCCGTGTTTGGCATTCTGCTTGGCTCGGTGAAGTTCTTCAACTTCTTCTCGCTCACCACAACGGGCGGCGCGCTGCTCGTCTCGCTGGTGTTCGGCCACTTCGGCCACATCGGCCGCGCCGATCTCATGCCGAGCAAGAAGGTGCTCGAAACGTTCCGGGAGCTTGGCCTCATGGTCTTCCTCATCGGCGCAGGCGTTTCCGGCGGCATGAGCTTCGTGCGGTATTTCAAGCCCATCTATTTCGTCTACGGCATTTTCATGACGCTTCTGCCGATGGTCGTGGGCTATATCGTGGCAAAGCACGTGCTGAAGATGAACCTGCTGAACATTCTCGGCTCCATCACCGGCGGCATGACCTCCACGCCCGCCCTCGGCACGCTCATCCATGTCGCAGGCACAAGCAACGTCGCCTCCGCCTACGCCGCGACCTACCCCATCGCCCTGATCGCCGTCGTTCTCGTCTCGCAGCTGCTTGTACGGCTGTTTTGACGCGCCGGTGCATGACAGAAAAAACGCCCGCCGGTTTCTCCGGCGGGCGCGTTTTGTATTTGGGGATCAGAACAGGTTCTTCTCGGTTTCCTTGTCGAAGAAGTGCATCAGCTCGGGCTTGAAGCTGTACTTCACGGGCTTGTGGCTGCCGTGGACAGCGTCGAGGTCGATGTCGGTCGTCGGGACGACGATGACGACGTCCTTGCCGTTGGAGTTGACGTGCAGATGCAGCTCGGAGCCCATCAGCTCGGAGACGTCGACCATGGCGTCGATGCCGTCCTGAGACAGGTGGATATGGACCGGGCGGACACCAGCGATGATGTCGACGGGCACCTTGTCCATCTTCTTGAGCGCTTCCTGCTTGTCGGCGGGCAGCTCGAAGTCCTTGCCCTGCACGGTCGCGACGTACTTGTCGCCCTTCTTGGACAGCGTTGCGTCAAAGAAGTTCATCTGCGGCGTGCCGATGAAGCCGGCGACGAAGAGGTTTGCCGGATGGTTGAAGACCTCCTGCGGGGTGCCGATCTGCTGGATGAAGCCGTCGCGCATGATGACGATGCGGTCGCCCAGGGTCATGGCCTCGACCTGGTCGTGGGTGACGTAGATGAAGGTGGTGTCGATCTTCTCGCGCAGCTTGATGATCTCAGCGCGCATCTGGTTACGCAGCTTGGCGTCGAGGTTGGACAGCGGCTCGTCCATCAGGAAGACCTTCGGGTTCCGGACGATGGCGCGGCCGATGGCGACACGCTGGCGCTGGCCGCCGGACAGAGCCTTCGGCTTACGGTTGAGGTACTGGGTGATATCGAGGATCTCGGCGGCCTCACGGACCTTGCGGTCGATCTCCGCCTTCGGGGTCTTCTTCAGCTTCAGGGAGAAGGCCATGTTATCATAAACGGTCATGTGGGGATACAGAGCGTAGTTCTGGAAGACCATGGCGATGTCGCGGTCCTTCGGGGCCACGTCGTTCATGAGCTTGCCGTCGATGTACAGCTCGCCCTCGGAGATCTCTTCCAGACCTGCGACCATGCGCAGCGTCGTGGACTTGCCGCAGCCGGACGGGCCGACGAGAACGATGAATTCCTTATCGGCGATGTCGAGGTTGAACTCCTGCACGGCGACGACGCCCTTGTCGGTGATCTGAAGGTTGACCTTCTTCTCCTCGGCAGGCTCCTCGCCCTTCTTCTTTTTCTTGCTCTTCTTTTCTTCGCCACTGACGAACGGGTAGATTTTCTTGACGTTTACGAGTTTTACTTCTGCCATACTGTTTGGACTCTGACTGCGCTGCCTCCGCACCGCATTCTCACGACCGCCGGGCTTGGCGGACGCATTGCGGCATGTCTCCACAATGCCGCACCGGGAGTCTCCCGGATAAAATATCCTCCTTTATATTTGCCGCAGCGCACCATAAATGTGGATTGGTACACCACGACTAAGATACGGATATTATATCAGATTGCTCCGGTAAAGTCATTTGTCGCTTTTGCTGAAATTTTACGCAGAAACACGGCAGAACGCACAAACCAGCTCCCCCCGTTTACTTTTTCCCCAGCCCCTGATACAATAGAGAAAGCATACACATGGGAGGGATGGCGCATGAAGCAGACGACGCTCTGCTATCTTGAGCGCGATGGACAGTATCTGATGCTCCACCGCGTTAAAAAGGAGCACGACGAAAATCACGACAAATGGATCGGCGTCGGCGGAAAATTTGAGGACCGGGAAAGCCCGGAGGACTGCGTCCGCCGCGAGGTGCTGGAGGAAACGGGGCTGACGCTCACGCAGTACCGCTACTGCGGGCTTGTGACCTTCGTCTCCGATATCTGGCCGACCGAGTATATGCACCTGTTCCACGCCACGGGCTTCACCGGCACGCCGAAGGACTGCGACGAGGGTGAGCTGGCCTGGATCGGCAAGCGGCAGCTTGCCGCCCTGCAGCAGTGGGAGGGCGACCGGATCTTCCTGCGGCTCATGGACGAGCACGTGCCGTTTTTCTCGCTGAAGCTGGTCTACGCGGGCGATACGCTCACAGAGGCCGTTTTGAACGGGCAACGGCTGGAGCAGTCTTAAGGTATCAGGTATTTCCCGGCGTCCTGCTCAAGCTGCTTCCACACCGGGTATTCCGTACCGGTTTCATCGAAGAAGCGCTTCAGATCGCGGTTCAGCGCG
>HF990592.1:31790-56916 GCA_000432135.1 Firmicutes bacterium CAG:124
GCGGTTCAGCGCGCAGGCTTCTGTAAAGCTGCCGCAAGGCAGTTTATGGAAAAACATTTTTGGGAGAAATTGCTGAATTGTAAGCGAAGAGTATTGAAAAATCGGTTGCTCAGGATTATAATGGCTACAACATATTGTGGTGGAGAGCGGCTGATCGCCGGACTTCAGACACAAATGAACGACAAGGAAGGAGAAACTTTCATGAGCAAGAAAACAAGATGCCGCGTGCTGAGTCTGCTGCTGGCGCTCGTCATGGTTCTTGGCATGGTCCCGATGGCTTCGGCCTCCTCGGCATACAATGTCAAGCTGACCCCGACGACTCCGGATGAGAGCAAGCTGAGCACCGCCATTCAGCAGAACAAATTCAAGCTGCAGAATGGTGAAGAGGCCTACGCGGACAGCGATACCGTCCGCGCGATCGTTATTTTTGAGGGCGAGGGCGCTGTCCCCGCAGCGCTGAAGAGCACCGGCGTCGCTACGCAGAGCGCTGTCGCAGCCGCGTCGAAGACCCTCACGGCGCAGCACAGCCGCATTAAGACTGCGATCCAGTCCAAGGCTGTCAGCTATGACGTCAAGTACGAGTACACCACGCTGCTCAACGGTATGTCCGCAGACGTCAAGTTCGGCGACCTTGAGAAGCTGGCCAGCACGGCAGGCGTCAAGGAGGTCTATCTGGCCAACTATTACGACGAGCCTGTCGTCATGCCCAGCATGGATTCGGCCAACGACATGACCAACATCACCAAGGTTCGCGATAAAGACACCGGCAAGGGCACCGTCATTGCGGTCATCGATACCGGTATTACCCCGGGCCACGAGGCGTTCACAGCGTATGACAGTATGCTGAACAAGGCTGCCATCAGCAAGGAACAGGCCGAGGCCGCGATTGAAAAGCTTGGCCGCGGCAAATATCTGTCGGCAAAGGTTCCGTTCTCCTATGATTATTATGACAAGGACAACGACGCGACCGACGACGTCAGCGGTCACGGCACGCACGTCTCCGGCATCGCAGCCGGCTGCGTCCTGTCGGATGACGGCGCATATGAATTCGCAGGCTCCGCGCCCGGCGCGCAGATCCTTGCACTGAAGGTCTTCTCCTCCGACCCGGCGGAGAGAGGCACCTCCAGCGACGTTTATCTCGCAGCCCTTGAAGACGCCTACACATTGGGTGCGGACGTCATCAATATGTCCCTTGGCGCACAGAACGGCTTCGTCTATGACGGCAGCGAGGAAAAAGTCCTGAACGGCATCTTCACCACGCTGGACGACGCGGGCGTCATCTGCTGCATCGCAGCGGGCAACGAAGGCTCCATGGCAGACGGCGAGAGCATCACCGGCGTTCCTGCCGGCTATGTCACGTCCGACTATGCGGACTACGGCGTTGTCGGTTCCCCGTCCACCTATGACGGCAACCTGTCTGTTGCGTCTGTTGACAACGCGAAGTACGCCTCTCCGGCGATTGAAGTTGACGGCGCACAGATCGGCTACAGCGATACGGTCAACGCTTATAATACGCTGGCTGGCAAGACGTATGACTTTGTCCTGGTTCCCGGCAACGGCGAAAAAGCCGACTATGAAGGCATCGATGTCACCGGTAAGGTCGCAGTGATCAAGCGCGGCGGCATTTCCTTCGTTGACAAGGTCAACAATGCGGATGCAAAGGGTGCAGCTGCTGCAATCGTTTATAACAACGAATCCGGCATCATCAACATGGCGCTGGACGGCACGAAGCTTCCCGCTGTTTCCGTTTCCGGCGAGGACGCAGCCAAGCTGCTTAACGCAAAGGAACAGAAGGTCACATTCCTTGCGGAGATGGCCTCTGTTGACAACCCCACCGGCTGGCAGTCTTCGTCCTTCAGCTCCTGGGGCCCCACCCCGTCCCTGACGCTCAAGCCGCAGATCTCCGGCGTCGGCGGCAGCGTTCTGTCTGCACAGAACGACACGACGGACGGTTATCAGGTCATGTCCGGTACCTCCATGGCGACGCCGGATGTCGCGGGTGTTACTGCGACCATCCTGAGTTATCTGAAGAGCGAATCGAAGTACAAGGATCTGAGCAAGAAGGAACTGGCTGACATGGCAGAGGCTCTGTTGGCGTCCTCCGCGCAGACGGTTATCCCCAACAACTACACCTTCAGTCCGAGAAAGCAGGGCGCTGGTCTGGTCGATGCTTTCCATGCCGAGCAGCTTGTTCTCGGTGGTGCAAAGGCGTATATCACCAACCCGATCGCCAACATCGGCGACAACCCCTCCAAGGACGGCCACTTCCAGATCCGCTACACCGTCAAGGATCTGAGAAACGAGTTCCCGGGCTGGGATCTCAAAGAGGACGGCAAGAAATTCAACATTTCGTGGAAGTTCTGCTTCGATGAGCCCGTAGCAGATGAGGAAGGCAACTACTACAACGCACTGACGACGCTCGGTCTGACAGAGGACGAGGTCACTGTTACCACTAACTATAAAGACGACGTTCTCGTCATCGGTCCCGGCCAGACGGCAGAAGTCGTGATCGACGTACAGCTGACGGATGATTTCATGGCCGATATCGACGCCATCTATCCGAACGGCGCGTACATCGAGGGCTACATCAACTTCACGAGTCCCGCTGCAACCTATGACCCGACCGCCTGCTTCCATGGCACGTTCATGGGCTTCTATGGCGACTGGGCACAGGCTCCCGTCATGGAACAGCTTGACTGGATCGACGTTATGACCGACAACACTGACGTCACCTGCAACACCTGGCCGAATCTGGCCTATCTGGCTGCGATCAGAGGCAACTCCATCACCAGCAGCTCTCTGGCCGGTACGAACCCGTTCGACTCGGAGCTGGAGCTTCCGTTCGATGCGGACAGAATCGCAGTTTCCAGCCCGGATGCCGCATATGCGCTCGAGCGGACGCTGTTCATGCAGCCGATGACGCTCCGCAATGCCCGTCACCTGATCATGGTTGTCTCCAACCGTGAAACCGGCGAGGTCTACTATGTGGACGACACCGAATATCTGCCGAAGGCCATCTATGACACGGATAACGGCTGGACAGCCACCGGCTCGTTCCAGTGGGACGGCACCGATCTGGACGGCAACGCAGTTCCGAACGACACCAAGGTCGACGTCAACTACTATGCCAACATTGCCTATGGCGCAGACGAGCTCGGCGCGCTGACCAATGGCCGCACGGATTACAGCAAGCTCAAGACGCAGGGCAAGAAGTATCTGGAGTGGAACTATGTCTGCACAGTCGACTCCGAAGCTCCGAAGGCACTCACGGCAAGCTATGACCCGGATACCAAGGAACTGACTGTTAAGGTCAAGGACAACCAGTATCTGGCCTATGTCGAGCTTGACACCTATCCCGATCTCACTGTGAGAGACGACGCGATCTTTGCAGAGAAAGCTGCCGGCACTGCGTCCACAGTTACGCTGGATGCTTCGAGCGTCACGAACGGCATTGCAGTTCTCTATCTGTTCGATTATGCGACCAACTACACCGCATACGTTGTTGATCTGGACGCTGCTTCCGACGGCGAGCTCACCAACTGCACCGTGACGCTGCAGTCCTACAATGCAGATAAGGGTCTTGTTAAGGAAGCCTACACTGATGACTTCGCTGCCAAGGACGTCGTTGAGGTCTGGTCCGGCGAAGAAGTGACCGCACAGGCGCAGCCTGCCGAGGGCGAGGAGTTCTACGCATGGATGCAGAACGGCAAGATCGTCTCCACGGATGCGAACTACACCTTCACGGCTGTTTCCGACGTGACGCTGACGGCAGTCTTTGATCCGATCTATACCGTTTCCTTCGATTCTGACGGCGGCACGCCGGTCGAATCGCAGCTGGTTATCCGCGGTGAGACTGCCTCCAACCCCGGCGAGCCCACGCGCAGTCTGTACACGTTCAAAGGCTGGTATCTGGACGGCACGCTCTATGATTTCAGCAAGCCCGTTCTGTCCGACCTGACGCTGACCGCAAAGTGGAAGCTCATCAACGAGCCGATCGACCCCATCCTCCCGGCACTGATCCCCGCCACGAAGACCCCGACGACCGGCAGATTCCCGTTCACCGACGTGACCACGGGCGACTGGTTCTATGACGCAGTCAAGGGCGCCTGGGAGAACGGTCTGATCAATGGCGTGACTGCCACGACCTATCAGCCGAAGGGCACGCTGACCGTCGCTGAAGCCATCAAGCTGGCCTCCGCGCTGCATCAGATGATCAAGGACGGCAAGGTCACGCTGACCAACGGCAGAGGCTACTGGTACGAAACCTACGTCAACTACGGCGTCCGCGAGGGCATCCTTGACGAGAGCTACCAGAAGCTCAGCTACGAGCAGATGACCAAGCCTGTTTCCCGCAGCGAGTTTGTCCACATCTTCTTCAAGGCTGTAGGCAGCTACAAGACGATCAACTCTGTCGCGGACAACAGCATCCCCGACGTGAAGACGACGGACAGCTACGGCGATGAGATCTACACGTTCTATCGTGCAGGCATCCTCACCGGCTCCGATGCCGCCGGCACGTTCCATCCGGCCAGCACCATCGTCCGCAGCGAAGCTGCCGCGATCCTCGTCCGGATGTACGACGCATCCTACCGCGTCAACATCACGCTGAAATAATTCCCCGCACAAAAGGGGCGCTTCCCACCCGGGAAGCGCCCCTTTTTCAGTTGTAATCAAGAAAGCTGCTTTGCAGCACACAAGGCAGTTATTTGATGCACGTGTGCTTTTTGTAGCCGTATTCCTCCGCTTCTTCGGCGGAATTGAAGTAAATGCGGTTCTCCTCGCCGGGGAGCTTGGCGCAGCTTGCGTTGTGGACGATCATGGAATTGCGGTTGCCGACGAACGGCGCGTCCTTCCCGGCCGCCGGTTCGCGGCTGGTGGGGTCTGTCGTGATAGACAGCTTCTCGCCGTCGGAGACGATGATGATCTCGCCCTGCGTGTCGGTCCGGTAAATTTCCGCGTTCAGCGCCTCCAGTCGCGCCAGCACGTCCGCACCGGGATGACCATAGTCATTATCCGCTCCGACACTGATCACCGCCACAGAGGGCTGCACAGCCGTCAGGAACACCTCGGATGAGCTGGTCGGGCTGCCGTGGTGCCCGGCCTTCAGAACGTCAGCGTGCACATCTGCGCCGGATTCCAGCAGGTCGCCCTCGGCCTTCTGCTCCATATCGCCGGTAAACAGGAAGCTCGTCCCGCCATAATCGACGCGCAGGACAAGGCTGCCGTTATTGGGATCGGAATATTCCTGCACCGGCCCGATGACCGTCACCGCTGCGCTGCCGAGACTCCAGTGCGTGCCGATCTGCGGCACCTCGATCTGCCTGCCCTGCTCTTCCGTATACTTGACCACGTTGGAGAAAACCTTCGTCGTATACTCTGTGACACTGGAATAGACGTGCTCCGCCGGGTATTTTGCCAGCACGGCGGCCAGTCCCCCGCAGTGATCCTCGTCCGGGTGCGTATTGACCACATAGGTCAGCTCCGTCACGTCCAGCCGGTTCAACCGGGACACCAGAAACTGCCCCTCCTCGACTGGCCCGCCATCAATGAGCATCGTGTCCTCTCCGCAGGAGAGCAGGATACTGTCTCCCTGTCCGACGTCGAGAAAACGCACCGTCAGCGTCTCATCAGACGGCACCTTCTGCGCTGTGGTGGTCGATTCTGAGGTCTGCGAATCGGATAACCACTGGAAGCCTCGCCCCAGCGCCTCCCCGCCGAACCAGATGGCCAGCACCGCCAATAAGAGCACGGGCGTCAGCCACCATGGGAACTTCTGCTGATTTTTCTTTTTCCTGTTTTCAGCCATACCGTGTGCCTCCGATCTCTTTTCTCTATTCTACACCATAAATCAGCCCTTTTCCAGCGCAAAAAAGAACCCCCTCGGTTTTGACCGAAGGGGATACTCTTTTTTCAGGGACCGAATCAGACCAATTCGATGACGGCCATCTCGGCTGCGTCGCCGCGGCGGGGCCCGATGCGGGTCACGCGGGTGTAGCCGCCGTTGCGCTCAGCGTACTTCGGAGCGATCTCCTCGAACAGCTTGTGCGCGACGTCTTCCTTGGTGATATAAGACAGAGCCTTGCGGTAGTTGGCCAGACCCTTCTTCTTGCCAAGGGTAATCATCTTCTCGACGACAGGCTGGACTTCCTTCGCGCGGGTAAAGGTCGTCTCCATCTTGCCGTTTTCGAGCAGGTATGTGGTCATAGCCCGGAGCATCGCCTTGCGCTGGTCGCTGGTTCTGCCAAGCTTTCTGGTACCAAACATAGGGTTACTTCCTCCTTCTTTGAAAGGTTATCGCTTAATTATTAGAGTTTGCGGAATCGTCGCTTGCCAGACTCAGGCCCATCATCGCGAGCTTGTTCTGAACCTCTTCGAGCGATTTCCGGCCCATGTTGCGTACCTTCATCATGTCCTCGCCGGTTCTGGAGATCAGATCCTCGACGTTGTTGATGTTGGCGCGCTTGAGGCAGTTAAAGCTGCGTACAGACAGATCAAGCTCTTCGATGGTCATTTCGAGGACCTTATCGCGGTGCGTTTCCGCCTTTTCGGCCATCGTGGGCTTGCTGGCCACGGTCTCGGAGAGATTCGTGAACAGGCTCAGATGGTCGGAGAGGATCTTCGCACCGAGGCTGACGGCGTCTCTTGCAGAGATCGTCGAGTCGGTCCAGACTTCCAGCGTCAGCTTGTCATAGTCTGTCATGTTGCCTACACGGGTGTTTTCTACGGTGTAGTTCACCTTGTAGACGGGCGTATAGATCGAATCCACGGCGATGGTGCCGATGGGCATATTGGGCGTCTTGTTCTTGTCGGACGGGACGTATCCGCGGCCATGACTCAGCGTGATCTCCATGTTGAAGCTTGCGTCGGGGCCAAGCGAGCAGATGTGCTGCTCAGGGTTGAGGATCTCAACCTCGCCGTCGGCCTTGATGTCGCCGGCGGTGACTTCGCACTCGCCCGCAGCGTCAATGTAGACGGTCTTGGTGCCCTGGCAATGAAGCTTCGCAATGATCTTCTTCACGTTCAGCACGATCTCCGTGACGTCTTCCTTGACGCCAGGAACCGTGGAGAACTCGTGCTGCACGCCCGCGATCTTGATGGAGGTCGCGGCGGTGCCGGGCAGCGAGGAAAGAAGAATTCTGCGCAGGGAGTTGCCGAGCGTGGTGCCGTATCCCCGCTCCAGAGGCTCTACGATATACTTACCGTAGGAGACGTCATCCTGGGAATCGATACACTCGATACGCGGCTTTTCAATTTCTACCATGAATAAATTACCCTCCTTGTAACTACGAAACCTTGTTTCGTTGCCGAATTCAGCTTACCAATAAACGAGGGTGAAACGTTACTTGGAGTACAATTCGACGATCAGATTTTCTGCAATCTCGAAGTCAATATCGTCTCTTGCGGGCAGTGCGATAACCTTGCCGCTGAGGGTGTTCTTGTCTCTTTCCAGCCACTTCGGAGCTGCGACGAAGGCGTCGTCTTCCTTCATCTTCTTGAAGCGGGTGGTGGAGCAGCTGTTTTCGCAGACGGCGATGACGTCGCCGACATTGACCGTGTAGGACGGGATGTTGACGCGTTTGCCGTTTACGGTGTAGTGGCCGTGGTTGACCAGCTGACGAGCCTCGCGGCGCGTGGAAGCATAGCCAAGACGGTAAACAACGTTGTCCAGTCTGCGCTCGACGAGGCTCAGCAGATTCTCGCCGGTGTTGCCCTTCATGCTCTCGGCCTTCTCATAGAGGGTGTGGAACTGCTTCTCGAGAATGCCGTACACGAATTTGACCTTCTGCTTTTCGGTCAGCTGCGTGCCGTACTCAGACTTCTTGGTTCTTCTTTTGCCGCCGGGATTGCGGTTGGACTGCTTGGAGTAGCCCATGGCTGCGGGAGAAACGCCGAGCGTTCTGCAGCGCTTCAGAACAGGCTGTGTATTCTTTGCCATATCAATTCTCCTCCTTCA
Organism: Firmicutes bacterium CAG:124; assembly: GCA_000432135.1. GTDB lineage: Bacteria > Bacillota > Clostridia > Oscillospirales > Oscillospiraceae > CAG-170. The sequence continues at coordinate 39,745 of HF990592.1, forward strand.
TCAAACGCGGCGGCGCTTGGGCGGACGGCAGCCGTTGTGCGGGATCGGGGTGACGTCCTTGATGAGCGTGACCTCGAGACCTGCGGACTGCAGCGCGCGGATCGCGGATTCACGGCCCTGGCCGGGGCCCTTGACGAAGACTTCAACAGTCTTCAGACCATAGTTTTCCACAGCTGCCTTTGCAGCGGTCTCTGCGACCATCTGCGCGGCGTACGGAGTGGACTTTCTGCTGCCGCGGAAGCCGAGGCCGCCGGAGGAAGCCCAGGACAGGGCGTTGCCGTTGGCGTCGGTCACGGTAACCATGGTGTTGTTAAAGGACGAGCGGATATGCACGGCGCCCTTTTCGATCGTCTTGCGCTCACGACGGCGCTTGACAACTTTCTTTACTGCTTTAGCCATTTACATATCCCTCCTTACTTCTTCTTATTCGCAATGGTCTTCTTCGGGCCCTTGCGTGTACGGGCGTTGGTCTTGGTTCTCTGGCCATGAACGGGCAGACCACGGCGATGACGGACGCCGCGATAGCAGCCAATCTCCGTCAGGCGCTTGATGTTCAGTGCAACCTCACGGCGGAGGTCGCCCTCGATGGTGAAGTGCTTGTCGATCACTTCACGAAGTGCGGATTCCTGATCCTCGGTCAGATCCTTGACGCGGATATCCGGGTTGATCTGAGCCATTTCCAGGATCTTCTTAGCGCTTGTTCTGCCAATACCGTAGATGTAGGTCAAACCGATCTCGATTCGCTTCTCACGGGGCAGGTCAATACCAGCAATACGTGCCATTTACTTCAGAGCACCTCCTATTAACCTTGTCTCTGCTTATGCTTCGGGTTTTCGCAAATAACCATAACACGGCCCTTGCGCTTGATGATCTTGCATTTTTCGCACATGGGCTTCACGGACGGTCTTACTTTCATACTGTTAACCTCCATTGAGACCTCAAGTCTCTATTTACTTCTCCATGTGATCCTTCCTCTGGTCAGATCGTACGGCGACATTTGCACCGTGACCTTATCACCGGGCAGGATCTTGATAAAGTTCATCCGGAGCTTGCCGGAAATGTGTGCCAGAATGGTGTGCCCGCCGCCGATATCGACGGAGAACATGGCATTCGGCAGTGCATCGGTAACGATGCCCTCAAGTTCGATTACGTCGTCTTTTGCCAAGATCAATTAACCCCCTTGGTTTTGACTTTGTTTTTGGCCGAAGCTGGCCAATTCTTTTCGTAATTCGCTATTGAGTACCTTCTCGCCGTTGCGAATTTTCTCGGCGATTCGTGACTCCGTCCGAGGTATCTGTTCAATATGCTTGCGCTTTTTGCGCTTTGGCTTCTCCAGCCTGCGGCTCTTGCCGTCGGCGAGATAGACATACTGCTCATCCGCATCGATCACGTAGAACAGCTGGCCCTGATCCCGCCCGGCCTTTGAGACGACCAGGCTCGATTTGTCAACTTCCATAGCTTACAGTCCCTCAGTGACGGTGAGGATTTCCGGCTCGCCGTCGGTAATCAGAATCGAGTTTTCATAGTGCGCCGCGAGCTTGCCATCGGCAGTTACAGTCGTCCAACCGTCCTTCAGGACGCGCACATCGTACGTGCCCTGCGTGACCATCGGCTCGATTGCCAGGGTCATGCCTTTGACCATGCGCGGGCCTCTGCCGGGGGATCCGAAATTTGGGACCTCTGGTTCTTCGTGCATCTTTTCGCCGACGCCGTGCCCGACAAATGCGCGGACAACGCCAAATCCATGGCTTTCCACATATGTCTGCACCGCATGGCCGATGTCGGAGATCCGGTTGCCCTGACGTGCAAATTTGATGCCCTCGTAAAAGCTCTGTTCTGTTACCGTAATGAGCTTCTGCGCCGTGGGGGAGATTGCCCCACACGCGAAAGTAGCGGCACAGTCACCAGTAAAACCGCCCCATGTCGCGCCTACGTCCACCGAGACGATGTCGCCCTCCTTCAGCACCCGGTTGCCCGGAATGCCGTGGATGATGACCTCGTTGACGGAGATGCAGGTGCTGGCCGGGAAGCCCCCGTAGCCGAGGAACGTCGGTTTTGCTCCCTGCGACAGGATAAATTCATATACCGCCTTGTCGATCTGTTTGGTCGTTACGCCAGGCCTTACCATTTCGCCTGCCAAAGCACGCGCTGCCGCGGTAATTTTACAGGCCTTGCGCATAATCACCAGTTCGCGCTCATTTTTTACTGGAATCATGTTATTCACCCAATGCTGCCAGAATGTCTCTGGTCGCATATTCGATGGGCTGGTTGCCTTCCACCAGCTTGAGATTGCCGAGCTTCTTGTAGAAGTCCTTCAGCGGCTCTGTCTCGGCATGGAACACCTTGAGGCGGTTCTTGACCGTCTCCGGCGCATCGTCCTTGCGGACGGTGAGCGGTGCACCGCACAGATCGCAGACGCCGTCATGCTTCGGCGGGTTCGCAACGATGTGGAAGCTTGCGCCGCAGCTGCCGCAGACGCGGCGGCCGGTCATGCGCGCTTCGATCACCTCGTCGGCGATCTCAATGGACACGACTGCGTCAAAATGGATGCCGGCCGCTTCGAGCGCCTCGGCCTGCGGGATCGTGCGGGGGACTCCATCGAGGATGAAGCCGTTCGCACAATCCGCGCGGGCGACCCGTTCGCGGACGATGCCGATGATGACATCGTCCGGAACGAGCTTGCCAGCGTCCATGAAGCTCTTGGCCTTCAGGCCAGTCTCGGTTCCGTTTTTGATCGCTTCGCGAAGAATGTTGCCGGTGGAAATGGTGGGGATGTTCAGCTTCTTGCTGATGATCTCCGCCTGTGTGCCTTTTCCGGCACCGGGAGCACCCAAAAGAATCAGCTTCATAGCATCTTCCTCCAATTACTCCAGGAAGCCTTTGTAGTGACGCATCAGCATCTGGGCCTCGAGGCTCTTGACCGTCTCAAGCGCAACGCCGACGACGATGATGACGGACGTGCCGCCCACCGCGAGGGAGGTGTTCTTGATGATGATGCCGGCGATGATCGGCAGGATCGCGACGATCGCCAGATACAGAGCGCCAAAGAGCGTGATCTTGTTGATAACCTTCAGGATGAAGTCCGAGGTCGGCTTGCCCGGGCGGAAGCCGGGGATGAAGCCGCCGTTCTTCTTGAGGTTATTGGCGATTTCGATCGGGTTGAACTGAATCGTTGCATAGAAGTAGCTGAACGCAATGATCAGCAGGAAGTAGCAGACGATGTAGAACGCGCTCTTCGTGTCGAAGATATAGGTGTTCATCCACGTCCAGAAGGAACTGCTGCCGGTGCCGGTGAACGCGATGATCGTCGCGGGCAGAGTCGCAATGGACTGTGCGAAGATGATCGGCAGAACGCCGGACATGTTGACCTTGATCGGCAGGAACGTGCTCTGACCGCCGTACATCTTGCGTCCGACCACGCGCTTGGCGTACTGGACGGGGATTCTGCGTTCGGAGTTCGTGATGAACACGATGAATACAACGATCAACAGCATACCGATCACCAGCAGGATCGCGGTGTACCACTTGATCGCGCCGGAGGCCAGCGAGGAGACGAGCGTGCTGATGAGCGACGGGATACGGGAAATGATACCTGCGAACAGGATCATCGAGATGCCGTTGCCGATGCCGAACTGGTCAATCTGCTCGCCCATCCACATCAGGAAGGACGCGCCGGCCATGAAGGTCACGACGATGACAAGGCCTGCAAGGAAGCCGGTCTCGTTGAGCAGGTTGTAGTTCTTGAGCATCACATAGTAGGCAAAGCCCATCAGAAGAGCAAGGCCGACCGTGGTGTAGCGGGTGATGCGCTGGATCTTCTTCTGGCCTTCTTCGCCGCCCTCCTTGGCAAGACGCTCAAGGGCAGGAATGGCGATGGCAAGAAGTTCAATGATAATGGATGCGTTGATATACGGCTGGATACCGATGGCGAAGATCGTCGCCTGCGAGAACGCAGAACCGGACATCGCGTTATACAGGCCCAGAACCGTATCGGACAACTGCTGCGAGAAATAGGTCGTGAGCTCTGCTACGTTAACATAGGGAACGGGAACGCAGGCGCCCAGACGATAGATCAAAAGGACAAACAGCGTAAAGAGGATCTTCTTGCGAAGTTCGGGGATCTTCCACGCGTTACGGAGTGTTGTAAACACTTACACCACCTCGGCCTTTCCGCCCGCCTTTTCGATTTTTTCCTTGGCAGACTCCGAGAAGGCAGCAGCCTTCACGGTGACCTTCTTGGAAACGCTGCCGTTGCCAAGAACCTTCAGACCGTACTTGCAATCGTGCAGAATGCCTTTTTCAATCAGAGCAGCCGCGTCAACGACCGCACCGTCTTCAAACTTGTTGAGAACCGCGACGTTCACAGCCGTCAGGGGCTCAGCGAAGATGTTGTTGAAACCGCGCTTCGGGATGCGGCGAGCCAGAGGCATCTGGCCGCCTTCAAAGCCGATGCGGAGTTTGCCGCCCGAACGAGCCTTCTGGCCCTTGTGTCCGCGGCCTGCGGTCTTGCCGTTGCCAGTGCCGGTGCCACGGCCCTTGCGCTTATTCACATGGGTAGAACCCATAACCGGAGCAAGTTCATGTAAATTCATCTACTTGTCCTCCTTATTGTTCTTCCGTGACCTGCAGCAGATAGCCGATCTTTGCGATCTTGCCGCGAGTCTGGGTGTTGTCAGGCTGAACAGTTTCCTGACCGATCTTGCGCAGACCGAGGGAATGCGCGGTCGCAATGTGCTTTTCAAGACGGCCGTTCAGGCTCTTGACAAGCTTAATTCTAAGATTCGCCATTTTGAGCCCTCCTTAACCGACGATGTCTTCCACGTTCTTGCCTCTGATGCGCGCAACTTCCGCTGCGTCGCGCAGAGAGGTCAGACCCTGCATCGTTGCCTTGACAACGTTCTGCGGGTTGTTCGAGCGCAGGCACTTTGCACGAATGTTGGAAATGCCGACTGCTTCCATGACAGCACGGACAGCGCCGCCGGCGATGATGCCGGTGCCTTCGGGAGCCGGCTTCAGCATGACGCGGCCAGCACCGAATTCGCCGATGATGTCGTGCGGAATCGTGGTGCCTTCGAGCGTGATCTTGACCATGTTCTTCTTCGCGTCAGCAATGCCCTTCAGGATTGCTTCGGAAACTTCAGCGGCTTTGCCGAGGCCGTAGCCAACGGTGCCCTTGCCGTCGCCGACAACAACCAGAGCGGAGAACTTCATGACACGGCCGCCCTTGACGGTCTTGGAAACGCGGTTCAGGTAAACGACCTTTTCGATCATTTCCGGGCCATTGTCTTCCTTGGGTGCGCGATCTCTATTGTAAGCCATTGTTCATCCTCCTCCGATTAGAATTCCAGGCCGCCTTCACGGGCGCCTTCGGCAAGCTCTGCCACACGACCATGGTAGATATAACCGCCACGATCGAACACGACAGTGTCGATGCCCTTTGCCTTGGCGCGTTCTGCAACCAGCTTGCCGACCTTGCGGGCAGCTTCCTTGTTGCCGGTGGCGCCTTCGAAATCCTTCTCATTGGAAGCGGCGGCAGCGAGCGTAACGCCGCTCACGTCGTCAATGATCTGTGCGTAGATGTTGGCGTTGCTGCGGTAGACGTTCAGGCGGGGCCGTTCGGGCGTGCCGGAGATCTTACCGCGAACGCGGGTATGACGCTTCATACGCTGAGCGTTCTTATCAAATGTTTTCACCATAATGGCACACCTCCTAATTACTTCTTACCGCCGGCCTTGCCCTCTTTGTGGCGAATGGTCTCAGTGGCGTACTTGATACCCTTGCCCTTGTAAGGCTCGGGAGGTCTCTTGCCTCTGACGTTCGCTGCAAACTGGCCGACCTTCTGCTTGTCGATGCCGTTGATGACGACCTTGTTGGGAGCCGGGACATCGATCGTGATGCCGTCGATCTCTTCCATGGTGACAAGGTGGGAATAGCCGAGGTTCATAACGAGCTTGTTGCCTTCCTTGCTGGCCTTGTAGCCAACGCCGTTGATCTCGAGCTCTTTTTTGAAGCCATCGGTCACGCCGACGACCATGTCATGGATCAGGCTGCGGGTCAGGCCGTGCAGGCTCTTGTGCAGCTTATCCTCGGACGGGCGGCCGACATGGATCACATTGCCTTCGACCTTGATGATCATCTCCGGGCGCATCGTCTGAGTCAGTGTGCCCTTGGGGCCCTTTACGGTAACGACGTTCGGCTCCGCGATGGAAACCTCGACGCCTGCGGGGATGGTAACGGGCATTCTGCCAATTCTAGACATTGTTCAATACCCTCCTTACCATACGAATGCCAGGACTTCGCCGCCGACATGGTTCGCACGCGCTGCCTTGTCGGTCATGACGCCCTTGGACGTGGAAATAATTGCGATGCCGAGACCCTTCAGGACTCTGGGCAGCTCGTCAGCACCGGCGTAGACACGCAGGCCGGGCTTGGAGACGCGGCGCAGGCCGCTGATGACCTTTTCCTTGCCGGCAAGGTACTTCAGCTGGATGCGGATGACGCCCTGGGTGCCGTCCTCGACGACTTCGTAGCTCTTGATGTAGCCTTCGTCGAGCAGGATCTTTGCGATGGCCTTCTTCAGGTTGGAAGCGGGCACATCAACGGACTCGTGCTTTGCCGTGTTTGCATTGCGGATGCGCGTCAGCATATCGGCAACGGGATCAGTGATTTGCATGGTTTGTTCCTCCTAGTTTGAAGTTACCGCATTGCGGTTTTGGTGGCGAGGTATCACGACTAATCCTTGCTGCCGGCCGGAGCCGACCCGATTAACCGTGACCTTTCGTCATCCATACTTTTATCGTTGGAGGGCGGCTCCCGCCGCCCTGGCGATAACAAAGAAAGTTGCAGGCTTTCGCCCTTCTTCACTTCCCCGCTCTCTCAGTCTTCTGAGGGCAGATTGGTGAAGATTTTCGTGCAAGGCAAGGTCTGAGTGCGCCGGCGTACTTTGTGTACGCCAAGCGCTCAGAAACGCAGCATTGCGCGAAAAGATTTACCAAGACGCCTTGCGAACTCCGGGGATCTGGCCTTTATAGGCCAGCTCGCGGAAGCAGATACGGCAGACGCCGTAGTCACGCAGGTAAGCATGAGGACGGCCGCAGATCTTGCAGCGGTTATAGTAGCGGGTGGAGAACTTGGGTTCTTCCTTCTGCTTGAGAATCATTGCTTTTCTTGCCATTACCGGTATCCTCCAATCAAGCGTAGAACGGAGCGCCGACCATGGTCAGCAGCTCTTTGGCTTCTTCGTCGGTGGTCGCGGTGGTGCAGATGCAGATGTCCATGCCGCGGATCTTGTCGACCTTGTCGTACTCGATTTCCGGGAAGATCAGCTGTTCCTTGAGGCCGAAGGCGTAGTTGCCGCGGCCGTCGAAGGAGTTGGGGTTGATGCCGCGGAAGTCGCGGACACGGGGCAGAGCCACGTTGAACAGACGGTCGAGGAACTCCCACATACGGTCGCCGCGGAGGGTGACCTTGACGCCGACAGTCTCGCCTTCACGGACCTTGAAGTTCGCGACGGACTTGCGGGCCTTGGTAGTGATGGGCTTCTGGCCGGTGATGGTGGCGATGTCCTTGCAGATGGCTTCGATTTCCTTGGCGTTGCCCTTGGATTCGCCGCAGCCAACGTTGACGATGACCTTGCTCAGCTTCGGGATCTGCATCACGGACTTATACTGGAACTTGTTCATGAGGGCGGGAGCGATCTCTTCGGTATACTTAACTTTCAGTCTGGCCATGTTTCAATCCTCCCTCTCAAATCGTCTGGCCGCACTTCTTGCAGACGCGGACCTTCTTGCCGTCGGCGAGCTTGACAGCATGGCGGGTAGCCTTGCCGCACTTCGGGCAGACGAGCATGACCTTGGAAGCGTACATCGGGATCTCGCGGTTGATAATGCCGCCCTGATCGCCCTGCTTCTTCGGCTTGACATGGCAGGTCGCGACGTTGACGCCTTCGACGACGACCTTACCGGCAGCGGGCATAGCCTCGAGGACCTTGCCCTTCTTGCCCTTGTCCTTGCCGGACAGGACAATAACGGTATCATTCTTCTTAACGTTCATCTCTTGGTCCCCCTATTAAACTGTTTCGGGTGCCAGGGAGCAGATCTTCATGAAACCAGAGTCACGGAGTTCTCTCGCCACCGGCCCAAAAATACGGGTGCCGCGAGGGCTGTTGTCATCCTTGATGAGAACGGCTGCGTTCTCGTCGAAGCGGACGTAGGTGCCGTCTGCACGGCGGGCGCCCTTCATGGAGCGGACGATGACGGCCTTGACGACCTCGCCCTTCTTGACCGTGCCGTTCGGCGCAGCCTTACGGACAGACGCAACAACGACGTCGCCGATGTTGCCGTACTTGCGCTTCGCGCCGCCCAGGACGCGGATGCACTTGATTTCCTTGGCACCGGTATTGTCGGCAACCTTCAAATAAGTTTCGCACTGAATCATTTGTTGTCGACCTCCTTACTTTGCCTTTTCAACGATCTCTACAAGTCTCCATCTCTTGTCCTTGGACAAGGGGCGGCACTCCATGACCTTGACGGTATCGCCGATGCCGGCTTCGTTCTTCTCGTCATGGGCCTTGAGCTTGTAGGTTCTCTTGATGATTTTATGATACAGCGGATGCTGTACGTTCGTCGCGATCGCAACCACGATGGTCTTGTCCATCTTATCGGAGATGACGGTACCAACTCTGGTCTTGCGGAACGCTCTGGTAGTTTCACTCATTGCAGTTTCCTCCTCAGTTACTTGGTCTCGTTCTCACGAATAATAGTTTTGATGCGGGCAATATCTTTCTTGACGTCTGCGATGCGCAGGGGGTTGTCAAGCTGGTTGGTTGCATGCTGCATTCTGAGCATGAACAGGTCCTTCTTGAGATCTGCCAGCTTGGAGTCGAGCTCAGCCGCAGACAGTTTACGGATTTCGTTTGCCTTCATCTTATTCACCACCATTCTCGGTTTCCGGGGCTTCCTTGGCAATGATCTTCGTCTTGATGGGCAGCTTGTGCTGAGCAAGACGCAGTGCCTCGCGCGCTTCCGCTTCGGAAACGCCGCCGATTTCGAACATGACTTTCTGATTCTTGACGACTGCAACCCAGTATTCCGGAGCGCCCTTGCCGGAGCCCATACGGACGCCGAGAGCCTTCTTCGAAACTGGCTTGTCGGGGAAGATCTTGATCCAGACCTGGCCGCCGCGCTTGGTGTAGCGGGTCATGGCGACACGGGCTGCTTCGATCTGATTGCCGGTGATCCAGCCCGGCTCCATTGCCTGGATACCGAACTCACCGTAGGAAACCTTGTTGCCGCGGGAGGCAGCGCCCTTCATGCGGCCTCTCTGTACGCGGCGGTACTTGGTTCTTTTCGGCATTAACATTAGCGGTTGCCTCCTTCCGTGTTGTTGTTATTGTACGGACGGCGCTCGCCGTTGTAGGAACGGCGGTCATTGTTGTACGGACGGCGTTCACCGCTGTTGCGGCGGTCGCCACCCCGGCGGTCGTTCGGACGGCGGTCGCGGCGCTCGCGCTTTGCGGGCTCCGGATTCTCGGAACGCAGCGTGGAGTTCAGGACTTCGCCCTTGTAGATCCAGACCTTGCAGCCGACGCGGCCGTAGGTCGTGTTGGCCTCGGCAAAGCCGTAGTCGATGTCGGCACGGATGGTCTGCAGGGGGATGGTGCCCTCATGATAGGATTCGCTTCTGGCGATCTCGGCGCCGCCCAGACGGCCGCCGCAGGTGCACTTGATGCCCTTCGCGCCCAGACGGGTCGCGCGCTGGATGGCCTGCTTCATGGCACGGCGGAAGGAGATACGCTTTTCGAGCTGCGCGGCGATGTTCTCCGCGACGAGCTGTGCGTTGAGGTCCGGGGAACGGACTTCGACAATGTTCAGAGCGACGGTCTTGCCGAGCTTGGCTTCGATCTTCTTGCGGAGCACCTCGATCTCCGTGCCGCCCTTGCCGATGATGACGCCGGGGCGGGAGCAGTGGATGCTGATCTTGACCTTGGCGTTGTCGCGCTCAATTTCGATCTTGGCAATACCGGCAGAATAGAGGGTGGACTTCAGATACTTACGGATGTTGTAGTCCTCGACGATCAGATCGCCGACCTTATCCTCACGGGCATACCAACGAGAGTCCCAATCTTTAATTACGCCGACGCGCAATCCATGGGGATTAACTTTCTGTCCCATAGTAACCTCCTGCTTAAGCCTTCTCGCTCACACCGATGGTGATGTGAGTGGTTCTCTTCAGAATGCGATTGTATCTGCCCTGCGCTCTGGGCATACCGCGCTTGAGCGTGGGGCCCGGGTTGGCGATGGCGGTCGTGACAACCAGATTGTCGGCGTTCATGCCGTGGTTGTTCTCCGCGTTCGCAACAGCGCTCTTGAGCAGCTTGAGCATGGGCTCGGAGGCCGCCTTCGGGGTCTGCATCAGATATGCGGTTGCAGTCTTTACGTCCTTGCCGCGGATCAGGTCGCACAGAATGACGACCTTGCGCGGAGAGATACGCAGGTATTTCAAATAAGCTCTAGCTTCCATGTTTCTTGCGTCCTCCTCTTATGCGTTGGTGGTCTTGCTGCCGGAGTGGCCGCGGAAGGTCCGCGTCGGAGCAAACTCGCCAAGCTTGTGGCCGACCATATCCTCAGTGATATAGACGGGTACATGACGGCGGCCGTCATGAACAGCGATCGTGTGGCCAACGAAGGAAGGGAAGATCGTGGAGCTTCTGGACCAGGTCTTGAGGACCTTCTTATCACCGGCCTTGTTGAGCTCTTCCACGCGCTTGAACAGCTCGGGTGCTACAAACGGGCCTTTTTTAATGCTTCTGCTCATCTTATATCCTCCTTACTTCGCGTTTCTGTGCTTAAAGATATACTTGTTGGTGCGGTTCTTGGTCTTGCGGGTCTTCAGGCCCATTGCAGGCTTGCCCCAAGGCGTCATAGGACCGGGATGTCCAACAGGAGACTTGCCTTCGCCGCCGCCGTGCGGGTGGTCATTCGGGTTCATGACAGAACCGCGGACCGTCGGGCGGATGCCCATGTGGCGGGTACGGCCGGCCTTGCCGATGTGCACGTTCTCATGGTCGATGTTGCCGACCTGACCGATGACTGCCACGCAGTTCGGGCGGACGAGACGGACTTCGCCGGACGGCAGACGGACCTGCGCAAACTGTGCGTCCTTTGCCATCAGCTGGGCGTAGTCGCCGGCGGAACGGACGAGCTGTGCGCCGCGGCCGGGGTTGATCTCGATGTTGTGGATGATGGTACCGACGGGGATATTGGCCAGCGGCAGGCAGTTGCCGGGCTTGATATCAGCGGCGGCGGAAGAGACGACGGTGTCGCCGGTCTTCAGACCGACAGGCGCGAGGATGTAGCGGAGCTCGCCGTCTTCGTACTTGACCAGAGCGATGAACGCGCTGCGGTTCGGGTCGTACTCGATGCGCTGGACAGCTGCCGGCATATCGAGCTTGTCGCGGCGGAAGTCGATGATGCGGTACTTACGCTTGTTGCCGCCGCCGCGATGGCGGACGGTGATGCGGCCGTAGCTGTTGCGGCCCGCGTTCTTCTTGACAGTCTCAAGAAGGCTGCGTTCAGGCTTTGCCTTTTTGTCTACGCCGTCGAACGCGGAAACAGTCATGTTTCTTCTCGACGGGGTATACGGCTTAAAAGATTTGATCGCCATATTGCGTTACTCTCCTTACAAATTGATTAGACCATACCCTCGAAGAACTCGATGGTCTTGGAATCGGCAGTCAGCTTGACCATGGCCTTCTTCCAGCTGGCGCGGCGGCCTGCGGGAGCGGCGCCCTGGCGCTTTTCCTTGCCTTCCATACGGATGGTGTTGACTTTTTCGACCTTCACGCCGAAGATCTCCTCGACAGCCTTCTTGATCTCGACCTTGTTGGCGTCGATCGCAACCTGGAAGACATATTTCTTGCCTTCGGTGGCTTCCATGGACTGTTCGGTGATGACGGGCTTGATGATGATATCGTAAGCGGTCTTCATTATGCGAACACCTCCTCAATCTTTGCAAGAGCAGCTTTGTCAACGACGAGCTTCTTTGCGTTCAGAATGTCGTAGACGTTGATCAGGTTGGCGAAGGTCACCAGAACGCCGGGGATGTTGGCCGCGCTCTTGACAACGACTTCGTTGTTTTCAGCGGTGACGACCAGAGCCTTGGTATCGGCGCCGACAGCCTTCAGGAACGAAGCCATGGGCTTGGTCTTGATGGCGTCCAGCTTGATCTCGTCGATGACGACGATGTTTTCTTCCTGTGCCTTCGCGCTCAGGACGGACTTGAGAGCCAGTCTCTTGACCTTCTTGTTGAGCGTGTAGCTGTAATCGCGGGGCTTGGGTGCGAACACGATGCCGCCGTGGGTCCACTGCGGAGCGCGGATGGAGCCCTGGCGGGCACGGCCGGTGCCCTTCTGGCGCCACGGCTTGATGCCGCCGCCGGAGACCTCTGCGCGGGTCAGGGAGCTCTGCGTGCCCTGACGGCAGTTGGCCAGATGGTTCTTTACGACGTCGTGAACGACAGCCTCATTGGGCTCGATCCCGAAAATGGCATCAGAGAGCTCGATCTCGCCGACCTGCTTACCAGCCATATCAAAAACTTTAGTCTGCATGATTTACTCTCCTCTCTCAGCGGTTTCTTGCCGAAGCCTTCTGCGGGTTGGTACGTGCGGAAGCCTTCTGCGGGTTGATGCTCGCGTTGGCAGCAGCGCCCTTTGCCTTGAAGTTCTTGACGGTGTTCTTGATGTAGACAACGCCGCCCTTCGGGCCGGGGATCGCGCCGCGAACGACGATCATGTTGAGCTCGTCGTCGACCTTGACGATGTCGAGGTTCTCAACCGTGACCTGCTCAACGCCCATCTGGCCTGCGCCATGATGGCCCTTGAAAATACGGCTGGGGGAAGAGGTGGGGCCCATAGAACCGGCCTGACGATGGACCGGGCCGCCGCCGTGGGTCATCGGGGTGCGATGGCCGCCGCAGCGCTTGACCGGGCCTTCATAGCCGTGGCCCTTGCTGATGCCGGTGACGTCGACCTTGTCGCCGACTGCGAAAACGCTTGCCTTAATTTCGTCGCCGACGTTCATCTCGGCGGCCTTCTCCACGCGGAACTCCTTGAGGTGCTTCTTGAGGGCAACCTCAGCCTTTTTCAGATGGCCGAGCTCCGGCTTGGTCAGCTTGGATTCCTTGACGTCCTCAAAGCCAAGCTGTACGGCGTTGTAGCCGTCTTTTTCGGTGGTCTTCTTCTGGGTCACGACGCAGGGGCCTGCCTCGATAACGGTGACCGGAATGACCTTGCCGCTCTCATCGAAAATCTGGGTCATGCCCACTTTTTTGCCGATGATCGCTTTCTGCATTTGCATGTGTGTTTCCTCCTAAGTTAAGGTTATTGGTTGAGCGACGTGCGCATTGGGACGCATTGGTCGGTCAACATGACCCGTCCGTCCTCTATAGTGGCGAACCGTGGCGGGCTGCTGTAATTGACGTTTGGATTACAGCTTTATCTCAATTTCAACGCCAGCGGGAAGGTCGAGGCTCATGAGAGCTTCCACAGTCTTCTGGTTGGGGTTGAGAATATCGATCAGTCTCTTGTGGGTTCTGCGCTCGAACTGCTCACGGGAGTCCTTGTACTTGTGAACAGCGCGAAGGATGGTGACGACCTCCTTCTTGGTCGGCAGCGGGATGGGGCCGGAAACGGAAGCGCCGTTGCGCTTGGCGGTTTCGACGATCTTCTCGGCGCTGGCGTCGATGAGCTGATGATCGTAAGCCTTGAGGCGGATTCTGATCATTTCCTGATTTGCCATGTTGTGTTTTTCCTCCTTGAATAACGTACTCAGTGGTTTCTTTGATCTCTGGGTACGGTCGAGTCTCGCAATACGCTAAGCCGTGCGTATCATTCTGCGCCATGAAAAAAAGCCGACGTTGTCGGCCATTTATCACCGCAGCGATATACGCTGTACTGTGATCCTCAGCCGCCCGATGACCGGACATACTCCGCAGAAGTTACCGCCCGTGGCGCAATCTCCTGCATCATCGCAATGACACGCGTGGGTGCGTTGCACATCCTTTTCGCGCGCTCATATATCATATAACAAATCCCCCTTGGTGTCAAGGGGGATTTTCAATATTTTTTGTTCAAAACAGCAGAACTTTCGCGCCCGGTTTTGGCCTTTTTGCCGAATCCCGGCGTTCATTTCTTCCGCCACGTGCTGGGCATCAGCAGCACCAGCATCGGGTACAGCTCCAGCCGCCCCAGCAGCATATCGATGCACAGCACGACCTTCGCCAGCGGCGAGAAAAACGCGAAGTTCCCCGCCGGGCCGCACAGCCCGAGGCCGGGGCCGATATTATTGAATGTCGCAAGGACAGCCGTCAGCGTCGTTGACCCGTCATAGCCGTCGAGCGAGACGAGCAGCACAGACGCCGCGGCGATCAGCACATACAATATAAAATAGGTGCTCACCGCGCGGACCGTCTCGCCGGAGACAGGCTTGCCGTCAACGGTGATGACCTTGACGGTGTGCGGATGCAGGATCTTGCGCAGCTCCGCCTTGGCTGCCCGCATGAGAATGACGACGCGCGAGACCTTCAGCCCGCCGCCGGTCGAGCCTGCGCTTGCGCCGACGATCATGAGAAGCACCAGAATCACGCGTGAGAACTCCGGCCACAGGTCAAAATTCTCCGTGCCGTAGCCGGTCGTGGTGATGACGGACGAAACGGTAAACGCCGCATGGTGCAGGCTGTAGCCAAAATCCCCGTGATAGAGGCTTTTAATGTTGAAGGTAATAAGCAGCGTCGAGATCACGATGATCGACACGTACCAGCGCAGCTCCGTGTTCTTCCACGCCAGATCAAATTTTCTGCGCAGCAGGAAGAAATAGATCGAGAAATTCACGCCGAACAGCGCCATGAAGACCGTCGTGACCGTCTGCGTGTAGGCGCTGTAGGAGGCGAAGGAGTCGTTTCTGATGGCGAAGCCGCCCGTGCCCGCCGTGCCGAACGCGTTGCAGAGCGAATCAAACAGCGGGTCGCCGCCCGCCAGATATAAGATGATCTGCACGACCGTCAGACCGAAATAAATGCCATACAAAATTTTAGACGAATCGACCATGCGCGGGACCATCTTGGAAACTGTCGGTCCTGGGCTTTCGGCGCGCAGCAGATGAATGGCCTGTCCCCCGTCCATGCGGACGATGGCCAGCATGAATACGAGAATGCCCATGCCGCCGATCCAGTGTGAAAGGCTCCGCCAGAAGAGCATACAGCGGTCAAGCGACTCGACCGCCGGGAGGATGCTGGAACCCGTAGTCGTAAAGCCGGAGATCATCTCGAACACCGCGTCGAGGTAAAACGGGATCTGCCCCGACAGCGTGAACGGCAGCGCGCCCACGAGCGACAGCACGATCCAGCTCAGCGCGACGGCGATCAGGCCCTCCTTCGCGTACATGGCGCTGCGCTTTCTGCCGCCCAGGCCGAGCGCCAGCGCGCCCAGCACGGCCGCACCCAGCAGCACCCACAGAAAATACCAGCCGTTTTTCTCCCGGTAAATAACCGCCACCAGCAGCGGCAGCAGCATGAGCGCGGCCTCGATCAGAAGCACCGCGCCCAGCACGTATACAATGACCCGCTTATTCATGTCCCGGCCCTCTTGCAAGGATATCCTCAAGCTTGCCGAGGCCTGCGCTGCACGTCACGACGATCACGCTGTCGCCGGGTTCGATGGTGTCCTGGCCGCTGGGGATGATGATCTGCCCGCCCCGGCCGATGCAGCCGATCAGCAGATTCTCCCGCAGCTTCAGCTCCTGCAGCGGAATGCCGCAGAGCTTCGAACCTTCGGACACGCGGAACTCCAGCGCCTCAGCTTTACCGCCGACAAGCTTGTAGAGTGTTTCGATCTGCGAGCTGCTGCCGGAATTCTGCATGGTGCGGACATAGCGGCAGATGAGGTTCGACGCGGAGTTGCGCGGATTGAACACGCTTCCCAGATCCATACTGTCGATGATGGACTGGAAGGACGTGCGGTTGACCTTGGTGATGACCTTGACCTTCGGCCATGTCTTTCGGATATACATGCCGATGAGCACGTTTTCCTCATCGATGCCGGTCAGCGCGGCGACCGCTCCGGTCGTCTCGATGCCGCATTTGCGCAGAAACGCCTCATTTGTGCCGTCTCCGCACAGGATTTCCGCCTTGGGCAGCAGCACAGAAAGTTCCTCACAGCGTGCCGGGTCGCTCTCGATGATCTTCACGTCAAGTCCCGCCTCGACGAGCTGCTTTGCCAGATAATACGCGATGCGCCCGCCGCCGATGAGCATGGCGCTGCGCACACGTCCCGCCGCCAGCTTCATCTGCCGGAAGAACTGCTGCGCGCCCGCGTAGGACGCGACGAACGAAATGCGGTCGCCCGCCTGCAGCCGGAACGAGCCGGAAGGAATATGAATCTCCTGCTCCCCGCGCTCGACCGCGCAAATCAGGACCTTTGCCCTTGTAATGCCGGGCAGCTCCATCAGCGTCCGGCCCGCCAGCGGCGAATCCGCCGGAAGCTGGAATTTCAGCAGCTCGACCTTGCCGCCGAAGAAGGTGTCGGTCTTGATAGCCGACGGAATGCGCAGCGTCCGCGCCATCTCCGTCGCGCAGATCAGCTCCGGATTGACGGACAGGCTCAGCCCCAGATCGTCGGAAATGAGCGACAGCTCCCCCGCGTATTCCGGGTTCCGGACGCGGGCAATGGTGTGCTTCGCGCCGATCTTCTTCGCAACGAGGCAGCACAGCAGATTCAGCTCGTCCTGCGCCGTTACCGCGATGACCAGCTCCGCCTCGTCGACGCCCGCCTCCAGCTGCGTGGCATACGTCGCACCGTTTCCCTCAATGCTCAGAATGTCCAGATCCTCAACCGTCCGCTGCAGCGGCGCGCCGCTGCGGTCGACAATAGTGATCTCATGCCCCTCACGCGAAAGCTGCTCCGCCAGCGCACTGCCGATCTTTCCGTCGCCCACGATCACGATCCGCACGGTCTCAACTCCTTTTTCTCTCATCCGTTCCGAATTTGTAACAAATATTGTACCACGCCGCCCGCTTTTTTGCAACCAGCCCCCGGTAAAGCCCCTGTTCAGGAATGTTCCCTCTTGCCCGATGCGGGAAAAGGCGGTATACTAGGGTGTATCTGAAAACTCCCAACGC
>HF990593.1:0-2907 GCA_000432135.1 Firmicutes bacterium CAG:124
AATTTTGAAATTCGATCCGGCGAAAACCCTTATAAATCAAGGGTTTTCAGCGGAGAAAACGGCCAGAGCCAACGCGCATTTCGAGTCAGTCCCGTTATGACCACTTCGATACCGCTCCGTATTTATCTCAACATCAGCACCTCAGAAAACGGGGAGAACTGATGGGGAGAACAAGCAAAAATATTAAGTTAAGAATACCCGAAAAACTCCATAAAATCAAGGGATTCCGGTCAGGGAGCTACCGAGTAGCGACCACGATTTCGAGTCAGGGCCGTTATAACCACTTCGATACCACTCCGTGCGGGCATATTATAACAGGCGCGTATGGGAAAAGCAAGATAAATTTCGTGATCAGGTCTTTTTGATGAACTGACGGCTGCATTTCGGGCAGCGGATGTTAATTTTGCCCTTGCCGCGCGGGACGCGGACGACCTGACGGCAGCCGGGGCAGCGGAAATAGCGGTACTGCTTATCCGTCAGACGGCTGAAAAAGCGCAGGAACGCTGCGTTTTCACGCCGGCGCGCCTCAATGTTGCGCGAGTACATCCGGAACATCGACCAGATGAGCGGAACATAGGCCAGAAGACTCAGCATGGACATCCACTGCACCTGCCGGCCGCCGATCGCGCTGATCAGGAGCAGCACAAACGCCGCGCCCAGCAAGCACTGGTTCAGCCGGTCAGAGCCATAGCGCCCGGCCATAAACCTACGTAATCCGTCCCCGATTTTCCGAAACATGATCTGTCACTCCATCTGCAAATCGTTTGATGGAGTCTATTATAAAAACCTGCGGAGGAAATACAAGCGCATAGGCCGATTGTTTATAAAAAGTTTAAATCTCTCCGGAATCTGTTTTTAAAATCACGGTTACGATCTCCGGGCGGTTGCCGATGCGCAGCGGCAGCTTCCGGCTGCCGCCGAGACCGCGGCTGACGATCATGCTGGTCTGACCCTTCCGGTACAGCCCTGCCGTATAGTCCGGGAACAGATCGAGGTGCGTCCCAAAAACGGCGCCCACGAACGGCAGGCGCACGATCCCGCCGTGGCCGTGGCCGCAGAGGACGGTCTGCACGCCCATGTTTGCCCACAGGTCCAGCTCGTCGTTGCGGTGCGAGAGCATGAGGATATACGCGTCCCTGCCCCGCGATTGCCGGATCTCGCGCACGAGCTGCGCCGGGCGCTTCTGGTCATACGGGCCGTTCGGGTCGTCGACCCCGGCCAGGACGATGGAGGCCTGCCCCTTTTTCAGCAGCCGGTACTCGTTTTGCAGGCGCACGACGCCTGCCGCGTCCAGCATGGAAAACAGCGCCTCGCGCTTTTCGCGGGAGAGCACCCACTCATGGTTTCCCGTCACATAAAATGTCGGCGCAAGCGCCGTCAGGCCATCAAGAAGCGGCGGGAGCATGGAAAAGTCCGTGAATTCGTCGGCCAGATCGCCGGTCAGGGCGATGAGATCCGGACTTTGCAGGCGCACCAGCTCCAGCAGGTACCGGCTCTCTGCGTCAAAGCGCCTGCCGTGCAGATCGGAGATCTGCACGATGCGCAGCCCGGAAAACGCCTCCGGCAGCGCTGCGCAGGCGGCGGTCACGGTGCTCGTCGAGAGCGTGAAATTTTCAAACCATGCCGCGCCTGCCAGCACCAGCGCCGCCGGAAGCAGCCAGCGGCTGTGCGTCCTGCCCCGTTTTTTCTCCTGCATACCGAACCCTCCTGCGTCTCGATTGCCGCTATTTTAACACATTCGGGCCACAAAGAAAAGCAAAACGACGCGTCTTCGCGCCGGGACCGTCCGGCTCCTGCGAAAAATCCGTGCTTTGCGCCGCTGGTATCCACTTTTTGTATTGTGATATTCGGTTTGAAATGCTATAATAGCCGAAAAAGAAAAAATAATGGATGTGCATTGGAATTGAAGTACGGAACCTGGAAAATCTCGTCCTATGAGCCTGCCGACGCGAGGGCGCTGTGCGCGGCGGGCTTTTCCCCGATCACGGCCGCGCTGCTGTGCAGCCGCGGCTATCGGGATGCGGGCGCGGCCCGCGAATTTTTATCCTGCAGCTATCCGCTCTCGTCGCCGTTTGCCCTTCTGGACATGGACAAGGCTGCCGCCCGCGTCAAACAGGCGCTTTCCCGGCGCGAGCATATCGCCGTCTTCGGCGATTACGACGTCGACGGCATTACGGCGACCTGCCTGCTGACGGAGTATCTGCGCAGCAAGGGCGGCCATGTGACCAGCTATATCCCGGCCCGCCTTGAAGAGGGCTACGGGCTGAACCCCATCGCCATCGACACGCTCAAAAAGCAGGGCGTGGAGCTGATCGTGACGGTCGACTGCGGCATCACGGCCAATCACGAGGCCACGCTGTGCCGGGAGCTTGGCATCGATCTGGTCATCACCGACCACCACGAGTGCAAATCCGAGCTGCCGCAGGCCATCGCGCTCGTCGACCCGCACCGGAAGGACCAGCCGCAGCCGGTCACGGAAATGGCGGGCGTCGGCGTCGCGTTCAAGCTGGCTGCCGCCATCGAGGGCGAGCAGGAAACGCTTCTGGATCAATATTGTGATTTTCTCTGCCTCGGCACGGTTGCGGACGTCATGCCCCTCACGGGAGAGAACCGCACGATGGTCGCACGGGGCTTAAAGGCGCTGGAGAACCCGCGGCGCGTCGGCATTGCGGCGCTGATGGCCGAATGCTCCGTGCAGAAGGGGCCGGTCACGGCGGGCACCATCGGCTATACGCTTGCCCCGCGCATCAATGCAGCCGGACGCATGGGTGAGGTCGGAATTGCGACAGAGCTGTTTCTAACGCACGACGCGGGACGCGCGGTCGAGCTGGCGGGCGCGCTCTGCCGCCTCAACCGCCGGCGGCAGGAGATCGAAAGCAGCATTTATCAGTCCGCTGTCGCCACGCT
>HF990593.1:2959-3783 GCA_000432135.1 Firmicutes bacterium CAG:124
AGGCGATCGTGCTGGCGGACGAGAGCTGGCACCAGGGCGTGGTGGGCATCGTGGCCTCCCGCATGGCGGAGGAATACAGCTGCCCGACGTTCCTCATCTGCCTCGACGGCGACAAGGGCAAGGCCTCGTCGCGGTCCTACGGCGGGTTCAACCTGTTCCGGTCGCTGGAGCAGCTGTCCGGCTTGCTTGAAAGCTACGGCGGACATGAGCTTGCCGCCGGATTTACCATCCGGCGCGAGAGCATCGCGCCCTTCCGCGAAAAGATGATGGCCCTGTGTGCGAGCTTCCGGGAGTCGGACGCGTGCAGCACGGCGCTTGCCATCGACTGCGAGATCCCGCCGGAGCTGCTGACCATTGAAAATATTCAGGCGCTGGGCGACCTCGAACCCTGCGGCGCGGGCTGCCCGCGTCCGGTTCTTTGTATGCGCGGGCTTCATGTGACGGAGCTGGCGGAGGTTGGCGGCGGAAAGCATCTGCGCCTGCGTTTGTCAAAGGGCACGCATACCTGGGGCGCGATCTTCTTCTCGACCAACGCGCAGCGTGCCGCCGTGGCGCAGGGCGACGTGGTCGACATCGCGTTTACGCCGCAGATCAATGAATACCGTTCCGTGCGCTCCGTGCAGCTGAACCTTGTGGATATCCGGCCCGACAAGGCCTTCCGCGAGGCGCAGGGGCATGACCGCGCGGTCTATAAAAAGCATCTGGCGGGCGGCGCGCTCAGCTGCGACGAGGCCGGGTGTCTGCTGCCGACGCGGCAGGATTTTGCCGCCGTCTGGCGGTATCTGGCCGCATTTTCGCAGGACGGTGTGCTGTCGGAAGAGCTG
>HF990593.1:3792-6801 GCA_000432135.1 Firmicutes bacterium CAG:124
CAGGTCGGTGTGCTGTCGGAAGCGCTGGGCTGCCTGAGCCGCAAAATTTCGCGCTGCGCGAAGCTCCCCTTAAGCGCGGGAAAAACACGCATCTGCCTCGACGTGCTGGCAGAGCAGGGGCTTTTGCAGCTGGAGCAGCGGCCAAAGTCGCTGTGCATCCGCCTGTGCGCGAACGGCCGGAAGGTCGATCTTGAGAAAAGCCCGATTTTGATTCATCTGAAAAAGCAGAAGGCAGGAAACTGAATGGAAACCAAACAGGAGCATTACGAATCCATGATGCAGGCGATCGCCCGTTATGCGCCCTCCGCTGATCTGGAGGTCATTCAGCGGGCATACGAATACGCCGACGAAAAGCATAAGAACCAGCTCCGCAAGTCCGGAGAGCCGTATATCATCCACCCGCTGGCCGTGGCCGAGATCGTGGCCGAGATCGGCCTCGATACCGACGCGATCGCGGCAGCGCTGCTGCATGACTGCCTCGAGGACACCGACGCGAGCTTCGAGGAGATCTCACGCCTGTTCGGCGAGACGGTCGCGAATCTGGTCGAGGGCGTCACAAAGCTGACGCGCGTGCAGTATTCTACGATGGAAGAGCAGCAGATGGAAAATCTGCGCAAGATGTTCATGGCCATGTCGAAGGACATCCGCGTCATCCTCATCAAAATTTCCGACCGCCTGCATAATACCCGGACGCTGCAGTACCAGACGCCTGCCAAGCAGATCTCGAAGTCCATGGAGACGATGGAGGTCTACGCGCCGCTGGCGCACCGGCTCGGTATGCAGAAGATCAAGTGGGAGCTGGAGGACACGTCGCTGCAGTATCTCGATCCCGAGGGCTATCAGGAGATCATCGACTACCTCAAAAAGAACGAGGACAGCGCCAACAGCTTCATGAACGCCATCCAGTCGAAGATCACGACCCGGCTGGCCTCCGTCGGCATCCACGGATCGATCTATGGCCGCATCAAGCATACCTATTCCATCTACCGCAAGATGCGCGCACAGAACAAGACCATCGACGAGCTGTATGATCTTTACGCGTTCCGCGTGATCGTGGACAATATTGCCGACTGCTATAACGTCCTCGGACACATCCACGACCTGTTTAACCCCATTCCGGGCCGGTTCAAGGACTATATCTCCACGCCGAAACCCAATATGTACCAGTCTCTGCATACGACCGTCATCGGCTCACAAGGCATCCCGTTCGAGGTGCAGATCCGCACGTGGGAAATGCACCAGACGGCGGAATACGGCGTTGCGGCGCACTGGAAATACAAGCAGCACGCGGGCGATGGCTCGGAAAAGGAATTCGAGTGGGTGCGGCGACTGCTGGAGAACCAGCAGGACGTAGAGGCGGACGACTATATCCACTCCCTCAAGGTCGATATGTTTGACGATGAGGTCTTCGTCTTCACGCCCAAGGGCAAGGTCATTTCCCTGCCCGCAGGCTCCACGCCCATCGACTTCGCCTACGCCATCCACTCCGCTGTCGGCAACTCCATGATCGGCGCGAAGGTCAATAACCGCATCGCAAGCTATGACGCGCCGCTGCACAACGGCGATATCGTTGAAATTTTAACGTCCAAATCCGCCAAGGGCCCGAGCCGCGACTGGCTGAACATCTGTCAGTCCAATCAGGCGCGCGTCAAGATCAAGCAGTGGTTCAAGCGCGAGAAGCGCGAGGAGAACATCGTACGCGGCAAGGCGAGCTTTGAGGCCGAACTGCGTCACGCCGGCGTTGACCCCGATATTCTGCAGAACGCCGAGATCCTGCCAGTCATTCTCAAAAAGGTCAGCTTTGAATGCCTGGACGATATGTATGCCGCCATCGGCTACGGCGGTCTGACCGCTGCGAAGGCCGTGGGCCGCATCCGCGACGATCTGACCAGAGCGACCCGGACGCTTGCCCCCAAGCCGCTTGCGCGGCAGAATGCGCCCGCCGTCAATTCCTCCGGCGTTATTGTCGAGGACATCGGCTCGTGCATGATCAAATTCAGCCGCTGCTGCACGCCGGTTCCCGGCGACGAGATCATCGGCTTTATCACCAAGGGCTACGGCGTGTCCGTCCACCGGAAGGACTGCCCGAACGCCAGGGCCGCGCTCGATCCCGCGCAGAAGGGCCGCTGGGTCAAGGTCACTTGGGCGGAGGCCCCGGACGTGATGTTCTCCACGTCGTTGGAGATCGAGGCCGACGACCGCGACGGATTGATGCTGGATGTTGCAACAATTCTCACGTCTTTGCGTCTGCGCACGAGCGAAATGAGCGCCCGCTCCGTCGGCGGCGGCACCGCCATCGTCTGCCTGCGCTTCGGCGTCCACAACCTCACAGAGCTTGAAAACGTCCGCACAAGACTGCGCGGCATCTCGGGCGTGCATAATGTCGAGAGAGGAACAGAGTAAGGTCGGCAGCTTTTAGGAAAATCCGCAAGCATTTTCCTATTTGACTGTAGGGGTCGATGCCCACATCGACCCGGCAGAATGCACCGATTTTTCACGGAAATCTACGGCGAATTTGCGACTTCCCGGCGGGCCGATGTGTACCGGCAAGCGGCAGACCCACATCCGTAACGCTCCTTCGTCGCGAACGGCTGTGACCGGCATCGGCCCCTACAAATTCTCGGCGAATCCGTACTGCCTCGCAAATTTCAAACGCAAAGCTGATTTACCGCAGCCATTCAAAGGAAACTGCTTGCAAATCTGTTGTACCGTAACAGGCGGCGCGTACCAAAACTCTCGTAGGGTGACTATGTGTGTTCGCAGAGACTAAATAATAGGTTCCTGCCTGAGCAGCACCCGCAGAATGCACCAAACGTAACCAAGCGCCCCTTTTCTCCCCATTCTTTTCCGGCAAGACGGAAAAGAATGGGCCGTCGGAGACATACCCAGCCTGCAAATTTGCAGGACACCCCTATAAAACGAAAGGATCTCACTATGAAAGCAGTCGTTACCCGCGTGAATTCTGCCAGTGTTTCGATCGACGGCGCTGTTCACGGAAAAATCGGAAGA
>HF990594.1:0-1508 GCA_000432135.1 Firmicutes bacterium CAG:124
ATGAGCAGTATTCTTCATCGTATTCCCTCCCAATTGAGGTTCTTTTATTTATTTTACCCTGAATATGACAAAAAAGCAACTGCCTTCCCATCCGCAGCGGACGTTGACAGGAAAGATTTTGGTCATTATAATAGAAGTATCTATAAAGGAGGATACGCTATGAAACGAAGCGAGCAGGATATCCGGTTCCAGTGGGACCTGACGAAGATCTACCCGGACACCGCGGCGTGGGAAGCCGCAATGCAGGAGGCTGAGGCCGCGCTTGCGCCGCTGGCCGCAATTCCCGGCACGCTCGGCACGTCCAAGGAAGCGTTCAAGAAGGGGCTTGACACCGTCTATGCCTCCATGTTTAAGGTTGAGATGCCCTATGTCTATGCGTTTTTGAAGAAGACAGAGGACGGCTCTGTTGCGGAAAATCAGGAAATGGCCGCCCGCAGCGAAGGCCTGCTCGTCAAGTTCAGCGCCGCAACGGCGTTCCTGAACCCCGAAATTCTTGCGATCCCGGCGGAAAAGCTGGACGAATGGATGCAGGACGAGGCGCTGGCGACCTACCGGCACACAGTAGACGATATCGTCCGTATGCGCGCGCATACGCTCGACGCTGCGCGGGAGCAGATGCTGGCGCTGCTGGGCGACGCGGCAGGCACGCCGAAGGCCGCGTTTGAGATGCTGACCGACGTTGATTTGCAGCTGCCGATGGTCAAAAACGAGGCGGGCGAGGAGGTACGCCTCACCGCCGGTACGTTTCCTGTCTTCCGCGAGAGCCGCGACCGCTCCGTGCGCGAGGGTGCGTTCCGCGCCATGTTCGGCACCTACCGGCAGTTCGGCGACGCCATTGCCACGCTCTATGGCGGCTCCGTCAAATTCGACACCTATTTCTCCAATCAGCGCGGCTACGCCTCCGCGTGCGAGGCGGCGCTGGACGGCGGCAATGTGCCCGTATCCGTCTATGACAGCCTGATTGAGGCCGTGCACGAGAGCCTGCCCTCCATGCGCAAATATCTGGAGCTGCGCCGCCGCGCGCTCAAGCTCGACAAAATCGACGTGTTTGATCTGTATGTCCCCATCGTGGAGGACGTCGACTATCCCATCGCGTTTGAGGACGCGAAGGAGTTGGTCAAGAAGGCGACGCTGCCGCTGGGCGAGGAATACCAGAAGCTGCTGGACCGCGCGTTCGCCGAACGCTGGGTCGACGTGTATGAGAACGACGGCAAGCAGTCCGGCGCGTTCTCGTTGGGCGTGTTCGGCGTGCATCCGTATGTGCTGATGAACTATGCCGGGACGCTGGGCGACGCGTTCACGCTGGCGCATGAGCTGGGCCACTCCATGCACTCCTGGTTCTCCGATACGACACAGGATTATATCAACCACGATTACCGCATCATGGTCGCCGAGGTCGCCTCGACGGTCAACGAGGTCCTGCTGACCAAGTATCTGCTGAAAACCGAGACGGACGAAAAGCGCCGCGCATACATCCTCAACCACTTCCTCGAAAGCTTCCGCACGAC
>HF990594.1:1587-26358 GCA_000432135.1 Firmicutes bacterium CAG:124
CCCGACGCGGCGGCCCAGCCGCTGACGGCCACATCGCTCAACAAGGTCTATCACGATCTCGAAGCCACCTATTATGACGGCATCGGCATCGACGCGGACATCGACCCCGAATGGTCGTATGTCCCCCACTTCTACCGCGCGTTCTACGTCTATCAGTACGCGACCGGCTTCTCCTCCGCCGTGGCCATCGCCGAGCATATCCTGACGACCGGCGACGCAAGCGGCTATCTGAAGTTCCTCACGACCGGCGGCAGCGATTATCCGCTCGAAGAGCTCAAGATCGCAGGCGTCGACCTCACGAAGCCCGACACCGTCCGCAGCGCGCTGCGCGTGTTCGACGAGACGATTGACGAGCTGGCAAAGATCCTGCTGTAACCCGGCATTCCGCGACGTCCCCTGCCATACGCATGGCAGGGGACGTTTTTTGCGCACCGGAGGCGCAGACCGAATCCGGCATTTACAGTCCCGCTTCCTGTGGTACGATGGTCAAAGCAGCGCGGCGCATGGCCGCGTAAGATTGGAGACGAATCGGATGAAGAGCAGAAACCAGGTGCTGAAAAAGCGGTTTCTTTCCACGCTGTATCTCAGCGCGTTTACATTCGGCGGCGGGTATGTGATCGTCACGCAGCACAGCTGGCTCAGTCTGCAGGAGTTCGCCGATCTTGTCGCCATGGCTGCGATTTTTGCCGTCTGCCTTGTCCTGCTCCGCAAAACAAAGCTCAGCCCGATCCTCGTCATGCTTCTGGCCGGAGCCGTCAATCTGCTGCTGCCGGCATAGCCGGACGGATGCCCCGGCGGATGTGCGTCATTCCTCCTATATGGGCTTCAGCCCTTTTTCGGCGGCAGACGGCGCAGGAGCAGATATCCGATGAGTCCGAGCACCAGCACGATCCCGGCGGCGATCACGTCTGCCCAATCAAAAATCTGCGGCCCGGCGATGAAAATTTCCGTCGGCCCGTCCGCGCCGCCGATAACGCCGACGGACGCAAAGCCGCGCAGATTCGTGACGGTTTTCAGAAGCCCGGCCAGCAGCGCAAGCAGCGCCGCGCCAAGGCAGACGAACCGCAGCGGGCTTTTGCGGAACGCGTAGCCCGGCAGCTGCGCGGTAAGCTCTGCCGCGGCCTGCTTTGCCGGGCCAAGCGCGGCAAAGATCTCCGCATCCGTCTGCCCGGCCTCGCGCCGCTCATTGATCGAGCTGCGCAGGTCGTCCATCACCCGGTCCTTCATTTGCCCCGATAGCGGCAGCCGCCGCCGGACAGCGCGCAGATAGCGCGCAAGCTGTTTTTCATTCATGTCCTGCATCCTCCCCGCAAAAATGGTCCACTGCCGTCCGGAATCCGGCCCAGAGGCCGAGACGGCGTTCATTTTCTTCTCTGCCCTTTTCCGTCGCGGAATAGATCTTCCGCGGAGCCGCACGCCCTGTCTCCTGCTGCCAGACCGCTTCGATCAGCCCGTCGTCCTCCAGCCGGTATAAAATCGGGTAGAGCGTTCCCTCCCTGAGCGTAAACAGCCCGCCGGAGCGGCTGCCGAGCTGCGCGATCAGCTCGTAGCCATAGGTCGGCCCCCGGCAGATCGTCTGCAAAACCAGCAGCTCCAGCACGCCCTTCTTGAGCTGCTGCAAAAAACGTTCTTCCATCCGCACCATCCTTGCATTTCTAAGTATTTTGTATTGCTAAACATAAAGTACCACATTTCCCCCAGCTTGTCAAGCAAGACAGCGCAAAAAGGCTCCCTTGAAACCCACACGAATTCCAAGCAGAATGGGAAAGAATACGCCGGACCTCATCGTTCGGATTCCAATTTTTTATATTTTTGCGTCCATCTCTTGGGCGTTCGGATCGCAGTGGTGTTCTCAGGAGCGAAAAAATCCAGGCATCATAAGGATGTCTGGATTTTTGTGTTATCTGAAGGCTGCGATATTACATACCGCTGCCATGCTTGCGCATGGAATTGCCGGGCGATCGAACCCAATGGGTTCGGTCCGACATACGAATCACCAAAAAAAGAAACCATCCGGATGGATGGTTTCTTGTGGTATCCGAACACGATAGATCAATTGCTGACCCGTACGGGAATACTCCGCCGACTGCGTCGGCTCCGTGTCGCCTCGGCATTTGTTTTGACCGCAGGTCAAAACCAGCGGCATTGCATACCGCTGCCATGCTTGCGCATGGAATTGCCGGGCGATCGAACCCAATGGGTTCGGTCCGACATACGAATCACCAAAAAAGAAACCATCCGGATGGATGGTTTCTTTTTTGGTGACCCGTACGGGAATCGAACCCATATTACCGCCGTGAAAGGGCGGTGTCTTAACCTTTTGACCAACGGGCCTGGTAGCGGCAATCTGACTCGAACAGATGACACTCCGGGTATGAACCGAATGCTCTACCAACTGAGCTATGCCGCCATATTTACTTGCGCCGCATCTCACGGGCACGATGTATTATAAGGGATTCAGATCGATTTGTCAACCGGAATCTTTCACTTTTTTTTAGAAATTTTTCTGTGTATTTGCTCCATACTAACGCCGGGGTGATAAAATGACGCTTCGATATTTCTGCCTGATCATGCTTGTGGGCGGGACGGTCTATGTCTGCATAGAGCTTCTCTGGCGCGGCCGCTCCCATTGGAGTATGTTTCTGGACAGCGGCCTGTGCGCGGCGCTCATTGGTATGCTCAACGAATGGGCGCCGGGGCTGCCGCTGAGTGCGCAGGCGCTTCTCGGTGCCTGCGTCATAACGGGTTCGGAGCTGGTGTTCGGTTCCCTGTTCAACCGCTCGTATGCCGTCTGGGACTACCGCGGTCTGCCGCACAATGTTCGCGGGCAGATCTGCCCGCAGTATTTCTGCGCGTGGCTGTTCATTGCGCTGCTGGCAGTGCTTCTGGACGATGGACTTCGGCTTCTGGCTCTCGGCGAGCCGCTGCCGCAGTACCGCTTATTCTAATTCCCCGAACACCCCGTCCCGGCAGAGGTCCGTCACGCGCACGGTGCGCAGCTCGTTATGCAGCTGCGCTGCCTGTACATAGACCTTAACGTAATTCATGGCATGACCGGCGTACAGGCCGTTTTCCTCCTGCTCGAACAGCACCTGCTGCGTCGTGCCGAGCATGGACGCGTGGTACGCGGCCTCCAGCTCTGCCGCGGCGGATGCGGCCTCGGCCGCGCGGCGCTCCTTGACGGCGTTCGGGATCTGGTCAGGCATATCTGCCGCAGGCGTTCCCTTGCGGCGGGAGTATGGGAAGATGTGAAACATGGAAAGCCCGCAGGTCTTCAGGAATTCCAGCGATTCCGCGAATTCCTCCTCCGTCTCGCCGGGGAAGCCGACGATCAGGTCGGTCGTGACGGCGCAGCCGGGGAAATACTTCCGCAGCAGCCGGACGCTTTCGAGGTACCGGGCCGTATCGTATTTGCGGTGCATCCGCTTCAGGACGGTATCCGAGCCGGATTGCAGGCTCAGGTGGAACTGCGGGCAGAGATTCGCATATCCGGAAAGCGTCTTGCAGAACGCCTCGTCGATCGTGCGCGGCTCCAGAGAGCCGAGCCGGATGCGCACGCCCGGCACAGCCTCGCACAGCGCGGCCAGCAGCTGCCGCAGGCAGCTGGCGCTCTTCCACCACCCGCCCCCTGGCGAGAGCGTCCTGTCACTCCCAGCCCCAGGACGAGATCTCAATGCCGTTGATGACGATCTCGCGGTAGCCCTCGGCGGCAAGTCCCCTCGCCTGCTCCACGGCCGCGTTCAGCGGCATGGAGCGCACCCGGCCCCGCGCGTAGGGGATGATGCAGTAGGTACAGAAATTGTTGCAGCCGTCCTCGACCTTCAAAAGCGCTCTTGTGCGCGCGGCAAGTCCGCCTGCGGGCAGGATCTCAAAGGTACGCGGGCCGCCCGCGTCGTCCACGCAGTCCCATTTCTGCCGCGTCTGCGCCGCATCGATCATATGCCTGACAAAGGCCTCCCGCCCGTCCGTGCCGATCAGCACGTCCACGTCGAGCTTGCGGATCTCGTCCGGGCTGCTCTGCGCATAGCAGCCGCACACGCCGACCACGGCGTTGGGGTTCAGCTTGCGCACACGCCGGATGGCGTTGCGGGACTTTTTATCGGACACGGCTGTGACGGTACAGGTGTTGATAATGTAGCCGTCGCAGATCTCGTCAAAGCTGCCGAGCGTATGGCCGCTCTGCATGAGCAGCTGCTCCATGGCCTGCGTTTCATATTGGTTGACCTTACAGCCGAGCGTATAACAAGCAAATTTCATAAAACCACCAAAATCAGAGATTATGCACAAAAAAGGTTTGTATTTTTTGTGGATAGTATAAAATACCGTTTTCGATTATACTGGATAAAAGAGAATCCAATCCCAGCATTTCTTCTTTTTTCAGTATGATTATACTGGATTTCGAGCCGATTGTACAGTCCATTGCAGGAGGATTTTCCGTGAGAGAGTTTACCATCATGTTCCATTCCGTGAACGAGATCGCGCAGTTTGCCACGATTGCGAACCGCCAGCCTTTCCCGGTTCATTTCAATTACAAGGATTCCCGGCTCGACGCAAAATCCATTCTGAGCCTCTGCGCGCTCCCGCTGCAGACACCCGTTTCCGTCGAACTGCCGGATCGCGCGGCGGACGGCTCCTTCCTTTCGGACATTGCGCAGTTCCTCTGTGACCCGGACGCATAAACAAAGTGATATCGCACCCTTTCGTTTCATATGCTTGTACAAATGAAACGGAAGGGTGTTTTTCTATGAAAAAGAAGCTGCTCTGCATCGCGCTTGCGTTTGTTTTCACAGTGGGACTGGGCCTGACGGCGCAGGCGGAGGATCTGGCGCTGCCCGCGCCGTCGTGCATCCTGATGGAAAAGGACACGGGACAGATCCTCTATGAATCCAACGCGCACGAAAAGCTCCGTCCGGCCAGCGTTACGAAGGTCATGACGCTGCTGCTGGTGATGGAGGCGCTGGATAACGGCTCCATCGGCTGGGACGATACCGTCACGACCTCCGCCGCGGCAGCCGCCAAGGGCGGCAGCCAGATCTATCTTGAGGAAAACGAGCAGTTGCCGCTCCGGGAGATGCTCAAATCCGTCGTCGTCTCGTCGGCGAACGACTGCGCCTGCGCACTGGCCGAGCACGTGGCGGGCAGCGAGGCCGCCTTCGTTTCGCGCATGAACGACCGCGCAGCCGAGCTTGGCATGACGGACACGCATTTTGTCAACTGCACCGGGCTGGACGATGGGCCGGACGCGGACACGCATCTGACGACGGCCTATGATATCGCCCTCATGTCCTGTGCGCTTTTGAAGCACGAGGAGATCAAGGAGTATACGACCATCTGGATGGACACCGTGCGCAACGGCCAGTTCGGCCTGTCCAACACCAACAAGCTTGTCCGCTTCTACGACGGCACGACCGGTCTCAAGACCGGCTATACCTCCGCCGCCGGATACTGCCTGTCGGCCTCTGCCGAGCGCGGGGGCATGGAGCTGGTCGCGGTCGTGCTGCACTGCAAAACGTCGGTCGACCGGTTCGAATCGGCCAAAGCGCTGCTCAACTACGGCTTTTCCGGCTACGCCCTCGTCACGCCGCAGCCGGAGGGCGGCATTCCGCCCGTCCCGGTCGTGCTGGGACGGCAGGATTCCATCACGCCCGTACCGGAGCGCAGCGAGCCGCTTCTGCTCGAAAAGGCGCTGGCCTCGCAGGTGCAGACTGCGGTTACGGTCGACGAGTCCGTGCAGGCCCCTGTCAAAGCCGGGCAGCGACTCGGCACAATGACCGCCACGGCGGGAGAGCGGCTGCTTGCCGAAATTCCGCTCGTCGCGCCGGAGGATGTTCCGGCCCGCACGTTTCCGGAGCTCTGGGCGGAGTTTTTGAAAAGCATTTGCCTGTCTGCCTGATTATTTTTGACCGGGGTCGAGCTCTGCCTTGTATTTCCGGCCCACGCGCCGGGACGCGTCCGTGACGCTGCCGCGTGAGATCGCTGTGACGCCGAATTTGCCGCGCAGCTGATCGACAGTCTGGTCAAGCTTGCGGGCGCGTTCCTTTTTCTCGTCGCGGAACAGGGACAGCTGTACGGCATCGTCCCCGCACAGATCATTCAGCGTCACGCCGAGCAGACGCAGCGGTGTCACGCCGTCCCAAAGCTCGGAAAACAGCGTCCGGGACATGGCGTACAGCTCCGCCGTCACATCCGTCGGCTCCGGCAGGCGGCGCTGGTGCGACCGGTTCCGAAAGTCGTTTCCGCGGATCGTCACGGTCACGCAGGCGCAGCGCCTGGAGTCTGCGCGCATACGGGACGCAACGCTGTCGCACAGGGCAAGCAGGATCTGGTTGGCCTGCGTCGGAGTCGTCACGTCCTGCTCGAGCGTGACAGAATTGCCATAGCCCTTGACGGCCTCCGGCTCGGAAAGGACCGGAGCATCGTCGATGCCGTTGGCATAGTCATGAATGAGCTTTCCCAGCTTGACGCCGGTCAGCCGCTGGATATACGCAAGGTCCGCCTGCGCCAGATCGCCGATCGTGCGGATGCGCGCGGCGGTCAGCTTTTCCGCCGTGGAGCGCCCGACGGAAAACAGCGAACCGACCGGCAGCGGCCAGAGCTTCTGCGGGATCTCATGCGCGAAAAGCGTATGTACTTTATCCGGCTTTTCAAAGTCGCTGGCCATTTTCGCCAACAGCTTATTGGGCGCGATGCCGACGTTGACCGTGAAGCCCAGCTCGGAGAAGATCGTATCTTTGATGATGTGCGCGATGGCGACCGGGTCCGGATAGAGCAGCCCCGTGCCGGTCATGTCGAGGAAGCATTCGTCGATGGAAACCTGCTCCACAACGGGCGCGTAGCGGCGGCAGACGGCGATGAACGCTTTGGAGTTTTTCGAATACAGCCGGAAATCCGGCGGAGCCAGCACCAGCTGCGGGCATTTGCGCAGCGCCATGCCGACCGGCTCGCCGGTCGTAACGCCGAAGGCCTTTGCGGGGATGGATTTTGCCAGAATAATGCCGGTGCGCTTGTCCCGGTCGCCGCCGATGGCGGACGGGATGAGCCGCAGATCGGCCTCCCCCGCCGCAGCGCGCCGCGCCGCTTCCCAGGACAAAAACGCGCTGTTGACATCCACATGAAAAATCAGCCGCTGCATCCGCTCGCCTCCTTCTGCTCCCAGTATAGCATATCTGTCCGAAATTTGCGAACAAAAAATCGAAAATTGGCTAATTTTTATTCCGTGCATACCAAGCGAAACGCGTATGCAGCCGGTAGGCGCGAAGTCTGCTCCGTCCCTGACAGCTCCATTCGATTTTCTGCCGTTCTCTGCGCGAACCAGATGCGTTTCGGGCTTCATTTGAGGACAATCCCCGCCGGGAAAGCCGGCGGCGCGTAAAAATCTGCCTCTCCCTGTCATGCAGTGCTATGACAAGGGGAGGCAGATTTTTGTGTTGTCAGTCCAGCGCGTCCAGAATCACTGACCAGGCCTGCGTGAGGCGCTCAATGCTCCAGGCGGCGTTGGCGGGGCTGGTGGAGGGAAGCTTGACGGCCTCCCGGCCGGTCAGCTTTTGCTGATGGCGGCAGTAGAGCTGATAGGAGGTCGCGCCGTTGCAGAAGATCTGCCGGATGGGCGCGGTCTTTAAAATCGGCGTGAGGTCGGTCGGAACAGCCTCACGGATGGAGCTGTCGCTTGAGCCGGTTATTTCGCAGCTTGCAATGGCATCCCAGAGCGCGATGTGGTGCGCGTACAGCATCTGCTGCTTTTCCTCAATTGTGCGCGGGCAATCGCAGCCCAGCACGGTCGGAACGACGCGCCAGAAGCGGTTCTGCGGGTGGCCATAGAAAAACATGGCCTCGCGCGATTTGACCGACGGGAACGAGCCTAAGATCAAGATCCGCGACTCCGCGTCATAGAGCGGCGGAAACGGATGGGAAAGCCTGTCCATCACAGCGCTGCGATCAGTGCGTCGACCGCTTCGGGCTTTGTCGCCCAGGAGCAGACGAATCGCGCGGCCTCGTGGTCTTCATCCACGCGCCCGTTCAGCTCGAACGCGAAGTTCTGCTTCAGCCGCTCGATCTGCGCGTGAGAGAGGACAAGAAAGACCTGATTCGTGGGCGAGACGGCGTAGAGGGAATAGCCCTTTTCTGTCGCTGCTTTCTGAATGCGCTGCGCCTGCGTGACGGCATGGCGCGCCATGGTCAGCCAGAGATCGTCCTCAAAATACGCCTTGAACTGCGTTCCGAACAGAAAGCCCTTGGCGAACATCCCGCCGCGCTGCTTGATCATATTCCGGAAATGCGGCTTGAGGCTGTCATTCGTGATGACAAGCGCTTCGCCGAACAGCAGGCCGTTTTTCGTGCCGCCGATGTAGAAAACGTCGCAGTACTTTGCAAAATCCGCCGGAGCCAGATCGTTTCCCTCCGCGACCAGCGCGGCGGGCAGGCGTGCGCCGTCCAGGAACAGATACAGCCCATACTCCCGGCAGACGTCGTGCAGCGCGGAAAGCTCTGATTTCGTGTAGATCGTGCCAAGCTCCGTCGCGTCGGAGATATAGACCATGCGCGGCAGGACCATATGCTCGTCCTGCCCGTCGCAGTGGCGGCGCAGAAGCTCGCGCACGAGCGCCGGCGTCAGCTTGCCGCCAGGCGCTTCGATGGCGCAGACCTTGTGGCCGGAGGCTTCAATTGCGCCCGTTTCATGGACGTTGATATGGCCGGTATCGGCGGCGATCACGCCCTCCCACGGGCGAAGCGCGGCGGCGATGACCGTCGTGTTGGCGATCGTGCCGCCGACCATAAAGTGCACGTCCGCCTGCGGGCAGGAAAAGCGCGCACGGACGATGCCGCGCGCCTCGGCGCAGAAATCGTCCATGCTGTAGCCGCAGGTCGTGACAAGGTTATTTTTCTCAAGTGCGGCGAGCACCTTCGGGTGCGCACCCTCGGAATAATCATTGCGGAAAGAGATCATGGAAAAGCCCGTCCTTATTTCAGATTCTATTCTGATTGTAGGGCCTTTGGACAGAAAAGTCAACGAACTGCCTGCGTTTTTTCGCTGCGTCGCGGCTTGTATTATTAAATGCGAAAGGACACGAACCCACCCGAAAGGGTGCGGAACGGTCCCGACGCATTTATTTTTTTATACCACAAAGGGCCGGAAAATACAAGGGAGGGCGCAAAAATGACACACGTTTCTTTTGAAGAGTACGAAGCCGCGAAAGCCGAAATCATCGGCGGCGTTCAGTACAAAGAGGATTCGACGCTGGAGGGGTCCACAATCCGCAAGACCTACACGACGGAGCGCGGGACGTTCTACGAAGTAAACGACGGCGGGCGCGTCGAGTTTTGGAGCGACAAGCACCCCGAAAGCCGGATTTACGACGAAAACGAGCGGGCAGAAGCCCCCGCCGCCCCCGTAACAACAGAGCGGGTCCCCGGTTACGGCGAATTGTTGTCGGACAAGATCAGGACCACGACGCAGGACTTTTCAAAGCTGAACGACTTTGAAAAATTCATTCTTGACCGCGGGTATCTGTACGACACGGAAGAGGAATTGAAAGCCGGGTATGATCGGTCATGGAAAGCCAGCCACGGAATCTTGGTGACGGCGGAAGAGTTCGACGCGGAGATTAAAAGCCGCGTGAAGTGGGACAAGGCGCTGGACACGGCGAAGCTGTACGAAACGCTTGTGCGGCTTGTTCAGGAAAAGAAGCTGACCCCCGGCGACGTTATGCAATATGCGGTCTATACATGGTGCTTGCGGAAGCCGGAAGCCGTCGTTGCCTATGAGGAAGCCCCCGGCAAATGGCTGGTCAATAATTGCGGAACGGAAATTTCGGAAGAGCGGGCGCGCGTCGAGGTTTGCGAAGAATGGGGCTTTGAAGCCAGCCGGGTGCGTATCATCGGAACCCCGTATTATGACGCGACCGATTGGCAGTTTATCCGCTTTGATTGCGCCCACATGACATGGCTTTGGACGAACGGCAACTTGTATCAGGTGTACGAATAAGGGGCAAGGGCGCGGCGGACAGCCGCCGCGCCCGCCCGGAAAGGCGGTAAACATGGGGTGCATTTTCAAGCCGGAACAGTTGTCATGGGAGGACATCGACGGCGGGCGCGGTGAACTGATTATAGAAGAAATTGAAGCGTTCGTAAGCGACTATTGCTATCAGGACGAACCCGCGGATTACGGCGACGACGGAGAACTTGCGAACGAACTTGTTTTCTTTTCGGAAGCATGGGAGAAATTGAACGGCTGGGATCCATACGGCAAGATTGCAGACACGTTCCAGACGGCGGCGGTTCTTTCCTTGATTGACGGAGCCTTTCACGACAGCATGGCGGCGGACCGAATCAGCGAAAAGCTGACGAAATCGGCAACAAAGCCGGATTTAGTGAAAATCATAACGCACGTTGCCAGCCTGTATTGCTGGTATATATCGCTGAAAGCACGCATTGAACAGGCGGAAGCCGAAAAATAGAAATTCAACGGCAATAGAACGGGGGTGAAAACTTGTGCGGCGATACAAATACATAACATTTCAGGATAGAAGAACGCTTGCCGCCGCATACGAGCGCGGAGAGCGGGCGGCGGACATTGCGGAGCGGTTGGGGGTAACAGTTGCGACCGTGTACCGGGAGTTGAAGAGGGGCGAAAGCACCGACGGGAGCGGGAACGTGATTCTTGACCGCAACCAGCGCCCGGCATACAGCCCCGTTATTGCCCAGCAGACGGTACAAGCAAGCTTCAAGCGCCGCGGGCGCACGACCGCGGAGAGCAACGCGGGCGCGTGATCGTCCGGGAATCTGAAAGGGAGGTTTTGACGGTGAAAGTATTTGAAAGGATAACGGAAAGCCCGGAAGTGCTGGGGAAGTTTCTTGCGTGCTTGCCAGTGATAGAAGGACCGTGGGACGACAGATTTCACGAACAGTTTTGCGCCGGGTGCGACGCGGAGAATTGCGACGCTTGCCCGAACGAAGAGTTCAGGAACAACCCCGGCTGGTGGTTGACCCTCGAAGCGGGGGCGGAATCGTGACCGCGGCGCAGATCGGAACCGTGATTTTACGGAAGATGACGCGGGTGGCCATTGCCCTGCTTGTCGGAATGACGCTTATTTCTCCGACGGCGTGCGACAAGGCGGAGCCGGAACCAGCCGCGGCGGAATGGACAAGAGGACAACGCCCGGCGGTTGCAGTAGAGAGAATGCCGGAAAGGACCCCAGCGGAAGCGGCGGAAGATGAATACATACCGCCCGCGGCGGAGGTTGAAGCCCTCGCAAAAATGCTTTACGGAGAAGCCCGCGGCGTAACGTCAAAAACGGAACAGGCGGCTTGCGTATGGGTGGTCCTGAACCGGGTTGACAACCCGCGCTTCCCTGACACGGTGCTGGAGGTCATAGAAGCCCCGGCGCAATTCGCCGGATATTCGGAAGATAACCCGGTAACGGAAGAACTGAAATCGCTGGCGGCGGACGTGCTGACCCGGCACAACGCAGAAAAAGAGGGAAAAGAAAACGTGGGCCGGGTGATTCCGCCGGAATACCTCTTCTTTACAGGGGACGGAGAGCGGAACAGCTTTACAAAAGACTGGAAGAGCGCGGAAACGTGGGAATGGACCCTTGAAAGCCCATACGAAGCAGAAAAGGCGGTGCAATGATGGACAAGCCGAAAAATCTTTATCTTGTGGAAAGCCCCGGCGGGCGCAAGCTTCACGTTTGGGCCGTGTCCGGCGATCAGGCGAAGCGGATATATTGCCGGGAATACGGAATCAAAGCAAGCGACTATTGGTGCGGGGTTCGTTCCATGACCGCCCGGAAGTTGAAGCCGGAAGAGGTCAAGGCATGGGAGGAACAGGCCCCGACGGAGCGGGCGACATACCTTTTCATTCGCGGAATGCTGGAGATCACCGCGAAAGCCTATGCCGAAAGGGGGTGCGCCGTATGAGCCTTTGCCGGGGGTGCGGTTCTCAAATTGAGTGGATAAAGACCACGGCGGGACGGAATATGCCCGTTGACCCTGAACCCGTTTTCGTGATTGAGGGCGACGGGCGCGACCGTTTCGTAACGGACGACGGCGCGGTGATCGTCGGGCGGCGCGCCCGCCCGGAAGAGGAAAGCCGCGAACTTCCCGTTGCATTTGTGCCGCATTGGAAAACTTGCCCGAATGCCGGGGACTTCCGGCGGCATGGGAGGGGGTGACAACATGAAACGTCAATTCTGTTTGCCCTGCTTCCTCGAACTGCAAAAGGCCGGAAAGCACGATATAAAGCGCGTCGGCGGCGGGCGAAATATGAAGATCACGTGCTGGCGGTGCAAACGCCGCCGTTACGGGGCGGAATATGAGATTTCCCGGAAAGGGAGCGCCGACCCCGACAAAACCGAAAGGGGGACAGGCAATGCCGAAATATGAATTTGTCGCCGTCGATTTCGACGGGACACTTTGCACCAACGCTTTCCCGGAAATTGGGGAGCCGAACCCCGTTGTCATCGGCTACGTTCGGAAGCTGGCGGCGGAGGGTTCAAAGATCATTCTTTACACAAGCCGGGAAAACGGAACCCGGAAACTGCTTGACGAAGCGGTGGCGTTCTGCAAAGCGCAGAAAATACCGATTCACGCGGTCAATGAAAACCCGTGGAACCCATACGCCGCAACAATCGGCCTGAAACCGTCCGACGGGCGAAAGGTATATGCAGACCTTTACATTGACGACAAGGCCATAAACCCGGTTGACATAGAGAGAATCGCGCATTTCAGCGCATGGGAGGAAGCAACATGACAGAGATTAAAACGGCCCGCCGTGGAGCGGGACAGGCCCGGACGCGGCGGAGGACAAGCCGCCGGGCAAAGGTAAGCCGGGCAACAATCGCCCTTTATGCGTCGCTGACCGTCGCCGGAATCATGCTTTTTCGAGCGGGCGCGGCGGTTGCCTATGCGGAACGCGGGTACAACGCGGTGGGCGGCGAAGTGTTCGCCTTGTTTCTCCCGGCATTTTACTACATCATTTCGCAAGCCGTCGGCGATATTGTCGCCGATATGAAAAAACATCAAGGAGGAAAAGACCATGAAAAAACTTGCTGAACTGAAATGCGGTGCGCGCTTCACCTATGCCGGGGTGGAATGGGTCAAGCTGGACAACACCGACGGCGGCGCGCTTGTCCTTACCGCCGAACCCGTCTTTGAACGGGCTTTCGACGAAGAGAATTGCAACGATTGGCGCAAGTCGTCCTTGCGCCGGGAACTGAACGGCCCGTTCCTTGACGCGCTGATTGCAGAGGGCGCAGACCGGGCGGCGTTCCTCGACCTCGAAACCGACTTGACCGCCGACGACGGCATGACCGACTACGGGACCGCGACGGACAAAATCGCCTTGATTTCCGACGGCCTGTACCGCAAGTTCCGCGCCCTGATTCCGAAAATCGGGTGCTGGTGGTGGACCCTGACCCCGTGGACGTGCGACCCTGAATACTCGTGCCGCGTCCGCCGCGTCAATTCCTCCGGCGCGCTGGACAACGACGGCGCGTACTACGGCGCCGCGGCGTGCGCCCGCTTTGCAATATGAAATCTGACATCTTGGTATCTGTTCCGGGCGAAGAGAACGCAGACGATCAGGCGGAGCGCCGGGCCGCGGCGGTTGAGGAAGCCGCGGAAGCCGTCATGGAAACGCTGGGCGACTATGCCGTGTCCCTTTGGGGCGACGTGCTGGCGGCGGTTGTGTCGTCCCTCTTCAAGTCGAAGCAGGACGCGGAAGAGATCATGCAGGAAGAGGAAGCAAAGAGGGCGGCGGAGGGTTGACCCCTCCCCGCCGCACGGAAAACAGCATAAAGAAAACCGCCCCGCGCTTGCTTTGGAAGAACAAGCGCGAAGCGGTTTCCGCCGATGAAAATACATCACGTATCAACCTAACGTGAGTATAACACAAAGCGGCGGAAAAGTCAAGTAAAAGCGCCGTTTTCAAGCGGCGTGGCGGGCTTGTAATGGGTATTAACGTTCCGGCGAAGCCTTGTCCACGCACACACAGGAAACCGGGGGATTTTACAGGGGTTTCACGCCCTTTTCCCCTCTTCCCTTTTTTCTCCATGCGCCGCCGAGGGTGATGGGGGTTTGCAAGGGGGAAGAGGGAGGGGGCGCGTGTGTGAACCCTCTTCCCCCTTGCAAGTGATCGGCAAGCACAAGGCCGGAAACAGAACAGCCCGCTTCATCATCGACAGAAAGAGGGTGAAGCATGGTGCGAAGTTTCATGCGGGAAAAGAAGATATATTGCGGGGACCATTACAGGGAGGTTGATATATATTCCTACACCGACGCGCAAAAGAAAGCTTCCGGCAGGGGCAAGCGTTCAAAAAAGGTCAAGGAATCCGAACCGAAACAAAAGAACCTGAACGACAAGAACGCCCGGCGGTATTTCACACAGACAGCGAACTTGAATTTCGGGAGCGACCCGGACGCGTTGCACGTGTCGGCGACATATTCCGCAAGGTATCTTCCGGCGACCATAGAGGAAGCGGAAAAGGAAGCTACAAACTACTTGCGCCGGGTCCAGTATCGCCGGGAGAAAGAGGGGTTGCCGCCCCTAAAATATATGCTTGTGACGGCATACAGCACAGGCAAGGACGGAAAAAAGCCCGTCCGCATTCATCATCACATCATTATGAACGGAGGGCTTGACCGTGACACCGTGGAAGAGTTGTGGCGCAAGCGGAAGCGGAAAGGGCAAAAGAAAGGCGACCGAATCGGGTTTTGCAACGCCGACCGCCTACAATCCGACGAAAACGGGATTTCGGCCCTTTGTACCTACCTTGTGAAGCAAGCCGCCGGGAAAAAGCGGTGGTCATCGTCCCACAATTTGGAGCGACCGACAAGCCGCACGAATGACGGGCGCTGGAATCATAGGCAGATCGAGAGGATAGCAAAGGAACAGCCGGGCCGGGAGTTTTGGGAACGGAAATACCCCGGCTGGACCCTGACCGACAACGTGTACGGCGTTACATACGAACACAACGACTTCACGGGGTGGTCAATCTATCTGAAATTGAGAAAGCTGGAATAGAAAGGGGTGGTCATCATGGGAACGCCTTACAGGGTATGCGAACATTGCGGCGCACACCTTGACGCAAACGAAAAGTGCGATTGCAGGAACCCGAAACAGGAAGAAACCGCGGCGGAAGCCCAGCCAATGAAGCTGGTTGCCGTGTGCCGGGAGGTTGACAAGGACACCGGGCGCATAGCGGTTTACAAGATCAACACGGAGATCACCGGGGCCGTGGTTCAGCAATTACAGATACGGGCGCGGCTTAACCCGGAATTGCGGTATTTCACGCTTACGTCGGGACGGTGGGAGCGGTTCGGGGACGTGATAACGTCCATTCTGAAACGCCGGACCGTCACACGGGCCGACGTTGACCGAATCGGCGGCATTGTAGAGTTATGAAACGGAGGTTACAGACATGACAAACGAAGAGAGATTCAAGGCGATTTTTCAAGATCAGGTCAACCGCCCCGGCGCGGACGACTTGCTGGAATGGCTTGAAAATGCGGGCTTTTTCACCGCCCCGGCAAGCACGAAATACCACGGCGCATACCCCGGCGGGCTTGTCGAACACAGCTTGCGGGTTTATGACTTCCTGATTTCAAGCCCCTATGCCGCGGGAACAAGCGCCGAAAGCCGCGCAATTTGCGCCCTGCTTCACGACGTATGCAAGGCCGAATATTACGAACAGACCGACGGCGGCGGGTATCGCGTGAACGACCGATTCCCGTTCGGGCATGGGGAAAAGTCGGTTTATCAGATTTCCCGGTTTATGTATCTGACCGACGAAGAAGCCCTTGCAATCCGCTGGCACATGGGAGCGTATGACGACGCGGCCCGCGGCGGAAGCCGGACGCTTTCGGCGGCGTTGTCCCTCTTCCCTCTTGTGCTTGCCCTGCATACCGCGGATATGTGGGCGACGCAGGAAGAACAGCGGAGGGAAAAGGCATGACGGAGCGGGAACGGCTTTTAGAGAAAGTCAAACGGGTTCAAGCTTTGGCGGAACGCGGCGTTGACGGCGAAAAGGATTCCGCCGCCGCCCTGCTTGACCGCCTTATGAAGCAATACGGCATTTCGGAAGCGGAAATTGCAGAGGAACGCCGGGAAATCGCGTGGTTCAGGTTCAAAACGCCGCTTGAACGAAAGCTTTTGAATCAGGTTATTTACACAGTAACCGGGCGCATTCCTTACGGGTGCGTGGGGAGATATACAGGCCGGACAAGAAAGCAGATCGGGATTGAATGCACCGCGGCGGAGCGGCTGGAAATCGAAATCAGTTTTGAATTTTACAACGCCGCATTGCAACAGGAACTTGAACGGTTCTATTCGGCGTTCCTGCACAAGAACGGCATATTCCCGGCGAATACAATAGACGAATTGCCGGAAGCGCCGGAACCTGACATTGAAGAAGCACGGCGAATTTCCATGATGATGGCGGGAATG
The DNA here is from genome assembly GCA_000432135.1 of Firmicutes bacterium CAG:124. GTDB lineage: Bacteria > Bacillota > Clostridia > Oscillospirales > Oscillospiraceae > CAG-170. Next base: position 18,029 of record HF990594.1, read on the forward strand.
GACGAACACACCCGCCGCAAAATGCTTGAAAGCGGGGCCAGAACATGAAGTGCGCCGTATGCGGAAAGCCCGTCGAGCGGGTCCACCCTTGTCCGTACTACACCCGCCGGGGTGAAGTCACGTGCGACGAATGTTGCGAAGAGTGTTACAGATCAGAGCCGTTCCCGTGCCGGGAGCATGACGCACGGGTTCGGGAAAATCGGAGGAAGAACAATGCAGATCGACCAGCGGCGCGCCCGCCAGCAGTATCAAAACAAAGTCAATAACGCGCAGGGGCATTTTTTCGAGGACTACATAAAAGCCGCGTGCGCCCTGTATTCCATGCGGGAGCGGGCGGAAGTCGATAAAACCCCGGAACCGTTCAGGGTGCTGGAGAAGTTGCGCGACGGGATTTTCAAGGGACGGTTCACGGCCCGCGCCCAGCCGGACTTTCAAGGAACCCTTGCGGGCGGGCGGTCAATCGTCTTTGAAGCGAAGTACACCAGCACCGACCGCATGAAGCGGGACGTTCTGACGCAGGAACAGCAGGACGCGCTGGAGAAGCACGCCCGGTGGGGAGCGGTTGCCGCCGTATGCGCCGGAATCAACGACAAGTTCTTTTTCGTGCCGTGGGCCGTATGGCGGGACATGAAAGAGCATTTCGGGCGAAAGTACGTGACGGCGGCGGACCTCGAACCGTGGCGGGTGCGATTCAACGGTTCGGTCCTCTTCCTCGACTATATCCACGAAAGGAGCGGGAGCAATGGCAAAGAAGCAGAAAACGCGGAAATTGACGGTCCGGGTCACTCCGCAAACGGCGTTCAATCTTGAAAAGCTTATGCAGATCAGCGGGCAGAAAACACCGGGCCGGGTGGTTGACAAACTGGTTCGGGAGAAAATGCTGGCCTTGCGGGGCCGGGCGGAGGAATAACCCGTGTTTGACCTGAACCGCCTTTATAACGCTGATTGCATGGAAGCAATGCAGGAAATCCCGGACAAATATTTTCAGCTTGCTATATGCGACCCGCCTTACGGAATCGGACACGACGGACAGCGCCAGAGGGTACACAACAACCCGAAGCACAACCGAAAGTTTCACGCCCGCAAGGGCTGGGACAAGGAAACGCCGCCGCCCGAATACTTCCGCGAACTGGAACGCGTTTCGGTAAATCAAATAATTTGGGGCGGGAATTACTTTGTCCCCATGCTGAACCGCGGCACAAAGGGCTGGGTGGTTTGGGATAAGGGACAACACGGGCTTTCAATGAGCGATTGCGAACTTGCGTACACGTCTTTTGACCGCCCGACGCGGGTTGTCGTCATCAACCGGGCCGAATTGCAGAGGGACGGAAACACGATACACCCGACACAAAAGCCCGTCCGCCTGTATGAATGGCTTTTGTCGAACTACGCCAGCCCCGGTGATCGGATTCTTGATACACACGCCGGGAGCGCGTCAAGCCTGATTGCGTGCTGGCGAATGGGATTCGAGTTCGTCGGGTTCGAGATTGACCCCGACTATTACGTGAAAGCGTCGGAGCGGCTGGCGGCGGAAATGGCGCAAGTTCGCCTATGGGACTACGCAGACCAAACGAAACTTTTTTGAAACGGAGGACTTGAAATGAAGTACGAATGCGGGAAGCCGGAGTGGGCAGAAAACGAACCTTGCCCCATTGATACCGGGGAACTTGAAGATTGCGCCGGGTGCTATTGGGCGCGGGAAACGGGGGAAGCGGAATGAATGCGGGATTCTTGATAACAACCGTCTATTGGGTCATCTTCACCGTGCGAAAGCACTTCACGCCGAAAGTGACGGCGGCAATTAAGGCAAACGCCTATGACCTGAACCGGGCGACCCCGGACGAAGCACAGGCCATAGCAAGAAAGGGAAAGCCGCTGACGGCGGCAAAATGGGCCTTGCGTATAGCGGGCTGGGCTGAAAACGTCCTTGCGGTTCTTATGATCGTATGGCTTGCTTTCCTGATCGGCGCGCTGATTACTGGAACGACTTTTGTATTCGGCTACCCGGTGTAGAGAAAGGGGGCGGCGGCGGTGAAGCTTCAACAATGCGAACGGTGCGGGAAGCAGACCGCGGAGGGCTTGACGCTTTGCCCTGAATGTATGAAAGCGGCGGGAGCGTCGGCGGAGGAAGTCACCGCGGCGGAGGAATTGCGGGACATAGCGCGGATTCTTTCGATCACAGCGGGGACCGACACCAACATTCGGGACGCAATGACAGGCATTTTGAACATAGCCGACAGGCTGGACAGGAGGAAATAAGCATGGAGATTATCAGATTCGTTCTATCAGACTTTTGGGTATGGCTGGGGGCCGTTATTCTGATTCTTGCAATCGGGCAAGCGGCGGTGGAGATCATCAAGGCCGTTCACCCGGCCCGGAAGATCAGCGCATACAAGATCGGCGACCGCTGGCGCATGGAGATTGACGGAGCGCGCCGCGGGGACATAGCCGCCGCGATTCGCGGAATCCGGGAGGACGAAAACAGTACAAGCGGAACGGGGGCTGGGGTATGAATGCGGCGCTTTTCAGCAGTAAGAAGATGGACTATTGCACACCGCAAGCGTTTTTCGACGAACTGAACCGGGAATTTCATTTCACGCTTGACGCGGCGGCGACAGACAAAAGCGCAAAATGCCCCGCATACTTCACCCCGGACACGGACGGGCTGAAAAGCCCGTGGAATGTTGCGGGGGGGTTCTGTATTCTGCAACCCTCCATACGGGCGGGAAGTCGGCAAATGGGTTCGCAAAGCCTACGAAGAAGCACAGAGCGGGACAACCGTTGTTTTGCTGATTCCGGCCCGGACGGACACGACGTATTTTCACGACTACATATATGGGAAAGCGGAAATTCGATTTATCCGCGGGCGGTTACGCTTCACCGATGAAGAGGGAAACGCATACGCCCCGGCCCCGTTCCCGTCAATGGTGGTCATCTACAACGGCAAAAAGGAGGAATCAACGTGAAAGCGGTTATCATAGCGGGCGCGGCGGTTGTCGCCGTCCTGCTGGGACTTTTTGCGGCGGGCCTGTTCCGTCTGCTTTGGTTAAGCGTCCCGTATGAAACATGGGTTGAATACGAGCGGGCGCGGCGGAACCGAAAAAGGACTTGTAATACGTGCAAGCACCAGCCGCAATGCGACGCGTTCTTTTCACGGAAGTATTCGGCGCTGAAAACGAAAGAGCCGGAAGCCCTGAAAACGGCGGCTTGCAAAATCTATCAGGAAAGAGAGGACAAAGCATGAAAGCGTACACCGTGTATCAACCTTACGCATACGCCACCGTCGCCGGGCTGAAACACTACGAAACCCGCCCGCGGCGGACGAACATTCGGGGCCGCGTCGCGGTCCACGCGGCGAAAAAAGACGCGTGGCGTTCCGGCATTCTCGAAAAAGGAATCATGCCGGAGATCGAAGCGGCGTTATCAGAACATCAAGGGGTTGGGAATCGGTTTGCACACCTTGATTACGGCGCGGTGATCGGAACGGTTGAAATTGTCGATTGCGTCCCCGTGGAAGAGATCGTGGACGCGCTGACGGAGCAAGAAAAGCTTTGGGGCGACTATTCGCCGGGGCGGTTCGCATGGGTGCTTCAAAACCCGGTCATGTTTGACAAGCCTATTCCGGCCCGTGGAAAACAGGGCTGGTGGGAATGGGAGGGCGTGAAATGAAATGCCGGGAATGCGAATACGCGTCAATTTCAACGTATATGCGGAACGGGAACGGTGCAAGCGCACACGTCGGGCATTTCGCACAGGAAGCGGCATTTTGCAAACACCCTGATTGCAAACCGCCGGGGCCGTTACTGTTCTACGGGAAAACCGCCCCGCGATACTGCCCGTTGAAGAAGAAAGAGAGGAAATAAGCATGGGTAAAATCACGATCACAGAGAAGCAGGAAGCAATTATTCGGCGGCTGAATGACCCGCTTTATACCGTGGAATTTCTGAAAGAATGGGTCAACCGCAACGACAACGTATTTATCAACGCGCCCGCGGCCCTGCAAGCTATGGGCGCAAGCGGATTCTTTGCCGCCGTTCGCGCAATCGAGCGGGCGGAAGAAAGCGACGGTGAAAATACATGAATTATCAACCGAAAGTGATTCGTTGCCGCCTGAAAACGGGCGGTAAGACAATTCAGGAAATCCGGGAGAAGAACAAGGGTCAAGGCATGGTTTACCGGGATTTCGAGAACATCAAGAAAACCTATGACGTTTTAGACGGCGTTGTGTTGCTTCTTTCCCTTTGGGCCTACGATATGCACGCAAGCTATCATTTGCATAATTGGGACCCGGCGGACGACGAACGCATGATGACGGCTTTCTACTACGCGGAGCAATACCACCCGTTTAGAGATATGCGACCGTATCGGAACGACTTTGAAAAATTTAAGGCCGATTGGACGGCGGGGACCTATGACCCCGGAAGCGCGTTCACCTTTGACCCGGCGGACGTGGAAGAGATCGAAACGCTTTGCGAAGAGATTTCGCTACCGCCGGACCCGAACCCCACCCCGGCGAAGCCGAAACAGAGGAAACACAAGCGGCGGCGGAAGTGAGGGCTGGGGCATGGAAACAGACCTGACAAAGAGAATCAAGCGACGATTGCACAATTTCCGCCCGGCTTTCAACAGCAGTATGCGGACGATCAGGTGGGCGGAAGAAGTGCAGACCCCGACCGGGTTTGTTGACGTTATCCGCTTTGAAGATTACGTGGAGCGGGACGAAAGCTATTGCGACCGCCAGCAGGGGTGCAAGATTCCCGGAAAGGCGTTTCCGTGTAAGGCGTGCGCCGGGTGCTTTTTCAGACGGCCCGTTTACAACATGGGAATTTTGACAAGTTGCTTTGAAGTGAAAATAACGGTTTCTGACTTCAAGAGCGAAAACGGACACAACTTCCACGGAAACCGCAATTATTACGCCGTCCCGGTTGAGATATACGACAAGGTGAAAGACCTTGTGCCGCCGGGTATCGGAATCATAGTGTTTTACCCCGAATCGGCGCACATGACAGTTAAACGGGAATGCGAACACCGGGAGATCACCGCGGAAATGTGTTCTACCCTGCTATATGGCGCGCTGAAAAAATGGGTTGACGGAACGGAGGAAACGACATGATGAACGGAAAGGCGTTAAACCTGAAATGCCCGGTTTGCGGAGCGGAGAACCAGCCGGTTCAAGTTGACATTGACCGCGGCTGGTCCGGGAATCAGGTTCGGGCGAAATACGAATGCCGCGGAGTTCGGAAACGGCTTTTTAGGAAGCCGGAACCGTGCGCGGCAAGATACACCGTAACGCTGAACGGCATTCAAGCCGACAGGCTGATTCAAAGATTGTACGAAGAAGCGGAGGGCGAAAAATGAAATATGCAGAGTTCAAGGCGGTTTGCCCCTATGAGATCGGCGACAAAATCAAGGTAATTCAGGAAGAACGGGAGGAAGTACACACGATCACCGATATTGTGTGTATGCACTATCTGAAAACCGGGGCCGTGCAATTCCTGTTTGAACTGGACAACAGCGGAAAGCTGGTATCTATTGCCCCGACGGAAGAGGCTTGCAAGCAATAAACCCCGCCGTCGAGCGGGAGAAATACGACAAGGAGGTTTGCACGATGAAAACTATATCAATTATCAACCTGAAAGGCGGCGTTGCAAAGACGCTGACCGCTGACAACATGGCGCACGTTCTCGCAGTTTTCCACAATAAGCGGGTATTGCTTGTGGATAACGACAAGCAGGGCAACACGTCAAAGGCATTCGGGGTCCATTCCTACGATGAAAAGAGCCTTTCGGACATTCTGACCGCCCGGCGGCTTGACCCGTGGGAGGTTATCAGGAAAACCCGCTTTGAGAACATCGACGTATTGCCCGCAAACATGACCTTGATTCGGGCGAATCTTGAAGTGATGATGGACAGCGCCCGCCCCCAGCAAACGCGCTTACGGGACGCGCTGAACGTCGTTGCAAAGGACGGATTTTACGATTACTGCATTATCGACAACGCGCCCGACATCAACATATCGACTATAAATGCCCTTGTCGCGTCTGACGACGTGATTATTCCGATCAAGATTGACAAATACGCCTTTGACGGGCTGGCGGAACTGAAAGAACAGATAGAGGACACGCGGGACGACCTGAACCCGCGCTTGCGGCTGGCGGGTTGCCTTATCACCTGTTTTCAGAGGACCGACGCAGACAGGCAGGGCGAAGAATGGTTGAAAGCCCAGCCGGAATACCCGGTTTTTGACACGCACATTCGCTATTCGGAGAAAGTCACCGAAAGCACCTTTTCCGAATCCCCCATTGCTGAATACAGCAGACGGAGCGGGGCCGCTATGGACTATATCGCGTTTGTGCGGGAGTATTTGCGGAGGGGCAAGCAATGAGAGAGGAAAAGGCCGTTCCCGAATACTGCAAAAACAACCCGAAAAAGATTCGCGCCTATCAATGCGATATATGCGACGTGCTGGACGTGGACGACTTCACGGACAAGAGATTTTGCCGGGCGGGATTTTGGCCCGGTTGCGGCGACCCGGACGGGTGCCGGGAAGCGTTCAGACCCATAGAGGGGCGCGGAAGAATCGGAGTACATCGGTAAATTGTCCGAATCGGACGGAAAGGGGCTTACATCATGGCAAAGTTTAATTTGAATCAGATTTTGAACGACGCTTCACGGGCCGCGGCAAAAGGCGGGGAGCCTACCCCCCGTCCCGCTGAAAGCAGGATGGAGAAAATCAGCGTTTACGACCTTGTGCCGTCGGAAGATAATTTCTATTCCATTCGGGAGATCGAAGAACTGAAAGCGGCAATCGAAATCGCCGGGAAAGTGCTTCAAAACCTTGTCGTCGTCCCGCTCGACGGCGGGAAATACAAGGTCATTGCCGGACACCGCCGCCGCCTTGCGTCGATTTCCCTTGTTGAAGAGGGAAAACCGCAATATGAGTTCGTGCCGTGCGACGTGGAACCGAACGAAGAAGCGGCGGAAGATCAAGAGGTCCGCGACGGCCTTATGTTGATCGTGACAAATTCGCAGAGGGAGAAAACCGCATGGGACAAAATCGAAGAAGTGCGGTATTTGCGGGAAGTGCTGGAGAAAGCCCGGACGAAGCCCCGGTTCGTCGCCCTGCTTCAACAGATCGTTTCACAGACGTTCGGCGGTGCAGAGGTTCAGGCGGACGGGACGCGGGATTTCATAGCAAAGGTGCTTCACACAAGCACAACACAGATCGGGCGGTATGACGCGATCATTCGGAACCTTTGCCCGGACTTCAAAGCGGAGTTGCAAGAGGACCGTATAAACGTTTCGACCGCCTACGAACTTTCAGGGCTGGCGGCAGAGGAACAGCAAGCGGCGTTTGCGGAGTATCAGAGGACCGGGGAAATCTCCATAAAGGCCGCGCGGGAACGGAAAAGCCCGCCCCCGGCGGAGAGGACAGAGCGGGAAACCCAGCCACCCGCTCCACAGACCGCCACACAGCCGCCGGAAGCGCCGGGACGTAAAGAAACATACCCGCCCGCGGAAAGACCCGCAGAGGGCCACGCAGAGCCGCCGAAACAGGCGGACGCGCCCGCGGAAAAGCCGATTTCGGCAGCAGGACCGACCGACGAAGCGGAAAACACGCCCCCGGCGGAGCGGGAACAGCAGGAACAGCCGAAAGCGGCGGAAGAAAGACGCGCCCCGGCAGAGGGTACAACATGGGCCGTTGAACAGTTGGAAAGCTTACGGGACTATTGCCAGAGCATGAACGAAAGCGACACCGACGACGGTTCAAGGGTTTGGGCAATGGACGTTGACGCGTTGAACATTGCGCTTTCCCGGTTACAACGTGAAAAAGAGTAAGCAAAAGCGGCACGGCGGTTTTTAACCGCCTTTCCGCGCATACAGGAGGACAGGCAATGAAACGCGAACGCGAAAAGGTTATAACGATCTTACGGTTTTACCGGGACGTTGATAAAACAATCAAGCTGAACGAGCGGGTTATAAAGAACCTCGAAGATCAGTATTACACGACGCTGGGGGCCGTCAACATGGACGGTATGCCACACGGGAAAGGCACGCCGTCAAGCCCGGTTGAACGGGTTGTTCTGAACGTCCCCGCGTCCGTCCAGCAGACCATTTCAAGCATGAATCAGGAAAACCACAAGCTGGCGGAAATCAAAGGGCATATTCTTTCAGAGTTGAACGCCCTGAATTATCATCAAAAAGCGGTGCTTTTGGCGTTTTACATAGACGGTCTACAATGGGAACAGATTTCGGAACGCCTGAATTACAGCCCGCGGCAATGCCGCAATATACGCGACGACGGGCTGGACGCTTTGGGAAAGCGGTTC
>HF990594.1:26383-35330 GCA_000432135.1 Firmicutes bacterium CAG:124
GAAAGCGGTTCGGCCGGAACAAGGCGATTTCGCGGTATCGTTTCCCGGAAAAATAAGATTGCCACCCATTGCCTGTTTTTTCTGCTAAAATGGGTATTGTGAAAAGTCACAGATACGAAACGGGCGGCGGAATCCTCCCCGCTGGCCCTGACACCGAAAACGGACCATGTTTTGAACATGGCCCGTTTTTTGCACGCTTCCGGGCGGACCCGCGAAGCGGAAAATGAAAAACAAACGAAAGGGGGTGCGGACGCATGGCGCGCGATAGAAGCCCCGAACGGGACAAGGCCCGGCAGATTTGGCTGGATTCCGGCGGGACGATGACGGCGCGGGAGGTTGCGGAGAAAGTCGGAGCGAAGCCCGAACAGGTCCGAAAATGGAAGAGCCTTGACGACTGGAACGCCGCGCTTGAAGCGCAGAAGCCGCCACGGAAACGCGGCGGGCAACCCGGCAATAAGAACGCCGCGGGAGCGGGTGCGCCTATGGGGAATAAGAATGCCGAAACACACGGCGCATATTCCGCCGTTCGCGTTGCCGATCTTCCCCCGGAACAGCGGGAGTATATCGAGGGTATCACCCTTGAAACCGAAGCGAATATGCTTACGGAATTACGGTTGCTGATTGCAAAAGAAGCAGACTTGCAAAACAAGATTGCCGCGCTGGAGGGGGCCGACCCCGACACCCTGTATATTGACCGCGTTGTTGAAATGAGAACGCCGAAAGGTCAAGAGCGTTTGAAACAGCAAATGGAGAAGCTGGAAGCCCTGCAACGGGAAGAAGATTCGTTGCTTTGGGATATGGACACAGAGAGCGGCAAGCCGCCGACACGACAGCAGGAAAAGAAGCTGGAACGCCTACAACGTGAGATTGCGGCCTTGCAGGACACGACGGGCGACAAGGCCCGTGAACTGGAAGAGAGCGCATATAACGTCACAATGCAGACGGTCATAAAGGCCAGCGCATTCGACCGGGCAATGAAGCTTGAAGCAGAGTTGAACAAGATACACGGGCGAATCATCAAACTGTTAGATTCTATCAAGGGGTACGAACTGGAAAGCCGCCGGGTGCGCCTTGAAGAGCGCAAATATAATCTTGCAAAGCAAAAACTTTCGGGCGCTTTCGAGATTGACCCCGAAACGGGAGAGATCAACGACGAAACAGAGGGCGACGGCGACGTGTTCGCCGACTGAATATAGGTTCTTCCGGCGGCGGAGAAAGCCCGCGGGTTCGGCGACGCCCAGCGTTTTTTTAGGTGAAAAAATTTTTTGAACGCTTCCGCGTTTGCCGGAAATGCGTTGCCGGGGGGTGTATTTGAGAAAAGAGAGGTCAAGAGGGGTGAAAAAAGCATGAAACTTTACGACGTGAAAGCGGTTGCGCGGTTCTTGGACGTTTCCGAACGCCGCGTGCGGCAGTTGCGCGACGAAAAGGTGATTGCAGAGGTCCGCCCCGGCCTGTATGACCTGATCGACACGAACCACCGCTATATAAACTACCTACGCAAGCGGAACCCGGAAAGCGAAGAAACGATTGATTACAACACGGAGCGGGCAAAGCTGGTCCGGGCGAAGCGGAAAAATGAAGAATACGAATTGCAGTTGAAAGAAAACAAGCTTCATTCGTCGGAGGACATCGAAGCCGTTATGAAAGATATGCTTGTGAACTTCAAAGCGCGGCTTATGGCTATTCCGGCGAAGCTTGCCCCGGTCCTTTGCAAGAAAACGGACCGGGCGGAAATCTTCAAACTGCTAAAAGAGCATATCGACGAAGCCTTGTTGGAGTTGTCGGACTTCAACGGGACTTTCGGAGAAAGGGGGAACGACGGTGAAACAAGCGACGATTGACCTTTTCACCCGAATTTTTGCCGTTCTTGCCCCGCCCCCGGACATGACAATTTCAGAATGGGCGGACGAATACCGCCGTCTTTCCTCCGAATCATCGGCGGAGCCGGGCCGCTGGCGCACGTCAAAGGCCCCATATCAGAAAGAAATCATGGACGCAATATGCGACGTAAGCATTCAGAAAGTTGTTGTAATGAGCGCCGCACAGATCGGCAAGACGGACGGGTTCATATTGAACCCGATAGGGTATTTCATGCACTACGACCCGTCGCCGATCATGGTATTACAGCCGACCATACAGATGGCGGAAACGTTCAGCAAAGACCGCCTTTCCCCTATGTTGCGGGACACGCCCGTTCTACGTGACCGGGTGAACGACAAAGCCCGGAACAGCGGGAACACGATCTTGCAAAAGATTTTCCCCGGCGGTCATGTGACTATGGTGGGCGCAAATTCCCCGTCGTCCCTTGCTTCCCGTCCGATTCGGATATTACTTGCGGACGAAATCGACCGATACCCGGCGACGGCGGGCAATGAGGGCGACCCCCTCTTGCTTGCCGGAAAGCGGCTTACAACCTTTTGGAACAAGAAAGAAGTTGACGTTTCAACCCCGACAATCAAGGGGCTTTCCCGAATCGAAGTCGAATACGAACACAGCACACAAGAGGAATGGAACGTTCCTTGCCCCGCGTGCAAGGCGCTGACCCCGCTTGAATGGGCAAACATCGTATTTGACCGGGAAAACCTCGACGAAATCGGGTGCGTTTGCCCGGCGTGCGGCGTGCTATCCTCCGAAACGGAATGGAAAGAACACTTTTCCGGCGGGCGGTTTATTGCGAAGTACCCGGAACGAAAGGTTCGGGGCTTTCACCTGAACGCCCTTGCTTCCCTGTTCGTCGAATGGCGGGAAATTGTGCAAAAGTTCCTTACCGCAAACGACGAAAAGAAGAAAGGCAATATTGAACTTCTCAAAGTCTGGACCAACACAGAGATGGGGCAGACATGGGAGGAAGAGGGCGAACAACTCGAAACGGACGACCTTTACAAGCGCCGTGAAAAGTATAATTGCGAAGTGCCGGAAGAAGTGCTGGTGCTGACCGCTGGCGTTGACGTTCAGGACAACCGTTTTGAAGTTGAGGTTGTCGGCTGGGGCGAAGAGAAAGAAAGCTGGGGTATCAAGTATCAAGCGATATACGGGGATTTGAAGTTAAAGCCCGTTTGGGACGAACTCGACAAGGTGCTTTCGCAGACGTTCACGACCGCCGACGGGCGGCGGCTGAAAATCATTTGCACGTGCATTGATTCCGGCGGACACTTCACGACGCAAGTTTACCGCTTTTGCAAAGAGCGGACGGCCCGCCGGGTATTCGCTATCAAGGGCAAGGGCGGAGCGGACGTGCCGTATTACAACCGCCCATCGACCGCAAACAGCGTCAAAGCGCCGCTATTCACAATCGGCGTTGACACGGGAAAAGCGATCTTGTATCAGCGGCTGGGCATTCAGGAAGAGGGGCCGAATTACTGCCATTTCCCGAAAGAGAAAGACAGAGGGTACACGCAAGAGTATTTCCGCGGCCTGACCGCTGAAAAAATGGTGATGACCTACAAGAAAGGCAAAGCGCAATACGTGTGGACGCTGAAAGACGGCGGGTACAAGCGGAATGAACCGCTTGATATTCGGAACTACGCAACCGCCGCGCTGGAGATTGCGAACCCGGTTTTGAAAAAGCCGGACCGCGACGCGCCGCCAGCCCCGCCCCGCAAGCGCGGCAGACGGTCCAGAGGAAACGGAGGGATAATATAAATGGCAAATGGAATCAGCCTTGAAATTGCAAAAAAGCACCTTGACGCATGGCTAACCGCCGAATTGGAGGTTACGACACATCAAAGCTATACGATAGGTTCACGGAGCCTGACAAAAGCGAACCTTTCGGAGATCAGACAGCAGATTGAATATTGGAGAAATCAGGTTGCGCGGCTGGAGAACATCGAAAAGCGCGGCGGAAGAAACCGTGTTTTCCGCGCCGTTCCGCGGGACCTGTAAGAAAGGACGGTGAAGCGGATTGAATGTATTTGACCGCGTAATTGCGGCGGTATCGCCCGAAAGAGCCTTGAAACGGGCTGGGGCGCGTCGCAAATTACAGATACTTGACAGCGGGTACAGCAATTACGGCGCGTCGGTAACGAAAAAATCGCTTGCCGGGTGGCTTTACGGCGGCGGGTCCGCACGGGAGGACATACAAGAAAACCTTTCCGTTCTCCGCCAGCGTTGCCGTGATCTTTACATGGGCGTTCCTCTTGCGACGGGCGCGTTGAAAACGTGCCGAACAAACGTCGTCGGGTCCGGCTTGAAGCTGAAAAGTCAAGTCGATTATGAGGTTTTGGGAATCAGCGAAGAGGAAGCGCGGGACCTTGAATGCAAGATCGAACGGGAATTTGCTTTGTGGGCGGATTCCCCCGCTTGCGATTTGGAGCGGCTGGACAACTTTTACGAACTCCAGCAACTTGCCTTTCTGAATTGGCTTATGAGCGGGGACGTTATCGCAACGCTTCCCGTGACAAGCCGGGTGAATATGCCCTATGATCTCCGAATCTGCTTGATTGAAGCGGATAGGTTAAGCAACCCGCACGGGGACACAGGCGACCCGCACATTGTCGGCGGCGTTGAAACGAACGACGCGGGCGAAGTCGTCGCATACCATATCAGCACCCACCACCCCCTTTCGTATGAATTTACGGAAATGAAGTGGACGCGGGTTGAAGCATGGGGCGAAAAGACCGGGCGGCGCAATGTGATTCACATTATGAACCGGGAGCGAATCGGACAGCGCCGCGGCGTGCCGTTCCTTGCCCCGGTCATCGAAGCGTTGAAGCAGTTAGGACGATACACCGACGCGGAACTTGTCGCCGCCGTCGTTTCGGGTATGTTTACGGTATTCATCGAAAAGGAAAGCGCGTCGGCTGACGGCGCTTTCGGTGAAATTATCCCGGAAGAAGCACAGGTGGACGCGGACGACGACAGCACGATTGAACTTGCGCCCGGCGCAATCGTGGACTTGAACGAGGGCGAAAAGGCGCACGACATGAACCCCGGCAGACCGAACACAGCGTTTGACGGGTTCGTGATTGCCATTTGCCGACAGATCGGCGCGGCCCTTGAAATTCCTTACGAACTGCTGGTAAAGAACTTCAACGCGTCGTACAGCGCGTCACGCGGCGCGCTTTTGGAAGCATGGAAAATGTTTCGTATGTATCGGACATGGCTTGCAAACGATTTTTGCCAGCCCATTTATGAAGAGTGGTTCGCGGAAGCCGTCGCAAAGGGAAGAATCCCCGCGCCCGGCTTTTTTACCGACCCGATCATTCGCAAGGCGTACACCGGGGCGGAGTGGAACGGCCCGGCGCAGGGCCTTTTGAACCCGGTTCAGGAAGTCACCGCGGCGGAAAAGCGCGTACAAAACGGCTTTTCAACCCGTGACCGTGAAGCAATGGAAATGAACGGGTCCGATTTCTACCAAAACGCGGCGCAGTTAAGGCGCGAAGAAAAGCTATTAAAGGAGGTCAAGGGCGATGGCACAGGAAGCCAAAAAGAAGAGCGGCCCGGCGAAGAACCCGGACAATCAAGCACAGAACCCGAAAAATAAGCACTTTTGGAGTTTCCGGGACGCGGCGGAAGAGAACGCCGCCCCGGAATTGATTTTGTACGGCGACATTGCTTCCGAAACGTGGTGGGGCGACGAAGTAACGCCCCGGCAGTTTACGGAGGAATTGAACGCGCTGGGGTCCGTCCCCGAAATCGTCGTGCGAATCAACAGCGGCGGCGGCGACGTGTTCGCCGCAAATGCCATTTATACCCGGCTGAAAGACAACCCGGCGAAAATCACGGTCAAGATCGACGGCTGGGCCGCGTCCGCGGCGACGATTGTTGCAATGGCGGGCGACGTGATTGAGATTCCGGGCAACGGCGTTTTTATGGTGCATGACCCGTCCGTGGGGTTGCTGGGTTACTTCAACGAAGCCGACCTTGTGAAAGTCGGCGAAGAACTGAAAGTGATTAAGCAATCAATCGTGAACGGGTACGCCCTGAAAACGGGCAAAGACGCGGACGAAATCGCCGCGATTATGAGCGCGGAAACATGGTACGACGGCAAACAGGCCGTTGACGCTGGTTTTTGCGACAAGATCATGTTCGAGGAAGCAGACACGACCGTTGAAAACACGGCAAAAGTCATCGTGAACAGCGTTTCACTTGATATTTCGCGCTTCCCGAACCTCCCCGTTTCGCTGTTAAACCGTTGTGCGACCCACACGCCGGACGGTTTTTCAGATATACAACATCAAAATGAACCGAAAAGGAGCGAAGAAATCATGGACGGAATCAAGGACATCAAGACCGTTGACGGCCTGAAAGCGGCTTTCCCCGACTTGACAAAGCAGATCGAGGACGCGGCAACCGCCGCGGAACGCAAGCGCATTCAGGACATCGAGGACGTGGCGCTTCCGGGCTTTGAAAATATCGTTGCGGAAGCAAAATTCACAAAACCCGTTGCCGCGGGCGACGTTGCGAAAGCGATTGTCGCGGAACAGCGCAAGCTGGGCGGCAAGTACATTCAGGACCGCGACGACGACGCGAAGAACAGCGGCGCGGGCAAAGTCGGAGCGGGCGCAGGAATTGAGGGGACCGGCGGCAAGAGCGGCGCGGACGAAATCGACGCGGCGCTTGACAAGCTTTTCCCCGAAACGAAGTAAGGAGGTAAAAGACCATGTATGAGATCAACAGAGATCAGACCAGCCCCGTGAACTTCTTTGCGGGCGACTTCCCCGTTGTGACGGAAGCTGGGGACGTGAAGAGCGGCGCAACCGTTCGCAAATACGCCCCCGTCATCAAAACCGCTGACGGTATCAGCGAAGCGACCGCCGACGGGCTGGCGGACTTGCACGGAATCGCCGCGGACGATTCGACCGACGGCGGCGTTGTGTGCTACCTGACGGGCGAATTTTTCGCCGACGCGCTGACCTTGCCCGACGGCGTGACCGCCGATACCCTGAAACCCGCTTTCCGTAAGCTGGGAATCTTTTTGAAGTAAAGGGAGGAAATCAAAAATGGCTATTCAGACTGATATTTACACCCCCCGCACAATGGGGAAAATCATTCGCCGTATGCCCCCGGTGCATACGTTCTTCCGCGACACGTTCTTCAAGAACCGCCAGACGTTCCCGACGAAGAGCGTTGACGTGGATTTCAAGAAAGGGAGCCGCGCGCTGGCCCCGTTCGTTCACCCGAAGATCGGCGGCAAGACTATTCCGAACAGCGGGTACAGAACGGAGAGTTACACCCCCGTTCTTGTCGCCCCGAACAAGATCACGACCGTTGACGACCTGCTGGAGCGGGCCGCGGGCGAAAACCCGTACAGCGGCAGGACCCCGGCGGAACGGGCCGTTGAGAAGCTGGCGGAGGATTTCGCCGAACTTACCGAAATGATCGTTCGCCGCGAAGAGTGGATGGCGGCAACCGCTATCTTTACCGGGCAGATTCCCATTATCGGGGAGGGCCTGAACGAAGTTATCGACTTCAATTTCACGAACACCGAAACCATCGTCACCGACGCGCTGAAATGGACCAGCCCGACCGCTGACCCGCTGGCCGACCTTGAGCGGTGGCACGAAACCGTGCAGAAAAACGGCTTTGTGAACTGCAATATTTGCGTCATGGCAAAGGACGTTGCAAACGCCTTTGTAAACAACGCAAAGGTAAAGGAAGTGCTGGACATCAAGGGTTATGATCTTGCGGTCATCAAGCCCCGCCAGCTTCCGAACGGCCTTACCTACATCGGGAGCGTTCACAAGATGGGGCTGGACATCTACCAGTACAACGAATGGTATCTTGATAACTGGACCGACCCCGACGCGCCGGAGGACAAGCCGCTTGTTCCAGACGGCACGCTTGCCCTGCTTTCTACGGAAGCGGACTATTCGATCTATTACGGCGCGGTGACTATGCTTGCCGACAACGGCGTGAACTTTGTTACCGTCGAGGGCGACAAAGTGCCGCAGACGTGGGTGGAGCGCCGCCCGGACCGCCGTTTCTTGCAGATCAACAGCAAGCCGCTGACCGTGCCGCATGAGGTCAATAGCTGGTTTGTTGCAAAGGTTCTTTAATGAACTTCAAAGCGCAAGTCGAGCGGGACTTGACGACCGTTTTTCACAACAGCAACGAACACGCGGACGTTTTGGAGTTTTGGATTTCCGGGACCCGGTACAAAGGCCCGGTCATTCTTGACGACGGCGGAGCGCAGGACAGGAAAAAGCCGTCCACCGATCACGTGGACGGTTTAATTCTTGTCGATTTGGTAATGTACGTCCCTCTTTCCCTTTTGAAACGGACCCCGAAAAAAGATGAAACCGTGGAGATCGGCGACGACGTTTACACAATCACAAAGGTTCACCCGGAAGCCGGGGAAATCGTGCTTTATTTGGAGGGGTTGACCGAATGATTGAGATAACGAACGAACAGATCGAGCGGGTAAATCTGCTTTTAGGGGACATCAAAGGCGCGCCGAACCGGGCGCTTTTCAACGTCATAAACCGGGCGCTGGGTACGGTGCGTTCGCAATCGGGAAAGGTTATCCGGGAAACGTACAACATCAAGCAATCAGACATTACCGCAAACCAAAACATGAAGATGAAGCGGGCAACCACGGGCGACTTGGTGGGTTCTATTGAGTTTGCCGGAACGGTGATACCGCTAAAACGCTTCAAGGTTTCGCCGCCCGCCCCCGCGCAACGCACGGTTTCCGTTTCTGTATTGCGCGCGGAGGGCGGGAAGCGGCTGGAATCGGCATACGTCGCAGATTTGGGCAAATACGGTGTGGGCGTGTTTGAACGACTGACGCGACGGCGTGATTCGTCGCAACAGCTTTACGGACCGTCTACCGCACACATGATGGGTAACGAAAACGTGCTTGACAAGGTGGAACAGGCGGCACAAGAAACCATCGACAAGCGCGTTGAACAGGAAATCACCCGTATTCTGAACGGGTACGGAGGATAAGACATGACACCGTTAGAACTGCTGGACGCTTTGAAAGCGTTTATCGAAGAAAACACAA
>HF990594.1:35403-49243 GCA_000432135.1 Firmicutes bacterium CAG:124
AGAAGCGAAAGAGCGGCCCGCGGAGGTTTACAAAATGCGACTTCCGACAAAGGACGCAGAAACGAAGCGGATTCCGTATGTTCTTTTGCAGTACATCAAAATCACAGACACGCAGACCGCCGGGGAAATGACGGAAAGTTCGTGCATGGTGCGAATTGTTGCCGCCACCTATTCGGAGGACGGCGAAGAGGGCGCATTGTGCGTCCTGAATCTGCTTACCCGGATTCGTATTGCGTTTTTGCGCGACGGCGTGATTGCAGAACGCTTCATGCTGAAACCACCCATTGAAATGATCGTCTACCCGGACAGCACGCCGCCTTACTATTTGGGCGAAATGATGACCGAATGGCGAATGCCGATTGTAGAAAGTGAGGTTCAGAAAGTATGGCAGTAGAGTACAAACCCGGAATGACAAAGCCGGAATTGCTGGAACTTGCCGTTGTGAACGGGATTGACGTTGACGACAGCATGACGAAAGCAAAGATTATCGCCGCTATTGACGCGCACAACGCGCAGGAAGCCGCCGAAAGCGGCGGGGAGGGTAACAATACCACCCCGGACGAAAACGCCGAACAGAGCGGCGCAGAGGGCGAAGAGGACGTGCCGGACGGGTACGACCTGTTCGTTTATGCCGGGCCGACCTTGCCCCGCGGACGGTTGAAAGAAAACGCCGTGTTCCGCGGCACGTTTGAGGACGTGAAAGCCTACCTTGCGGACGTGCTGGAGGTTTACCCGCAGGTGGCGCGGCTGATCGTCCCCGTGAACAGGCTGGCGGCGTTCTCCGTCAAGGTCAAGACCCCCGGCAACCTTGCACACAAGTATTATAGCGACATTGTTTCGACAATGCGCGGCAACAGGGAGGTATAAAAAATGGCTGAATTTTACCACGGCGTATCTACAAGACAGGCCGACACGTCGGTAACAACGCCCGTAACGGCTGATTCCGGCGTTGCATTCATCGTCGGCGCGGCCCCGGTACATACCGTCGGCGGCGCGGTGAACGACCCGATCATGTGCCAGAACTACGCCGAAGCCGTCGCCGCTTTGGGGTATAGCGACGATTGGAAGAATTACCCCATTTGTGAAGCGATCTATTCGCAATTCAAGCTTTACGGCGTGTCCCCCGTCGTTTTCGTGAACGTGCTGGACCCCGCGAAGCACAAGAAAACCGTCGAGGAAGCAAATTACCCGCTGACCGACGGCAAGGTTCTTTTGCCGCTGGAAGCCCTGAAAGACACGGTGAAAGTCACCGGGTACGACATCGGAACAGATTTCGACCTGTTTTATGACGGCGGGAATCTGATTCTTGAAGTGCTGGAGGGCGGCGGAATCCCCGAAAGCACGGGCGAACTGACCATTACGTTTGACGCGGTGGACCCGTCCGCGATCACGGAGCGGGACATTATCGGCGGGTTCGACACTACCACGAAGAAGTATTCCGGGCTTGAACTGATTGACAAGGTTTTCCCGAAATACGGAATCGTCGCCGACCTGATCGTTGCCCCCGGCTGGTCCGACAAGTCGGAGGTTGCCGCGGTCATGGCGGCAAAGGCCGCAAACATCAACGGCGTTTTCGAGGGGAAAGCCCTGATCGACGTTGACACGGAAGTGGTCAAGCATTACGCCGACGTTCCGGCGTGGAAGAAAGCGCAGAACATCAACGCGAAAACACAGGTTCTTTGCTGGCCTTTGGTGAAGCTGGGGGACCGTGTTTTTCATTTGTCCGTTCAGGCCGCGGGCCGAATGGGGTTGACCGATTCGGACAACGGCGGTTGCCCGGCGGAATCCCCGTCGAACAAGCTTTTGCAGATGGACAGCGCCGTTCTTGCCGACGGTACGGTGATTCTGCTTGACTTGCAGAACGCTAACTACCTGAACAGCAACGGCATTGTGACCGCCCTTAACTTTATCGGCGGCTATGTGCTTTGGGGCGGTGAAACCGCCTGTTTTTCCGCCCGCTCGGGGAATGAAACCGCCTGTTTCCCCGCCGACACGGACGTAAAGAATTACTTTATCGCCGTGTCCCGTATGTTCGGCTGGGTTGCAAATTCCTTGATTCTGACCTATTGGAGCAAGGTTGACAAGAAGATGACCCGGCGACTGATCGACAGCATTGTTGATTCCGTGAATATTTGGCTGAACGGCCTTGTCGCGGAAGAGCAGTTGCTGGGCGGACGCGTCGAGTTCAGAGAGGACGAAAACAGCACGACCGCGCTTATGGCGGGCAAGGCCGTTTTCCATGTGTTCTTGACCCCGCCCAGCCCGGCGAAAGAACTTAATTTCGTGCTGGAGTACGACGCGGAGTACGTCGCCGCGGCGCTGACGGCGTAAAGGAGGGTGCAGACAATGAAAGTTGATAACGGTACAACTAACTTTGCCGTATATGAGGACGCAACCGAATTTTACGGCATGGCGGAAGTTACGCTTCCCGAAATCTCGCAGATTGCGGAAGAGGTCAAGGGCGCGGGCATTTCCGGCGCATTCAACGGCGCGTTCGTGGGTCACATCGAAGCTATGACGCTGACATTGAATTTCCGTTCCGTGACCGCCGACGCGATCAAGCTTGCGGAGCCGCGAAATCACCAGCTTGACCTCCGCGCCGCCCAGCAGTATTGGGACAACACCGCGGGCAAGTTCGTTCAGCAGGCCGTCAAACACGTTTTGATCGTCACGCCGACGAAGTTTGCCCCCGGCAAGCTTGCCCCCGCCGCGTCCGCGGAAGCTTCCGGGGAGTATGCGGCAACCTATTTCGCAACCTACATCGACGGAGTAAAGAAGATGGAAATTGATATTCTGAACTTCATTTACTTTGTCAACGGCGTGGACTACCTCGCGGACGTTCGCAAGGCGTTGGGCAAGGCGTAAGACCCGGCAGGACTTCCCCGCCGGGCTTTCTTATGCCCTTTTTTCTGTATCTAAAAATCTGAAATAACGAATCGGAGGAAAAGACAATGAGCGAAGCTATCAAGAACACCGCCACACAGGGCGCAGAACAGGCCGCAGGGACGGCGGCGACATCTACCCCGGCAGTTACCCCGGAAGCCACAGAGAAGCCCACAGGGGCAAACGCGGGCGTTTATACGCACAAGTTCAAGACACCGTTTGAATACGGCGGCATGACCTATAAGGAATTGACGTTCAATTTTGAGCGTTTGACCGGGCGCGACATGGTGGCAATCGAAACTGAAATGCAGATGAACAACGAATACGCCCTTGCGCCTGAAATCTCCCGGAACTTCCAGAGCAAGATGGCGGCGCGGGCCGCGGGTATCGGAAGCGACGTGCTGGACGCTATGCCGTTGCCCGACTTCAACCGTATTACGAACGCCGCGCGTGATTTTTTACTGTCTACGGGCTATTAAAACGCCCGGCCCGCTGGTGGCGGCGGGAGTGTTACCGACTTGCAAAGGCAACAAACACGCCTATTCCGTTTTGGCTTGATATGGCAACGGCGGAAATTGTGCAATGGATAAGGGACATAAACGCCGCCGCCGCGGAAGATAAGGAACGCGCGGAGAAAGAACGACAGCAAAGGGGGTGAGCCTTTGGCGGGAAGAAAAGAATTTGAATTGCTTTTTAAGCTTCAGGCGACGCTGGGGAGCGGGTTTAATTCCAGTTTCAACAGCGCAATGAACGCGTCAAAGCAGTTACAAGGCAACCTTTCCAAAATCAACGCGCTTTCCGGGAAGATCGAGGGATTCCAAAAGCAGAGCGCCGCACTTGAAGCGAACAAAGACAAGCTGGCGAAGCTGACGGAGGAACACGACCGCTTACAGCGGGAAATGAGCCAAACGGAACAGCCGTCGGAAGCCTTACGGCAGAAGATGGAGAGGAACGCCCGCCAGATTGAGCAAACCACCGCAAAGATTCAGGAACAGGAAGCCCGGCTGGGTCAACTCGGCGACGAACTACGCGACGCAGGGGTTGACACAGACAATTTGACCGCGGAGAACGAACGGCTGGCCGAAAGTTACGAACAGGTCCGCCGGAATCAGGAACGGCTGGCGAAGATCGGACAGGCACAGCAGAAAAACAGCGAAGCGATTTCAAAGACAAAAACACAGCTTGCCGGGACGATTGGGACCATTGCCGCGCTGGGTACGGCGATTTATGCCGGACCCGTTCAAAAGTCGATAGAGTTTCAGACCGCGATGGCAAAAGTCGGCACGATTGCCGACACGAACGTTGTTCCCCTTTCGCAAATGCAGAAAGAAATCATCAATCTGTCAAATGCGCTGGGGGTCAACGCAAGCACCGTCGCGGAGGACGTTTACAACGCGATTTCCGCCGGGCAGAAAACCTCCGACGCGGTTTCATTCGTGGAAAAAGCGACCATGCTTGCAAAGGGCGGCTTTGCCGAAACCGGGCAAGCGTTGGACGTTTTAACGACGATTCTAAATGCCTACGGTATGGAATCGTCGAAAACGGAAGAAATTTCTAATATGCTGATTACGACGCAAAACCGCGGCAAAGTTACCGTCGCGGAATTGTCGTCGGTCATGGGCAAAGTGATTCCGACCGCGAATGCAAACAACGTCGCGCTGGAACAGCTTTGCGCGGGCTACTCCATTATGACCGCCCGCGGCATTGCCGCCGCCGAAACGACAACTTACATGAACAGTATGTTGAACGAATTAGGCAAAAGCGGCACGTCGGCAGATAAAGCGTTAAGACAGGCCGCGGGAAAAGGGTTCAGCGAACTGATGGCGGAGGGAAAAAGTCTTGCGGACGTTCTGAACATCTTACAGGGCGAAGCCGACAAGAGCGGGAAAACCCTTGCGGATATGTTCGGGAGCGCGGAAGCGGGAAAAGCCGCCCTTACGCTGATGGCAAACGGCGTTGAGGGATTCAACGACGAAGTTTCCGCAATGGTAGACAGCACCGGGGCCGCACAATCCGCCTACGAAAAAATGATGAACACGACCGAAGAGAAGATAAAAAAGGCAAAAACGGCCTTGTCGAATCTCGGTATTGTGTTAGGCGATACGTTCTTACCATACGTCACGACCGCGGCGGAAAAGTTGGCGGATTTAGTGACGAAGTTTTCGGCATGGGCGCAGGAAAACCCGAAATTGCTTTCAACAATCGTCAAGGTTGCCGCGGCCCTTTTAGGCTTAAAGGCCGGGGGGCAAGCGGGAAAGCTTGCGTTCTTGGAAATCAAGGGCGGAATATTGGGGATTCAAGGCGCGTTTGCGAAGATGAAAGCATTTAACGCTTCCGGCGGTATAAAGGGCCTGTTTTCAGGGCTTGGAGGTATCAAAGGAAAGCTTTTGCCCCTTGTCGGTATCATCGGCGGCGTTGCCCTTGCAATCAAGCTGATTTCCGGCAATCTTGAAGAGGTACGCGGCTGGATTCAACAGACGTTCGGCGACGGCGCACTTGCCGTATTCGACAAGGTGTGGGGCGTGATTCAGAACGTCGGCGCGGCGATTAAAGGCGTTTTCAGCGGTGAGAACATCGGAAACGCGCGGAACTTCTTTCAAGAGAATTTCGGAGAAGCGGGCGTTGCCGTGTTTGATTCGATCATCGGCGTTGTGGAACAGTTAAAGGGAATCTTGCCGGGCCTGTTAGATCAATTCGCCCAGCTTGCCACTTCCCTGCTACCCGTCATCGGAAGTCTGATACAACAGATCGTGCCGCTGATCGGGGAGATAATCGCAACGGTGCTTCCCGTCCTGTTTGACCTTATCGCCCAGCTATTGCCCGTCATAGGGCAGATTGTCGAAGCGATCTTGCCCGTGCTGATTCAGCTTGTGGAAACCCTCGTTCCCATTGTAATGCAGATCATAGAAGCGGTGCTTCCGATTCTGCAACAGTTACTTGAAGCACTTATGCCGATCATTCAGCAGATCATAGACAACATTCTTCCTATCGTGATCGACCTGATTATGACGGTGGTTTCAGCAATACAACCGCTTGTTGAAGCGATCTTGCCCGTTCTGCAATCGCTACTTCAAGCACTAATGCCGATCATACAGGCCGTTGCGGAACTGTTTAGCAACGTGCTGGGAGCGGCAATCAACGCAATTTCAGGCATTTTGAACGGGCTGACACAGATTTTGCAAGGGCTTATCACGTTTATTACAGGCGTGTTTACTGGAAACTGGAAACAGGCGTGGGAGGGCGTGAAAAGCATATTCAGCGGGATATGGGAAGCAATCAAGAGCGTTTGCACGGGCGTTGTAAACGGCATTATTTCCGTTATCAATACCGTTATAGGCGGCTTGAACAAGCTGAAAATTCCCGATTGGGTCCCCGGAATCGGCGGAATGGGTATCAATATACCGCTTATTCCCATGCTTGCAAAGGGTTCTAAATACACCCCCGACACGTTCATTGCGGGCGAAGCGGGGGCGGAACTTATCACGAACGCAAGGGGCCGGACCGTATTTACCGCCGCACAGACCGGGCGAATCTTTGACAACATCAACGCGGCCCGTGAAGCGCAGGACGGAACGACGGTTGTTACCCTCTTGCCGTTACTGCAAGCGGCGCTTTCGGCGGCGCGCGTCGGTCCGGGCGGAGTTTCAGCCCCGACCGTTACCGCAGAATCACCGCAAGGCGGGGGCATTGTCATTCACAGCGCGCCCGTTTTCCATGTGGGGAGCGAAGCGCAAGCGGAGGACATCGAAGAAATATTAGACAGGCGGGACGAAGAACTTTTAGACAAGTTCGACGACCGCATGAAGCAGAGGGAGGACGATGAAAGGCGGCGGAGGTATGACTAAATACACGACCATTGCCGGGGATATGTGGGACGGTATCGCCTACAAGACGCTGGGCGACGAAGCATACACCGACAGGATTATGAAAGCGAACCCGCAACACCGCCGGACCGTCGTTTTCCCGGCAGGAATTACGCTGGATATACCCGACGCGGAAGCGCGGGTTTCGGCTGACTTGCCGCCGTGGAAAAGGGGGCGGACGACATGAACGCACGGCGAACCGTCGTCCGCCTGACCTTTGACGGCGTGGACATAAGCGCAGACATCAACAGGTATTTGCAATCCTTGTCTTACACGGACAACGAACAGGACGAAACGGACGATTTACAACTAACCCTTGACGACCGGGAGGGCGTGTGGCTTGGAAATTGGCTGAACACGCCCGGCGCGTCAAAGGGCGCGGAACTTGCCGCGGTGATCGTTCAAAAAAACTGGAACTCGGACGGAAAAGACCGGGTGCTGGATTGCGGCACGTTTCAGATCGACAGCGTGGACGGGAGCGGCCCGCCCTCGAAAGTGACAATCAAGGGCGGGTCTATCCCCTACACGTCAACGGTACGAACGCAGAAAAAGACAAAAGCATGGGAGAAAATCAAGCTTTCCGGGATTGCGAACGAAATTGCCGGAAAGAACGGGCTTACGTGTATGTTTGAATCGGCGTTCGACCCGTTTTACACACGAAAAGAACAGGTGCAGGAATCGGACATTACATTTTTGCAACGGCTTTGCAAGGCCGCGGGGATTTCCCTTAAAGTAACGGCAAAAATGATTGTTCTATTCGACGCGGCGGCGTATGAGAAGAAAAGCGCGGTCCGCACGATCAAGCGCGGCGCGGCGGACGTGAAGCGGTACAGCTTCAACACAAGCTTTCACGACGCTTCATACAGCAGTTGCCACGTGACCTATACGGACCCGTCGAGCGGGACGACCTATGAAGCGACATACAAGGCCCCGGACGCTGACACAAGCGAAAGCGCACAGGTGCTGGAGATCAAAGAAAAGGTTTCGAGCAACGCGGAAGCGAAAACGCTTGCAGAAAAGCGGTTGCGGGAGAAGAACGGACAGCAATTCACCGCCAGTTTTACACTTGTCGGCGACGCTGGGCTGGTTGCAGGCGTGACCGTGACCGTGAAAGGGTACGGAGCATTCGACGGAAAGTACATCGTCGAGAGCGCGACGCATTCCGTTTCGTCGAGCGGGTACACAACCAGCGTCAAATTACGCCGCGTATTGGAGGGGTATTGATGGGAGAAGCAAGCGTTTATAAAAACATCGTTCGCACGGGCTGGGTTTCCTCCGTCAATGCCGCAGACAGAACCGCCCGCGTGACCTTTAAGGATATGGGGACAACCTTTGTTTCGGGTCCCCTGAAAGTGATTCAGAACCCGCCGTTCATTCCGGCAAAAGACGTTGTGCAGGAAACACAAACGGAATCAGGCGGAAGCGGCGACGCGTCCTTTGCGTCGCACACGCACAAAGTCAAAATAAGCCCGTGGCTACCGTCGCCGGGTGACTATGTGCTTTGTCTTTATATCCCGACGAACGACGGCGACGGGTTCGTGATAGGAGGGATATAAAAGATGGCAGTTATCGGGACTTGGGGCGACATCACCTTTGCCGTTTCAAGAAATCAGATCAAGACGTTTGACGGCCTGAAATGGGACAGCGGCGCGAAGTATTCGACGCATGACAGGCATTTGAAAGAACCCCTTTTAGAGTTCACGGGGACGGACGTTGAAAGCATGACGTTTACAATGTTCTTTTCCGCTTTTTTGGGAGTGAACCCGATTGCGGAGGTTTCAAAACTGCTTAAAGCAATGCGGCGCGGAGAGGTTCACCGCCTTGTCATCGGGCCGAAAGCTTACGGCACAAACAAGTGGGTTATAACGAAGCTTTCAAATTCGTTGCCGCGCTATGACAACCGCGGAAATCTGCTTGTTGCGAAAGTAAGCGTCACGATGAAATCATATTCGGGCCGTTAAGGGGGTGAGAGCGTGGCGCACATCATAAAGGCGTATGACCTTAAAAACATCAATCTTGCCCCGGAAACGACGGAAGAAGAGGTTTTGCAGAACGTCGCGGTCATCATATCAACGCCGAAATTCTCCGTTCCCCTTGACCGGGGGCTGGGAATGGCGCAAAGGTTCGTTGACAGGCCGATACAGGTTGCACAATCTGTTCTTATTTCGGAGGTTTTAGACGCGGTGGAGCGGGACGAACCGCGGGCGGAAGTGCTGGGCGTTACCTATGAATTGGGCGACACGCCCGGCACGCTGATTCCAGTTGTGGAGGTGAACATAATTGACGACGAAAGTTAGAGAATACCCCGATATTCACTTTGTAGACACGGACACGAACACAGTTGTAAATGCCCTGATTCAGTCTTACGAAGCATTCACCGGGCGGACATTGTACCCGGCGGACCCGGCGCGCCTGTTTATTCTTTGGGTGGCCGACATCATCATTCAAGAGCGGGTAAACATCGACTTTTCGGCCCGGCAGAACGTCCCGCGGTATGCAGAGGGTGAATATTTGGATTCCCTCGCAGAACTGTTCAAAGACGCTTACCGTTTGGAGCCGGAAAAGGCGAAAACGACGTTGCGGTTCACCCTTTCCATTCCGTTGGAGGTTGCGACAATCGTTCCCGTGGGAACCCGCGTGACCGTTGACGGCGAAATCATCTTTCAGACAACGCAAGCCCTGACAATCCCAGCGGGCGACCTGTTCGGGGACGTGGAAGCGGAGTGCCAGACGGATGGGGAGATCGGGAACGGCTTTGTTCCGGGGCAGATCACACAGTTAATTGACATCTTCCCGTATTTCGGGTCCGTCGAAAATGTGTCCGAATCGGACGGCGGCGCGGACGAAGAGAGCGACGCGGCATTTTATGAGCGTATGCGCGAAAGCGTCGAAACCTTTTCAACCGCCGGGCCGCTGGGTGCGTATGAGTATTACGCAAAATCCGCGTCGGCGTTGATCGTGGACGTGAAAGCGACTTCCCCGGAACCGGGCGAAGTTGACGTGCGGGTTCTGCTTTCCGGCGGGCAGTTGCCGGGGGAAGAAATCTTGAAAGAGGTTTTAGACATTCTGAACGCCGACAAGGTGCGGCCCCTGACCGATCACGTCACCGTCGCGGCCCCTGAAACGGTCCCGTATGACATCGACTTTACATACTGGACGCAAGAGGGCGGCGCGGTAAGCGACGACAAGGTGGCGGAGAATATCGCGGCGGCGGTTCGGACGTTCAAGGAATGGCAAGGCGCAAAGATGGGGCGGGACGTGAACCCGTCCTATTTAATTTCCCTGCTTATGCAAGCCGGGGCAAAGCGCGTCAAGGTACGGTCCCCCGTCGATACAGTCGTTCCCGACAACGCCGTTGCGGTGATCGGGGAAACGGCGGTTGTGAACGGGGGTGCGGAGAATGAATGACAACGATATTTATTCAATCGACTTCACCCGTTCGCTTCCGCCCGTTCTGAAAAACGACCCGAAAATGATTGCGCTGGCCCGGACCATTGCGGAGCAATTACAGGTTACGGCCCGGCAGATCGAAAAGAACATCATTTACGCCCGGATTGATGAACTTGACGAACAGACGCTTGACGTTCTCGCCTATGATCTTCACGTCGATTGGTACGACTATTCTTACCCGATAGAGGTTAAACGGCAGACGATCAAAGACAGCGTAAAGGTTCACCGAAAGCTGGGTACAAAATACGCCGTCGAAACGGCGCTGGGGGCCGTGTACCCCGGCACAAAGGTTCAAGAATGGTTCGAGTACGGCGGCAAGCCGTACACGTTCCGGGTTATTATCGGCGTGACGACGGAGGGATTGACCGCCGCCCGGCAAGCAGAGGTTTTGAACCGCATTCGGTTTTATAAAAACCTACGTTCCCACCTTGAAGCGATCAGCTATGAGGTTAAAAAGGAAACGACGATTCATGTTGCGGCGGTGCATTCCATAGGGACGCGGCTGGAGGTTTACCCGTATCTTGCAAAGGACATAGCCGCCGCCGGAACTGTTCATGTTGCCGCGGCGGTGAAAGCGGGAACGCGGCTTGAAGTGTTCCCGGTTCTTGTAAAGAGCATGACGGAGCGGGCAACCGTCCGCACGGGCGCGGTTGTAAAGACGGGGACAAAGGTTGAAATCTTCCCCGCATACGGCCCGGCCTGAATCCGCGTGAATTTATAACAAATGGAGGTAAAAAGCAATGCCAGACACCGAAAGAACATACGGAACCGTTGTCACGTCCGCTGGCCTTGCCCTTGTCACGGCGGCGACCATGAGGGGCGAAAAGGTCAAATTGAAATACCTTGCCGTCGGTGACGGCGGCGGGCAGTATTACCAGCCGTCGGCGGACATGACCGCGCTAAAAAATGAGAAATGGCGCGGAGAGGTAAACAGCGTGCAGATCAACCCGGATTCGCCGAACATGATTGACATTGTGGCGGTCATTCCGGCGACCGTGGGCGGCTTTACAATCCGCGAAATGAGCGTGCAGACAGAGGGCGACGACATTATGTTTGCCGTCTGCAACACCCCGGACACGGAAAAAGTCATCATTACCACGGGCGCGGCGGGCGAAGTCGAATTGACAATGCACATCGAGGTGGCAAACGCCGCAAACGTGACGATTGCCGTTGACCCGAACGTTGTTACGGCAACGAAAACAGACTTGAAGAATCACAATGCGGACCCGGACGCGCACGGCGGCGCTTTGCCGCGGCTGGAAGCCGTCGAAAATTCCCTTGTCCCCATTTATACGGGAACGGAGAAACCGACGGCGGACGGGCCTTTTTTGTGGTTACAGGTTATCCAGCAGGGCGGCGACGTTGACCCGGACCCGGAAAACCCGGACGGGCCGCAAGTCGTCCAGCTTGATATACAACCCATGAAACAAGGAAGTGATTTGTATGTAAAGATCGACGAAGAAACGAAGAGCGTTGACAACGCCGAAAAGCAACCCCAGTAAGCGGACGAAGAGCCGCTAAAAATCAAACTTACTTAAAAAATGGAGGAAAAAACAATGGCATTCACTACAAGCGACAAGATGAAGATGGTTATTTTTCAGGACGAAGTAAACGGCGTTCTGACCGACCTTATGGCCCGTTCCCACGTGGACAACGTGATCTATGAAGAGGGCGGACAGCAAAAGGCCCTTTCCACGAAGCTGGCGGAGATTATCGCCGCCGTTGCCCTGAAAGCCGACAGCACCACCGTTACCGCCGACATCAAGGCCGCGAACGACGCGCTTTACAACAAGATCATGGGTATCACCGCGGAGGACGGCGCGACCGTCAACGAAGCTTATGACACCTTGAAAGAGGTTGCGGAATACCTGACCGCCCACGGCGACGTGGTGCAGGGATTCACGACCGATATTGCGGGCCTGAAAACCGCCGTCGAAGCCCTGCAATCCGGCATGACAAAGGTGGAGCATTCCGACACGAACGGCAACGTCAAGGTTGACGGCGCGGAAGTCGTCGTGTATCAGCACCCCGCAACCCACCCCGCCAGCATGATTACCGACACCGCCGAAAAGGTGATGATGACCGCGACGGAGCGGCAGAAGCTGGGCGGCATTGCCGCGGGCGCTTCCGCTATCGTTTCCGGCACGGGTACGGTTGCCGACGCGACCGCCGTTCCCACCCTGATGATTAAGGTTATCGAGGACGAAAACCCGTCCGCTTAACCCCTCGCGCATGGCGCGGGGCGGTTAGGGCGGAGGGCGGGAAAATCCAAAAGGAGGAAGCGAAATGACCGAATTAAATTGCGTCCTTGTCTTTCAGGAAAAGGCGGGGACCATTACGGCATATTACCCGTACACAAAATGGCGCAATATCCTTGACGCGCCGAACGTCGGCGCAATGGAAAGCGACCTGTACGGGCATATCGGCAACACCGACGTTCACGTGACGGCGGCGCAGATCAGCAATTACGACACCGCGATTGCCGGGCTGATCGAGCATACAGAGAACGCCGACATTCACATTACCGCGGCGGAGCGTTCGGCATGGACCGCGGGCGCGCAGAAAGCGGAACAGGCGGCGGCGGACGCTTCAAACGCGCTGAACCTTGCCGCGTCCCTTGAAAGCCGCGTCGCCCGCGTGGAAGATGGCCTTTTCAACAACATTACCGGGAATCCGTTTCTTGTTTCCTTTGACGCGCTGGACGGCATAACGCTTGTCAAGGGCGTTTGGAACGTGGAGCGGCAAAGAATCGAATGTTGACGGAATACGCTTGCACCCGCCGGGAATTGTCCTGCATTATCGGCAATCTGTTTACGGAAATTGAACCGCCTTGCGAACGGTGCGGGGACGCTGACGAAATCACGATCAGCGGGACCACCTACACCGGGAGCCGGGCGGTTCTTACCGTAACACGGTTCGGGTTCACCTTTGACGGGGACCCGGCGGAAGTCGAGCGAATCCGGGAAAGGCGGTGCTTAATTGGAGAGCAGAAAGAAACAGGCGGAGCAAACGGAATTTGCGATCATCACAAAGGCGAAAGACCTTGTGAAGCACACGTTTCTAATGACGAATGAACGGCGCTTTCCGAAAAAGTACCGATTCACGATTGTAAACCGTCTGCATGACCTGACGATTGATATTTTCCAACACATTCAGGAAGCGAACGAACTTGATATTGCGGACCCGCAAGAATACAGGGAACGGAGGTACGAACAGAAAAAGGCCCTGACGAAGTGCAAGACGGTTCTATTCCTGATTGAATTATCTTTTGAAAACGGCCTGATTTCGGACGATCAATGCGCCGCGTGGTCAAAATACGTCCTTGACGTTAAGTACATGACCGCAAGCTGGCGCAAGAAAGACCGGGAACGGGCCGTTGCTATGCAGAGAGGAACCCCGCCCCGGCGGTAACGCCCGGCGGGTTTTCTTTGGGGTAAGCCCTGTAAGCGTCCAACTCGTACAACGTCCGCAACGTCAATTCCTCCGGCGCGCTGAACAACAACAACGCGTACAACGGCAACAACGGCGTGCGCCCGCTTTGGTGGAAAACCGCGATTGAGTAAGCCGAAAGGCTGAAAACAGAGGACCACCCACAAAGGAGGGCTTATCCCTCCGTCGTGGTGACAGCACGGCGGTAAATACAA
>HF990594.1:49286-60556 GCA_000432135.1 Firmicutes bacterium CAG:124
GAAGCAAGGTCCACGGAAACCAGCTTCCGTCCCGCCGCGGGCGCGTGGTGGGGTCCGATGATGAAGCATTGCACAACGAAACAAGGAACCCCGGCGCGCGTGCGTCGGGGCGTTTTGTTCCCTGCATGGCGGAATCTATACACGGCAAGGAGTTTTCTATATGCAAAACGCAGATTTCGAGCGGGTTTATGATTTCGGCAACCTATACGCCGGATTCCTGAAAGCCCGCCGGGGCAAGAGGGGCAAAGCAAGCGTCGCAAAGTTTGAAGCGAACTTGCTGGAGGCCCTTTGTTTGCTTTCGGAAATGTTGAAAAACAAGACGTACAGGCCGTCCGACTATTTCGTGTTCCGGGTATATGAGCCGAAAGAACGAATCGTGATGACCAACGCGTTCAAAGACAAGGTGGTTCAACATTCCCTATGCGACAACATACTTGAACCCGCGTTTTCCCGCGGGTTTATCCGGGACAATTACGCGTCGCAGAAAGACAGAGGGACGCACGACGGCTTATATCGGCTGGAAGCGTTTATGCGGTCCTATTACTTCACCCGGAAAGGCAGAGCGGAACAGGCGCGCCGGGAAGCGGGCTTGCCGCCATTGCCGCCGAAAGAAGCAGGGTACGCCGACGGCTGGGTTTTGAAGTGCGATATTTCAAAGTATTTCTATTCAATCCAGCATGAGCCGTTGAAACGAATGGTGCGGGCATACGTCCGGGACCCGGACGTTTTGTGGCTTACTGACATGATAATTGACAGCACCGAAAATCCCGGAATCCCTATCGGCAATCAGACTTCACAATGGTTCGCCGTCATGTACCTTTCGGGGTTAGATCACTTCATAAAAGAGAAGCTGGGCATTCGCTATTATGGGCGGTACATGGACGACTTTTACTTGATACATGAGGACAAGGCGTACTTGCGGTATTGCCGGGCGGAGATTGAAAGGTACGTCGGCGAATTGGGCTTGAAGCTGAACAATAAAACGAACATCTTTCCGTTGCGGAACGGCATTGACTTTTTAGGTTTTCACACGTATTTGACCGATTCGGGGAAAGTGATTCGGAAAGTTAGGAGGGGAAGCAAATGTAACGAACAACGGAAGATGAAGAAACAGCGGGCTTTACTGGACGGCGGCAAAATCACCCTTGCGGAGATCGAACAATCTTACGGAAGCTGGCGGAGTCACGCAATCAAGGGGAATTGTTATCACCTTGTCCGGGAGATGGACCGCACATTCAAAAATCTATTCAAGGAGAGTGAAAAACAATGGCAAAAGCATTAAGTTCCCTTGCCGTCGGCGCGCTTGTCAAAGACACCGGGACGCTTTACAACGGCAAGCCTATTGTCTGGAAGATTGCCGACAAGGGGCATTCCGGCTACCCGTCCGGGTCCGTGACGCTGATTACGGAAAAGATCATTTCGTTAAAGTGCTTTGACGCTATCGAATCAGGGAACAGCGACAGCAACCGCCGTTCTTACGGCAATAACCGCTGGATTTACTCGAATATCCGGCAATGGCTGAACAGCACCGCCGCCGCGGGTAAATGGTACAGCGCAAAGCACAGCGCAGACGCGGCCCCGACGAATGCCAACGTATGGAGCAATTACAACGAATACGATCAGGAAGCGGGCTTCCTTGCCGGGTTCTCCGCGAACTTCCGCGCGGCCCTGCTGGACACAACGCACACCGTCGGCAAGTCAAGCACGGACGGCGGCGGAACCGAAACTTGCGTTGACAAGATTTTCTTTGCGTCCTGTACGGAAGTGGGCTTGTCCGGCGACGCGACTTGCGGCACGAAGCTGGCCTTGTTCAGCGACAACAATTCCCGTCTGGCCTACCCGACCGCCGAATGTGTAAGCAAAAGCGAATACACAAATAACAATTTTGCCGCTTCAAAGGCGTGGTATTGGTGGCTTTGCGACGCTTACGCGTCCAGCTCGTACAACGTCCGCCGCGTCGCTTCCTCCGGCGCGCTGAGCCGCGCGTACAGCGGCGACGGCGGCGTGCGCCCGCTTTGTAATTTGTCATCTTCAATCTTGGTATCTGATACCACGGATTCGGATGGCGCATACACAATCGTATGGAATCAGGCCCCGACGGTCCCCGGCAGTATCACCGTTCCGACGGACGTTCGCGGGGGAACCAGCCTGACCGTAAGCTGGGGAGCGTCCACGGACAGCGACGGCAATTTGTCCGGGTACATTTTGGAGCGCCAGCACGACGGCGGCGCATGGACACAGGTTTACAAGGGAATCAACCGCACGTACACCGACGCAATCACGTTCGGCTGGGCGAATGTTGCATACCGCGTAAAAGCCTATGACAGCGCCGGGGCGGAATCCGCGTACAAGACCAGCGCGACCCGAACCGTCGTGAACAACACCGCGCCCACGATCAGCGGCACAGATTCAAACCTTGGAACGAAAACCGGGCCGTTCAATCAGGGCTACACCGTCACCGACCCGGACAGCGGGCAGACGATCACAGTTGTTGAGAAGATCGACGGCGTGCAAAAGCGGTCCTATAACGCCACAAGCGGACAGAACTATTCTTTCAACGTGACGGCGGCGGAATGGGTGAAGCTTTTGAACGGGTCCCATACCCTGACGATCACCGCGACGGACAACTACGGCGGAAGCGCCACCCGGACGTTCACGTTCTCGAAGAACGAAACCGAAATTGAATTGACCCTTTCGGCCCCGCTGGACGCTGACGACATGGTGACAAAGGCGATTATGAGCGTCACCCGGCAGATTCCCGCGGGCGCGACGTTCTCCGTTGAAATGTGCAATAACGGCTATGACGCTTCCCCGACATGGGAGGACGTGACGCAAGCCGTCATTTCCGGGAACAAAATCTTCTTACAGAATAAGACAAAGACAGCCGCGAAATGGGGCTTCAACTTCCGAATCAAGGTAAATCGGAACGGGGCCGCGGGCGACTGCTTCATTGTTTCGGCAGGGGGGAATTTTGAATGAGCGTACAGCACAAGCAAGACAGCATTCGCAATTTACGTTTGGAGCGGCTGGGAATCCAGCCGCCCGACGACTGGAACGACGTTGAACAGGTCCGGGCCGCGAAGAAAGCGGAAGTCGGCCTTTCGTGTTCCGCGGCGATTTACGCCGGAATTGACCTGAACGGGTCCCATTACAGCTTGACCGAACACGACCAAACCGAATTGATGGCGCAGTTTACGACTGTCAAAGAGGGCGCGGCGGCGGTTCCCTATCACGCCGACGGGGAACTTTGCCGTATGTTCCCGGCGGAAGAGTTCACGGCGCTTGCACAGGCGGCGACCGCGCACGTGTTCTATCATCGGACATACTGCAATCACCTGAACGCATGGATAAAGCGGGCCGACCTCGCCGAACTGGATTCCATTTCCTACGGCGCGGAGTTGCCCGCCGACCTTGCCGCAAGTATGGCGGAGATCATCAAGGCCGCGGGCGGTGGCGCAGAATGAAACGCATTTTAACGATTTGGGCGGCTTTGGGGGCGATTTATGTTGCCCTCGAAGTCGTTTTTCGCGGGCATTCCCACCCGGCAATGCTGATCGTCGGCGGGCTTTGCGGGGTCCTTGTGGGGGCGATCAATCAAGCGCCGCGGTTCTACAACGCCCCGGTCATCGTGCAAGCGGTGATCGGGGCCGTGATCGTGCTTGCCGTGGAGTTCGTCGCCGGGTGCGTCCTGAACCTTTGGCTGGGGCTGGGGGTATGGGATTACAGCAATCAGCCCGGCAACGTGCTGGGGCAGATTTGCCCGGCGTTCGGCCTGTTATGGTTCTTGATTATGCCCCTTGCGATATGGGCGGAGGACACCGCCCGCTGGCTGATTTGGGCGTATGACCGGGCCGTGTACGGGAAGAGCGGGAAACCGCCCGACATCAAGCCGTATTCGCTGAAAAGCGTTTACGGGGATTTCTTGCGGTGGAGGTAAAGCAACATGACGATTGCACAGCTATTGACCAGCGGCGGCGGGGCGCTTCTTATCCTCTTGACGCTGATTCAGATTGCCCCCATCAAGGTCAACCCGTGGACGGCGCTTGCACAGGCCATAGGCCGGGCAATCAACAAGGACGTTCTGACGAAGTTAGACGAAACACGGAAGATTCTTGATGAACACATCAAAACGGACGACGCAAGGAACGCCGACTTGCACCGTTCAAGAATCCTGCAATTCAACAATGAGTTGTTGCGGGACATTCCGCACACGCGGGAAGATTTCATAGAGATTTTGGCGGAAATAGATTTCTATGAAAAGTATTGCGACACACACCCGGAATATGAGAACAACCGCGCGACACACGCGGTGGCGAACATTAAACGGGTGTATGATGAACGACTGATAAAACACGATTTTCTATGAAAGGCGGCACGGCATGACGTATCTATTCAGCGCCGCCGCCGGGCTGATTGCAGGAATCGCCGCCGTGTTGCTGATCGAAAGGAGCCGGGAGCGGAAACGCCGCCGGAAAAAGAGGACCGCCCGAA
The DNA here is from genome assembly GCA_000432135.1 of Firmicutes bacterium CAG:124. Classification (GTDB taxonomy): domain Bacteria; phylum Bacillota; class Clostridia; order Oscillospirales; family Oscillospiraceae; genus CAG-170. Next base: position 53,778 of record HF990594.1, read on the forward strand.
AGTTTGAGTTTTCAAAGCTGATTCTTTCGGGGGTCCTCTTGACCTATTTTGCCGGGTTCGGCGTGGGGCTTTGGGCCGTTGTCATCGACATTTCACAACTTGGGGTTTTCCTCGCATACGTGGGAACGCCGACGGCAACGGCAATCGGGTTCTATTCGTGGAAAGCAAAGGCGGAAAACGTCGTGAAGATCAAACAGGCACACCCGGAAGAAACAGAGGGAATGCCCGTTGACCTGAACAACATTCAGCCTTGACGGAGGAACAGCAATGACGAACGAACAAAAATCTTTCATCGAGCGGGTGGGCAAGCTTGCCGCCGCCGATATGCAGAAAAGCGGCGTGCTTGCGTCCCTGACTATCGCGCAAGCAATCCTTGAAAGCGGCTGGGGAAAATCCGGCTTGACGGTCAAGGCGAACGCCCTTTTCGGAATCAAGGCCGGGTCATCGTGGAAAGGCCGGGTTTACAGCGCGAAAACGCAAGAGTGTTACGACGGCGCAACCTTTACGACCGTGACGGCCCTTTTCAGGGCTTACGGAAGCTGGGCGGAGAGCGTCGCCGATCATTCGGCGTTGCTGACCGGGGCCGCGCGGTATAAAGCCGTCATCGGGGAGCGGGACTATAAAACCGCTTGCCGGGCGATCAAGGCCGCGGGATATGCCACGGACCCGCAATACGCGGACAAGCTGATTCAGATTATCGAATCTTACGGCCTGACCGCATACGACGGCGCAGGAAGCGCCACACAGCCCGCAGGACGGCCCGAAACGTCCGGTGGGAAGAATGACACCGCCGGGGGCAAAACCCCGGCAGACGCGAAAGGAGGGGGCAAAATGAAAGCTTCCGAATTTATCAAGAAACTGCAAGACATCGTGGACAATTATAAAACGCTGTACGTCATGGGGTGCTTTGGCGCGCCGTTGACCGGGGGCAACGTGTCCCGGTATTGCACGAATCACAGCTACAACAAACAGGCGGCACGAACGGCAATGATTCGGGCCGCGGCGAATCAGAACCCGCCCGTTTACGGGTTCGATTGCGTGTGCCTGATTAAAGGCGTGCTTTGGGGCTGGAACGGCAACGCGTCAAAAACCTACGGCGGCGCGGGCTATGCCGTCAACGGCGTTCCTGACATTGGAGCCGATACCATGATTACGAAGTGTTCGGGGGTATCGACCGACTTTTCAAAGATCGTCCCCGGCGAAGCGGTGTGGCTGAAAGGTCATATCGGCGTTTACATCGGCGGCGGAAAGGTCATCGAATGCACCCCGGCTTTCAAGAATTGCGTACAGGTGACGGCGTGCTTGAACATCGGCGCTATTTCCGGCATGAACGGGCGCAAATGGACCAAACACGGGAAATTGCCCTATATCACCTATGACACCGCGGAAAGCCCCCAGCAGGGCGCACAGGGCGGCGCAGGAACGCCGAAACCGTCCGGGGGGGCCCCTGATACGTCCGGCGCGCTTGCGTTCTCCGTGGGCGACGTGGTGCGCTTTACGGGCAATCGTCACTATACGAACGCGAACGCGTCCAGCGGCCCGGCGTGCAAGCCCGGAACGGCAAAGGTGACGGCGATTGCAAAGGGAACAAAGCACCCTTACCACCTTATCAAGCAGAGCGGCGGCGGGTCCACCGTTTACGGCTGGGTTGACGCGGCGGACGTGCAAGCGGTTTCCGGCGGCGGGAGCGCCCCGGCCCCGAAAATGCGCGTCGGCGCACGGGTGAAGTATTCCGGCCCCCTGTACCGGGACAGCAACGGCAACGGGCGGGGAAAGACCGTGAACGGAACGTACACGGTCAAATATTACTATCCGGGCCGCAAGTGCGGCGTACACGTGGACGGGCTGGGCTGGGTCCCTGAATCCGCCTGTACCGTCATCGGTTAAAAGAAAGGGGAAGAAACATGAACATTCTTGAATTTCTGCTTGCGAATTGGGACAGCGTGCTGGTTGTCCTTGTGTTCCTTGCGCTGATCGTCGTTTTTATCCGGCGCGGTGAAACAAAGGTGCTGAAAAACATTCTTTTCAGCCTTGTAACACAGGCCGAAAAGCAATTCGGCGGCGGCACGGGTTCTTTGAAGTTCGCCGCCGTTTCCGACTGGATTTATCAGAGAATCCCGGCGGTGCTGAAACTGCTTTTCACCGCGAAAGACATTGAAAAGATGATCGAGAGCGTGCTGGCGGAAGCAAAACAGGCGTGGGGCGCGAACGAAAACTTGAAAGGCTACATCGAAACGCCCGCCATCATGGAAAATCTGCTGGCAATCGGGATTGACCCGACCGTTGTTGAAACAGAGGGCGACCCGGAAAACAACAATTAAACCCGTCCGATTCGGACAAAGCAAAGCCCGTCGGGGAATGACCCCGGCGGGCTTTTTGTGTTGGCGCATTTCGGCAGCAGTTCGCTATTCTGACACGGCCTTAAAGAAAACCTTGTTCCCGCGGCGGTAGACCTTGCCGGGGGTGACATAATCGAAAAATTCAGGCTTGCCCGTCATACGGTTAGGTTCAACCTTGATTTCGTGATGGTAGAAATGATACTTCCAGCCGCGTTCCCCGCACACTTTGTCGCCGTTTTTCATTTCGAGCCACATATAATACAGGTCAACGACGGAAAGCACGAAAGTTTCGTCAATGTCGTCGTCGTATTCCTGATACGGAGCGATGGAGAAATAACGATCAGTTGAAACGGTTTTTTCAACGAACCGCCCATTCTCACGGGTATGAAGCTTTATCGTGTGTTCCATGATTACTTCCCCTTTCTTTTGTAGGGGCGGGCGGCGGTTTGCACCGCCCACCTATATGTTACGCGCTGGCCGTGGAAACGTCAAGTGCGTTGTCCCGGCCTTTCTGTCTATTATTATATACTAACGTTAGTATAAAGTCAAGGGGGAAAACGAAAATAAATAAAAAAATTTGCGCCGCCGGGAGGTTTGGCGGCACGGCGCGCCATACGGCGATAAAATTTTATACTTGCGTTAGTATTTGCGGCGTGCTATAATGGACGCAGAAAGGGGGAGCGGGAAGATGGCTGGAAAGTTTGAAACGCCCCGCGGACAGGCCGCAACGGACGCGAAACGAAAGTACAATGAAAAAAGCTATGATCGGCTTTATCCTATGGTACACAAAGGCAAGAAAGAAACCTATGTTGCCGCGGCGAAAGCGGCGGGAATGTCATTGAATGAGTGGATAGAAACGACGCTTGACCGGGCGGCAGGGGCCGCGCCGGAAAGCAGGGCATAAAAGAACGGCGGGCGCAATGCCCGCCGTTTTGCTATTTGTGGGAATTATTCGGCCTGTTCGTATGTGTAAGCACCGTCCGCGCCCTGCTTGATGAATCCGGCAGTATCAGCAACGCGCCCGTCGCCGTCGAGGGTCCCATAAACGGGAACTGTCACGTCGGAGCCGTCAAAAACAATCCCGGTCCCGTCGTCACATTTGATAGTAAAATAGTTGTACCCGCTATCTTTCACGACGCTTTCGGCAAATTCCGCGAAGTTCTCCGCGGTGAGGTCCGAAAGCTGGGACTTTAGAACGCTGATATATGCGCGCTGACCGATCACGTCGCCGGACCCGCTTTTCACGTCCTCTGTTTTCACGTCGCAATCAAGCAGAAAGTTATATTGCTTGTATTCCGGGTAAAGAACGTCTTTCCCGTCGCCGATTTCCGCAACCGTGCCGTCGTCGTTCATGGTGACTTCAAGGGAGTTTGTACCCCAGCGGACTTTATAGGCCCCGTCACTTTCGGAAACGGTATTGATCTTCCCGTCAAGGCCGCAGGACACAAGCGCAATGAAAACTTCATCGGCCTGTTCGGGGGTGATCTGCATTTCGGCCCGAATCGTGTTCATAGAATCCGGGTAAAAGTCATATTGCGCCGTCAATTCCTCCGATTTTGGCGTGTCGAGGTTAACCAGCACGTCACCGCAACCCGCAAGGGAGAGGGACAGGACCGCCGCAAGCGCAAGAGCAACAATTTTTTTCATGTGGAATCCTCCATTCCGCCGCCCGGCCCGCCGGGGGCTTGTGTTTTTTTGAGGGCCGGACCGCCTGAAAACGCTGGCGTTCTGACCTTTAACACAATTATGAACGGTTGGCGTGTTAAAGTCAAGAATGAAGCTGAACTTTAACACAGGGCGGAGGAATCAACGTGAAAATATACGACTATAAAGGCCAGAAAAATCTATGCGGAAACCGGGTGAAAGAAGCACGCGCCCGGAAGAATATTACGCAAGCCGACCTTGCCGCAAGATTACAGGTGGCTGGCGTGACAATGGAGCGGGACAGCGTTTCAAGAATCGAAATCGGAACCCGGTTCGTCACCGATTACGAACTTGCCGTTCTTGCAAAGGTGCTGGGCGTGTCTATGGAATGGCTGACCGAACAGGAAGAATAAAACTTTATACTTGCGTTAGTATAGCGAAGCCGTTATAATATCATTGCGGGAACCCCGCGGGAGAATAACGGTTAAAGCCCGCCCAGACCTTACGGAACGGGCGGGCTTATTTACTAACGGAGGTTATAACATGGGACACAAGTTCAGTCATCTTCAAAAGCGCGACCGCTATAAAATCGAAGCATTGTTGAATACAGGGCATAAGCCGCAGGAAATCGCGGACGAAATACACGTACACGTAAGCACGATATACCGGGAGATACAGCGCGCCCGCATGGTACAGCTTACGACCGATCTTGAAGAGGTTGACAAATACAACCCCGACGAAGCCGAAAAGCGATACCGGGAAAACCTTTCGGCAAAGGGTCCGGCGCTGAAAATCGGGAAAGACTTTGAACTTGTGGAGTATCTCGAAGCCAAAATGCTGGACAAAGACAACCCGCGTTCGCCCGCCGCCGCTCTTGCTGACATAAAGCTGGAGGGCCGGACGTTCAAAACGTCGATATGTGTAAGCACCTTATACAGCTACATAGAAAAGGGCGTTTTCCTGACCTTGACGAATGCGGACTTGCCGGAAAAGCCGAAACGGAAGCGGAAATATAGAAAGGTGCGGGAAGCGAAGAGCGCCGCGGCAGGGGATAGCATAGACCGCCGCCCGCCGGAAGTAGACGACCGAAACACGTTCGGGCATTGGGAGGGCGACACCGTTTACAGCAAAAAAGACGGGTCAAAAGCCCTGCTTGTGCTGACAGAGCGATTGACCCGCCGGGAAATTATCATGCGGATAAAGGACAGGACCGCGGAAAGCGTGATTAAAGCCCTTGACCGTATAGAACGGAAATTCGGGGCCGACCTGTTCGCAAAGCTATTTCAGACAATCACGTTTGACAACGGAAAAGAGTTTTCCGACGTGGAGCGGCTGGAACGGTCCGCCTTGCGTAAGGGGAAGAAGCGGACAAAGGTTTATTTTTGCCACCCGTATTCATCTTTTGAACGCGGTTCTAATGAGTGCCAAAACAAAATGATTCGGCGGCGCTTCCCAAAAGGAACGGATTTCGGCAAGGTATCAGACGCGGAGGTGGCGAAAGCGGAAGCGTGGGTGAACAACTACCCGCGGGAAATTTTAGGCTGGCAGACCTCCGAAATCCTGTTTCAAGCCTACCTTGCCGCCCTTGTCACCGCCCCGAAATAAAATTTTTTATATTTTTTTCGCATTTACTCTTGACATTTGCGCGTTTTTTCGCTGCGTTCCGGCAGATACAGCAACCCCCGCAGACTCGGCGGCAGACAGCGCTCCGCCGTTCCGCTGAGACACGCAGCCAGAATAAACACACCGGAAAAGACCGCCGCGCGGAGCAGCAGCCCCGCCGGATCGCTTTCCAGCTCCGGCAGCAGCTGCGCCGCAAGCGCGCCGGCCCCGGTGCAGGCCCCGACGCCCAATGCCGCGCCCAGTCGAAGCGGACAGCCGGTGACGATCAGCAGCCGCCGCAGGCTCAGCGTGAAGTTCAGAAGATGCGTCGCGGCGAACGCGAAAATATAGCCGCCCAGCCCCCAGCGCGGCAAGAGCAGCACGAGCAGCACCGCGTCCAGCGCCGAGGTAAGCGTGTTATAGCGCACATTTGCGACCTGCTCGGAAAGTCCCTTCAGCATCCCGTCGGTCAGCGCATCCATGTACAAGACCAGCGCCAGCGGCGCGAACACGCGCAAAAGCTGACCAGCCTGTTCGCTCTGGTATAAAATCGCGGTAAGCGGCTCAGCCAGCGCGAACAGCAGTCCTGCCGTGAAGCCAGCGAACAGCAGCCCCGCCCGCAGACACTGCCCGGTCACGGAGGCAAGCCGCTCCCGGCGGCCCTGTGCGCGGCAGGCGGCAAGCTCCGGGATCAGAAGATCGACCAGCGCGTACAAAAACGCCGACGGCAGCATAAGCGTAGGAAACACCATGCCCATGACCGTCCCGTATGCCGCCATCGCGCCCAGCCGCGTCGCACCAGCCCGCGTCAGCCCCCACGGGATGAGGAACTGCTCCAGCGCCCGGAGCGCTGCGCGCAGCAGATCGTTCAGCGCCAGCGGCGCTGCCAGAGCGCCTACGCGCCGGGCCATCCCGGGCGCGTCCGTCTGCCGGACACCGCGCCAGCTCTGCCGGTAAAGCGCGTAAAGCGCCGCGTCCGCCGCACAGGAGGACAGCAGCTCCCCACCCAGCAGCGCAAAGCAGGCCCCGGACACAGTCTGCGGCGCAAAACGCAGCAGGAGCAGGCTCAATCCAAGCCCCAGAACACGCTCGCCCGCGTCAATGGCGGTCAGCTGCCAAACCTTTCCCACAGCGGTCAGGTACCCGCCCAGCACTAACCCCGCACACCCGGCCGGGAGCAGCCCCGCAAGCAGC
>HF990595.1 GCA_000432135.1 Firmicutes bacterium CAG:124
TCCGTGCCGTCGGTGTCGACCGCGCCGAAGACGATCCTCCGGCTGCCTGCGATCGTCACCGCCGCCGCCGTGCAGTATTCCTGATTGCGCCCGCCGACGCCGCTCTCCGCGCCGACCGTCACCACGTTCTCGCCGGAGGACAAAAGCACGATGGGCGCGCGGAACGGCTCTGCCATGCGCTCTGCGCAAAGGGCCATCGCCGCGTCGACCAGTCCCGCCTCCTTCGCCTCCGCCTGCTGATATTCCGAGAGCATGACGCAGGGCAGACCAAGCTCCGCCGCCTTTTTCCGCACGGCGGGATAGACCGTCGCGTCCTTGAAGATGAGGCCGAAGAACCGTGCGCCGAGGCTTTCATACTCTTCTACACTCATGTTCTCCGTCTCCGGCGTGCCGCGCAGCAGCCGGTTCTGGATGGAGACGGGGGTCTTGTCCCACGCGTTCCACTTTTGCAGGATCGCGATGCAGTCCGCGTAGGTCGTACCGGTCGAGAGCGGGGGGAAGAAGGTGTTGTGCTCCAGCATCTCAAAATACGTCGTGCGCGTCACGGGCGTATTCTGCTTCGAGGGATCTGCCGTCGTCATATGGACAAGCGTCGCGGGCCGAAACAGCCGGGAAAGCCGGCCGCCCTTGAAGCGGTCGATGTGCGTGCGGATGGGGTTCAGATCGCTGGTCGGCACGCCCTTTTCGATCTGCATCATGTGGGTAAAGCGCGCGATCTCGTCGATCGTGATATCGTCCGCCGGATAGGTCATCAGCGAGCCGCAGCCGCTTCCCGTGATGGTGAAGACCAGATCGCGGCTGGTGATATCCCGCGCCAGCGCTTCGATTTTCTCGCAGCCCTCGACGCAGGCCTCGTCCGGCACAGGATGGCCCGCCAGCGTAACGCCGATCTTTTTGCAGATGATGGCCTCGCCGTGCTTGGCGATGACATGGCCGCCGGTCAGCACATCGCCCAGCGCTTCCTCCATCGCCAGCGCCGCGCGCTGCACGCCCTTGGCCGCGCCGATGACATACACGCGGTCATAGTCCTTCAGATCAAATTCCAGCGGCCCCGCGTGCGGGTCGCCCTTCATCTCGAAGCCGTCCGTATGCAGAACGATCTTCCCATTCTCCACATGGACAAGCTGCTTCACCCGCACATACGGGTCGAGCGCGTCCAGTCCCGCGTCCAGCAGCTCCGCGACGATTTTTCGCCCTTCGCGGTTGCCGTGCGCGGCCAGCTGTTCTTTGTTGGTAATTCTCATATCAGAAATGGATCTCGTCGGGCACGGGAGCCTCGCCGCAGACGCCTTTGAGATTCGCGATCAGCTCCACGTCCTCCGGCTCCAGCTCGAAGTCGAACACGTTCAGGTTTTCCTTCACGCGGTCCGGGTTCGCGGACTTCGGCAGCGGCAGCCAGCCCATCTGCATGCTCCAGCGCAGGCAGATCTGGCCGACGCTCCGGCCGTACTTCTGCGCAAGCTGCTGCATCTGCGGCACCTTGAAGATCGCGCCGGTGCCGAACGGGCTGTAGGCCTCGACGAGAATGTTGTTCTTTTTGCAGTACGCCACGACCTCCGGCTGCGTCACGCCGGGGCAGAGGCGGAGCTGGTTGACCATGGGGAGAATTTCGCAGTGCGCCTTCAAAAGCTCAATATGGTGCGGCATGAAGTTGCTCACGCCGATGGCGTGGATGCGCCCGGCCTTATAGAGCTCCTCAAATGCCTTCCAGGTGCCGATGGTGGCCTCCTGCCATGTCGTGCGGTACTGGATGGGGTTCGGCCAGTGGATCAGGTACAGATCCAGATACCGCAGGCCGAGCCGGGAGAGCGTCATGTCGAACGCTTCAAGCGTCGCCTGATAGCCGTGCGCGGCGTTGCGCAGCTTGCTGGTCACAAAAATTTCCTCGCGGGGAACGCCGCTGATGCGGATGCCCTGCCCGACGCCGCGCTCGTTGCCGTAGGCGGCAGCGGTGTCAATGAGGCGGTATCCCGCCGCCATTGCGTCCTTCACCGCCGCGGACGCGACCGCGTCCGGGGACTGGTATGTTCCAAGGCCGATGCACGGCATTTTTACGCCGTTTGCAAGTGTGTATGTATCCTGACTGGATCTCATTGTCATTCCCTCCCTTATTTCCGGATCGCCAGACGGTTGCGCAGATCCTGCGCCTGATAGACGGACTCGCGCAGGTTTCTCGCGATGAGCGCGTAATCGTTGTTCACAAGCGCCTGTCCCTGCGTGAACATCCAGTCGCCGCCGCAGATGACCTTCCGGTTTTCCAGCAGCGGGAGGAAGTTCGTCTCATTGAGCATACCGGTCACAAGGAAGTGGAGCATGGGATATGCGCCGGTATATTCATTGAGCGTTGCCAGACCGCCGAGCTGGTAGATCGGGAAAAATTTGACCATATCGAGGCCGTATTCCACCGCCATGGTCATTTCGCCCGGCGTGATGCAGTTCGGAATGACGGGGATCTTCCTGTCGATGCAGTATTCCACGACCTGCCGGCCGATGCCGGGCATGATGATGAACTGCGCGCCGTGGTCGATGGCGGCCTTGGCCTGATCGAGCGTGATGATCGTGCCTGCGCCCGCGACGATCTCCGGAACGTCTCGCGCAATGCGCTCCAGATTTCCCATCGCGTGCTCGTTGCGCATCAGCACCTCCACCACGGGAAGTCCGCCCGCAACGAGGGCCTTTGCCGCCGGAACGGCCTGCTCCGGCTCCGCGTAGGCGATGATCGGCGCAATGCCGGTCACCTTCAATACATCCTTCATGAGTTCGGTTTTGTCCATACCCTGTTCCCTCTCAATCTGCCAGCCAGTGCAGGCTGGTCTTTGTCAGCGCGGCGGCCCTTTCGAGGTTCTCCGCCATATTGTCCGCGAGCTCCAGCCGGTTTTCCGCCAGCGCCTTCTCGCGCTTTGCCCACTCCATCTCGCCGGGGACGAAGATCTTCTGCGCGTTCTTCGCCAGCGGCGCGGACTCCAGCTCCTGCACCATCTGCTCCATGCGCGCTTCAAATTCGTCCATCGGCAGCATCTGCGCCAGATCCACAGCGATGAACGCGTGGCCAACGTTGTTCTTCGCCTCCAGATCGAGGTTCCAGCTCACGACCTGACTCAGAAGTCCCGCGCCCGTCAGCACGGAGGCAAGGATCTCGACCATGATGGCGAAGCCGTAGCCCTTGTGCGCTGCCATTGGAAGAAGGTGCGAGTCGTACGGGAACCCGGACGGATCCGTCGTCGGCAGGCCCTCGGCGTCAATTAAGAAGCCGGGCGGCACCTGCTGTCCCTTTTCGCGCGCCATGACGATCTTCAAGGCTGCCGCACCGCTCAGGGCGATGTCGAGGAAGACGGACTTTCCGTTCTTCAGCGGCGCCGCGAACGAGAAGGGGTTGTTGCCGATGGCCACATCGCGGCTGCCGGGGATGGCCATGTTGGGGTCGGTGTTGCTCATGGCGATGCCGAGCAGGCCCTGCTGCGCGGCAAGATTGGCATAATAGCCCGCCGCGCCGAAATGGCAGCTATTGTGCACGCCGACATAGGCGATGCCGGTCTTCTTCGCCTTCTGGGTGGCAAGCCCCATGGCCCTGCAGGACGAAACCATGCCCATGGCCGCGTTGCCGTTGACGATAGCCCATGAGGGTCCTTCCTTTTCCACTGTTGGGACAGCCTTCGCGTCCAGACCGCCCGCCTGCATCTTGCGGATATAATTGTACAGATTGTTCGTGCCGTGCGAGAACACGCCGAAGGTGTCCGTCGTCACGAGCGTATTGGCGATCGTCCGCGCGTTCTCCGCGCCGACCCCCACCGCCTCCAGAGCCGCCTGCGCAAACCGCAGAAGCTCGTCTACCTGAATTGCTTTCATGTCGTTTTCCTCCTGAATAGAAGCGTTATTTGACTGCGCTGTCGACCTGCCCCTGAATGAAGTACTTCTGCAGGCACAGATACGCCACGACAAGCGGCAGCACGCACAGCACCGCGGCTGCCGCCGCGCCGTGCATATTCTGGGCGCTGTCCGCACCGCCGAAGAACTGCCGGATGAGCAGCACCAGCGTGTATTTCGACGGCTTCTGCAGGATGTAATACGGATACAGATACTCATTCCATGCCGTGACGCCCTTGAGGATGATGACGGATACCGTCACGGGCTTCAGCTGCGGCAGGATAATGCTCCAGAACGTGCGCAGAACGCCTGCGCCATCGATGGCCGCCGCCTCGTCCAGCGCGACGGGAATGGAATTGATGAAGTTCGTGTACAGATGAATGGACATCGGCAGGCCGAACGCCGCCGCAATGACAATGACCGCCCACTGCTGGTTGATGCCGCCGAGCGCAACAAGCTCTGTGTACACGCCGACCAGAATGGACAGCGGCGGGATCATCATGATGCCCAGACAGAAGCTCTGCATGAAGCTGTTGAACCGGGAGCGGTTGCGCGCGAACGCATAGGCCGCCATGCAGCCGAACACGACCTCGATCGCGACCGTACCGACCGCGATGAGCACGGTATTGCCCAGCGCACGGAAAAGCTTGCCGCTTTCGATGATGGAGGTGAAATTGCTGACATCAAAATACGTCGGTGGGAGCAGACGGCTGCCAAGATCTGTCGGGTGCTTGAACGCCATGTTGACCAGCACATAGATCGGCAGGATATAGATCAGGATGATGACAGCGCTCAGGATATATTTCCATGCGTTTTTCTGCCTTGTCTTATGCGCCTGCTTCTGAAGCGTCTGCTGCATCAGTACTGCACCTCCCTTTTCCGGAAATAGCGCGTGAGGAATGTCGAGATAATAAAGATGAACACGAACAGGAACACGCCGACCGCCGAGGCATAGCCAGCCTTTTCCGAGTCAAAATACATATAGGAAATGTATGTGGACAGCGAATGCGTCTTCAATGTGGGGCCGCCCTTTGTCAGGGAGATGATCACATCGTTCAGCTTCAATCCGCCGATGACATTCTGAATGACTGCAGTGGACATGGCGGGCGTCAGCAGCGGGAGCGTCACATGGCGGAAGATCTGCCACTTGTTCCCGCCGTCGAGCGTCGCCGCCTCATAATACATGGACGGAATATTCTGCAGACCCGCCAGATAGACGATCATGGCGATGCCGACATACTGCCAGCTGTTGACGAGCGTGATGATGATCTTGCCGCGCGTTCCGTCCGCCAGCCAGTTGATCGCGTCCTTCCCGAGATACTGGAAGATCTCATTGATGACGCCGTGGTTGAGCTGGAAGAAGAAATACATGATGTAGCCCATCAGAAGGCCGGAGATCATGACCGGCAGATAGATGATCGTCCGCACCGCGTTGCGGATCTTGAATTTGCTGTTGAGGAACAGCGCCAGCGCCAGACCGAATACGTTCTGCAGCAGCGCCGAGCCGAAGCCATAGAGCATGGTGTTCCAGAATGAGGACTTAAAGTATTTGTCCGAAAGCAGGCTGAGATAGTTTTTCAGCCCGATGAAGGTCATATTTTGGGAATATCCATTCCATTTAAAGAACGAGATATAGATGCCCCGCGCCAGAGGGTACAGCACAAAACACGCCATAAGCAGGACAGCCGGTATATACAGAAGATTCATCTGTCTTTTCCGTTTTTCCATTCCGTTGTCCGTTCCTTTCTAAAAAAGAGTAAGGCAGGCGCCGGATGCTCTATGGAGTTCATCCGACACCTGCCGGTAAATCAGTCAAGCAGATCAGTCGTTACAATGCGGGGCCATATTCAGCTTAAAGGACGCTGGACCACGGTTGCAAGCGCTTAGCCGTTCTGCTCCGCGTAGAGTTCGAGATAGTTGTCACGCAGGTATTCAACGGCCTCGGTCACGTCGTCGGGGTTGGAAAGCATCATGGACATGGAGTCGGCCATAATGCCCCACATGCCGGACGGGAAGAACTTGCGGTCGAAGAGGTTGTCGTACTGGACCTTGCCGTTGCAGTCTTCCACAGCCTGCTTGTAGCAGTTGAGCGTGTAGACATCAGCAGCGTCAGCGCCTTCGACGGTGGGCAGCGCGCCGGAGACCGTCGCCCACTTGGAGCCGACCTCGGGACGGGCCAGGTAGTCGAGCAGCGCCCAGCAGGCAGCTTCGTTTTCGGTATCCTTCCAGACGCCCCATGCGTCGCCTTCGCCGACACGGAAGGACGGAGCGCCGTCTGCGGAGGAGGGCAGCGGGAGAACGCCCATGTTGGCATCGGGATAATACTGACGGGCGACCGTGATGTTGTCGGTGCCGCGGACCATGAAGGCAGCCTCGCCGGAGCCGAGCATCTGCTGCGCACCGGCAGCGTCGAGCGTCAGAACATCTTCATTGATGTAGCCCTTCTTCATCCAGGTAGCCAGATACTCGTAGAGTTCCGTTGCATAGGTGTCGAAGTCGAACGTGCCGTCCTTCAGAGAGTCGCCCAGATCATACTTGGCGCCTTCGTCCGTCCAGAAGGTCGGGGCAACGGAGCCGAGCAGGCCCGCGAGGTTGCCGCCGACGGAGCCGCCGATCGCCAGCGGGGTGATGCCGGCTGCGACGAGCTTTTCACAGGCTGCATCGAAATCGTCCCAGGTGCGGATGGAGTTGGGGTCGACGCCAGCCTTGTCGAGTGCGTCCTTGTTGTAGATCAGGCCGGAAATGCTCATGGACATGCCGAGCGCGTAGAAGTTGCCGTTTTCGTCGGCCATAACGCCAGCGAGAGAGTCCTTGTCGATGGTATCGAACCAGGGCTGATCGTTGACGACCTTCAGATATTCGCTGTAGCGGAGCAGCGACCAGCCGTGGGTCATCCAGACATCAGGCAGGGAGTTGGAAGCCATCATGGTCTTGAGCTGCGCTTCACCCTCGGAACCCGGAGTGATGAGATCGACCTGAACGCCGGTCTCGGCCATGAAGTCATTGATGATCTCCTGGAACACTTCCAGCTTCGCATCGGTGTAGCTGGTTGCGAAAACGGAGATCGTGCCGCCGACAGCGGGTTCTTCCGTCGTTTCTTCGGCAGCGGGAGCGGTTTCTTCGGGAGTCGTCTCCTCAGCCGGTTCCGTCGTGGTGGTCTGCTCTGCTTCCTTGGCGGGCTCTGTCTTGGCCGCGCAGGCGAACATCGTCAGCACCATCAGCGCCGCGAGGATCAATGCAAGAATCTTCTTCATTTTTGGTTTTCCTCCTTGTCATTTTATACAAACAACGTTTTGTTTTTTGCTGTCTGCTATTACAAAGTACCATATTTTTTGCATTCTGATAATGCAGAAATCTGTTGCAAACATGGACAATTCTGCTGGACATTTTTCGCTGCTTCTGCTACACTATATAAAAAACAAATTTCAAAACCTAACGCGGCAGGAGGCGGACGCTGATGACGCTGAACAATTTTGACGAATTCATTGACAAAACAGATTATCTGCAAACGAGGCTCCTCCAGGTCAACAGCTGCGGCTCGGAACGGGTCGTCAAATATGACTATACGATCCTGCGCTCAAACGGGCGGCGGGACTTCCACTTTCTATATCTGCAGAACGGCTGGCTCGACATTGAGGTCGGCACGGCGAAGGCGCGGCTGTCGCGCGGACAGTGCGCGGTGTTCCTGCCGAACGTGCGGCAGATGTACTCCTTTACCGCTGCGGGCGACCCGGTCTCCCTCTACCTGCATTTTACCGGACAGGCCGCAGCCGAGGCCATGCAGTACCTGCGCCCGACGGAGAACATGATCTACACCATTTCTGACCAGACGCTGTTTGAAAGCCTGTTCCACCGGCTCAATCGCCTGCACAATCTACAGCAGTCCGCCGCGCTGCAGATCCCGGAGGAAAACAGCATCCTCCTGCAGCTCATCACCATCGTCTGCCGCAGCAGCGCGGACAATGAAGCACCCATCCGCAGCGATATCCTCAGCGCCATGGAATATATGCGAGAGCACATGCAGGAGCAGATCAATTTCCAGACCTTTGCCGAGACGCTGCACCTGAGCTACAGCCGCTTTGCGCATCTGTTTACACAGGCTGTCGGTGTCTCGCCGCAGCAGTATCTGCTGCGCCTCCGGCTTGACCGCGCACGGGGCTTCCTGCGCGATTCCTCCATGAGCGTTTCCGAGGTCGCGGAAAGTACAGGCTTCAACGACCCGTTTTACTTCAGCCGTATGTTCAGCAAAGCCTTCGGCCTTTCCCCGAGAGCATTCCGGAGCAAATGCCGGAAATAGGCTGTCATTTATAATCTCCGAGATAGTCCGTGTTTTTCTCAAAAATCAGATCGCACATATCTCGAATCTCCTGCAGGCTGCACACGGCGGAGCAGAGCGGATCCATCATGACCGCGTGATACACATCCTCCCGGCTCTTTGTCATGGCCGCGCACACGACAAGATTCTCGATCTGCGCCGTCGTGCTGACCAGAATGGCCAGATGCACCGGTAGCTCGCCGACGATCGTCTTGTGGATGCCGTCCTTATCCGCGAAAACGGGGATCTCCACGCAGGCGTCCTTCGGCAGATTTGGGATGGAACCGTCGTTAATGACGTTGCCGTTGAACCGGAACGGCGTCCGGTCGCCGAAGCGCGCGTTGAAAATATTTGCGGCGTATTCACTGCTGCGTTTGGTGTCGACAGGCTCGTGCTCGATCCAGTCCGTGATCTCCTGCTTCCAGCTTCCGGCGCGCTCCAGCCGGCTGTTGAGCGAAAACGCGTGCAGTCCGGCGTTCCAGTTGGTGCTGTGCGTGCAGTATCTTTCAATCAGATCCGGACGTTTGCGGAACCAAGCGTTATACTCGGAATTGTGGCCGCTGGACTCCGTGACATAATAGCCCAGATGCCGGAACATTTCGTTGCGCACCTGCTCCTTGTTATAAAACTCGGGATTCTCCAGCTTCTTTGCAAGCTTTGGGTACAGGTCCTGCCCGTTGTGCTCCAGCTTGAGATAGAACGCCTGATGGTTGACGCCCGCACAGAGATAATTGATCTCGTCCACCGGCGTTTCCAGCCACTCCGCCAGCATGGCGACCGTCCCCTGCACGCTGTGGCACAGACCTGTGACCTCGACGTTTGTTTCGGTCTGCATGGCCTTGCAGAGCATCGACATCGGATTCGTGTAATTCAGAAAAACCGCGTTTGGGCAGTATTTCTCGATATCCCGGCAAATGTCCAGCATCAGCGGGATATTGCGCAGAGCGCGGAAAATGCCGGAGACGCTGCGCGTATCGCCGATGTTGATATCGACGCCGAACTGCATGGGGATCTCAATATCATAGCGCCAGACGTCGATCCCGCCGTTGAAGACCGTACACAAAACGCCGTCCGCACCGGAAAGCGCCTCCGCGCGGCTTTGCGTCGGGGTGATTGTTGCGTGCGTACCCATGGCCGCGTTGATCTTTCTGACTGCGGCGGTAATCCGTTCGAGCCGCTCCGGGTCGGTGTCCATCAGCGCCAGCTCACAGTCCGCAAAGGCTGGGAACGAGAGCAGATCCCGGACAAGATTGCGCGTGAAGATAAAGCTGCCCGCGCCGATAAATGCAAATTTTTTCATAAAGAGCACCATCCTTTTTCATTTTTGAATGGTTCCAGTGTATCCCGCCACCTGCGCGGCAGCAAAGCAGAAAACTGCCAGATAAGCGGACATGCCTGCTATACAGCAAGCAGACCGTATGCTATACTGGCCAGGGGTGATCAGCATGAAAGCCTTTTGTGAATTCCGTGATTCCACGGATTATCCGCCTGTCCACGGGCTTCAGATCAACAGCTGCGGGCAGCAGCAGGCCGGACAATACGGGTATACGGTTCTCCGCTCAAAGGGTCGTTCGGACTATCATTTGCTCTATGTGCAGAGCGGATGGATCACTGCGGAGAAAGACGGCGCTCCTGTGTGCATATCATCGGGTGGCTTCATTTTTTACCCACCCGACGCACGGCAGCTCTATGCGTTCAGCAAGGAAGGAAACGCGATTTCCTACTGGATTCATTTCACCGGAACTGCAATAGAAGATGCTTTGGCCGATCTTCCCTATAAGCGCACGTTTTGTGGGCAGGTTGATGAACGGATGCAGTTCGAGAGCCTACTGCATCAGCTTTCTCAGACACACCACATGCGCGGGCCGGCATACCTTCTTGACGAGGGTGGACTGCTTTTGCAGATTCTTGCCAGTTTGTCGCGCAGCGTCAACCAGCAGGAAAGCACCGAATGCAGCGAAATCCGCGCGGCGGCGGCGTACCTCTGTGAGCATTTCTGCCAACCGCTGTCGCTTGCGGACTGCGCAGCCCGTCTGCACCTGAGCGTAAGCCGGTTTTCGCATCTGTTTACAAAGACCATCGGCGTTTCGCCGTATCAATACCTGCTGCGACTGCGGCTTGACCAGGCCTGCGCGTTGCTTTTGCATACAGAGCTTGATATCCGCCATATCGCGCAGCTGGTCGGTTTTGATGATCCGTCCTACTTCAGCCGCCTGTTCCGCAAACGCTTTGCGAAAACGCCGGGGGCGTTTCGGACAGCATACAGCCAGGAGCTTTCGGAGCATCCCGCTTCTGCACTTCCGGTTTTATAGGGTGTATCTGAAAACTCCCAACGCACCC
>HF990596.1 GCA_000432135.1 Firmicutes bacterium CAG:124
GCTCCGCGTGCGGCTGCTCGTAGATCGTGTAGACGGTTCCGCGCAGGCAGCCGCGCTCATCGCGTTCGCGGCTGCGCTTGATGTAACCGGCACGTTCCAGATCGCGCACAGCTTCGCGGATGGCGTCGATGCTCTCTTTGTTGATCTGCGCAAGCCCCTGCAGCGTGTAATCCCAATCGTCCGGCAGCGACAGCATCTGCGAGAGCAGCCCCTTGGCCTTGAGGGACAGCGCATGGTTGCGGAGATGGTGGTTGGACATGACCGTGTAACCTTTGGTCTTTTCAACACGGAATACAGACATTTTTGTGACCTCCTACGTCTTGGTTTTGAAATATAAAAAAGAAAAAAAGAAAAAAGCGGCGTTTCAACCCTCTTTTCATAAGAGAGTGAAACGCCGCTTCATTTTGTGTATTGGTTTGTGATTCAATATTTCGGCACAATGCGCATAGACCGGTACTGCATCTTGTGGTATGATGCCAGCGTTTGTTGTTTGAGCTTTGCAGAGGAGGGCAATCACCATGCAGTACACCGATAACGAAGCCGCCCTGATCGGCGGCCTGATTTCAAACTATTTCTTCCAGCCGTCCGTGGATGCAAAGCTCCGCGAATCCTATCGCCGGGTGCTGCGCCATCTGCACGAGAATACGCTCTCCGCATCTGATCTGAGCCGCATTCAGAACGCGCTGACGTTTCTCTCGCCGCTCTGTCGGGATAACCGCGAAGCCCACAAAGACATGATGGGTGTGACGTTAAAAACCGATGCTCTGCTGAGATCCAGCCGATAAACGACCACCCGCTGCGCTGGCAGCGGGTGCTTTGCTTTCTCGCGTCCCAGCATCGCCAATACGCCATGGTTTCGTCCTAAAGTGGGATGGGGCTGGCCTGCGGTTTTAACGTCTGAAACGTCGCACAGCTGGCTAACGCGCTGGCATCTGTGCTTGGAGTGCGTATTCGGCAACACCAACAAAAACGCCAGCCAAAATTCTACACTTTGCCGAGAGCAAAAGCGAGCCGCTTTCCCGAAAAATTCTCGGAAAAGCGG
>HF990597.1 GCA_000432135.1 Firmicutes bacterium CAG:124
CGATAGGAAGCCCGTTGTCTGTTTGCCGGTTCATTCGCCCTTGACTTTGTAGCCGCAGATGCGGATAGCTGCCTTCGCAAGTTCTGCCGTCGGGTCAACGAATGGCCCGGGCTGCGGCAAAGTATCGGCGATAATAGGCAATTCCGTGCAGCCGAGGATAAAATAGTCCGCGCCGCGCGCGCGAAGTCCGTCCAGAAGCGCCTGCCATGCACCCTGCTCCGGTTCAAGCGGCTTGGATGCCTTCACAACATCGTAGATCAGGTGCATCAGCACATCCTGCTCGCCTTCGTCCGGCACAAGACAGTGCACGCCCTGTGCATTCAGCGCCTTTTCATAAAGGCCGGTTGCAAGCGTGCCCTTCGTTGCGAGGATTGCAGCGGTCTGGCCGGGAAAATCCTTTGCGCATGTCTTCGCCGTAGCCTCGAGCATACTGAGAAACGGCAGGCTTGTCATGGCCTGCAGGCGGGGAAGGAAATAATGCGCGGTGTTGCACGGCATGATAACGCAGTCCGCGCCGCAGCGCTCCAACGAGCGCAGAGCCGAGGCCATTTCCGGCACAGGATCCGGCCCGCCGGACAAAATCGCTGCCGTGCGGTCTGGAATGCGAGCGTTGGAATCGATATAGACGCGGATGTGCTCGTTGTCGCAGGCTGCATCTGTCAGAAGCGTGATCTTGCGGAACAAATCCGCCGTTGCAAGCGGTCCCATGCCGCCTAAAATGCCGATGGTCTTACCCATGGCGATTCCTCCTTGATGGGAAATATCTGATATAGAAAGAGGGGACGGACTGTTGTCCGTCCCCCTTTTATTAGGACTTGATTGTCAGTTCGAACGAATTAGCCCTTGATCGCGCCCTGATCGTCGACCGTGATAACAGTAGCGAAGTCGGAAGCGGCCTTGGTGGTGTCGTTGCTGACGGTGATCTTGCCGCTGTACATATCAGCGACCATCGCCTTGTAGTCGTCCTGCGTGAAGCTGTCGGACCACTGTGTGCCCTCGCCCATCGGGATCTGGACGTAGTTCGCCTCGGGATCGTCCGCGGAGACGAGGCCCAGCGTTGCGATCTTGCCAACGTAGTTGGCCCAGTTGCCGTTGTTGATGATGTCGTTCAGAGCGTCGTAAGTAGCGGGGTACAGGCCCTTCATCGCGGAGGTAACGGTCAGGCCGTCAACACCCGCGTAGTTTGCGATAACGCCAGCCTGGTCAACGTCAACACCGATGACCTTGCCGTTCGCCTTCTTGGCAGCGTCGACAGCGGAGGTGTAGATGCCGCCGCCGCAGGCGAAGACGACCTCAGTGCCGTTTGCATACCAGGTATCCATAACAGCGGTGATATCAACATCGCCGGAGAACTGACCGCCATAGATGTAGTTCAGGGTGACGTCGGACAGGCCCAGATCGGCAGCCGCAGCGTCAACGCCCTGCACGAAACCGTAGCCATAGCGGACAACGGCGGGAACGGCCATGCCGCCCAGGAAGCCGAGGTTCTTGTAGCCCAGCTTGACAGCAGCGTAACCGGCCATGTAGCCGCAGAGCTCTTCCTGATAGATTGCGCAGTAGACATTGCTCATGTCAACATACTTTTCGAGATCCCAGTTGTCGGGGTTGTAGTCATAGCTTTCGCCAGCCTTGGCAACACCGGCCTCGAGCAGGTCACCCTTGGCAACGTCGAGCGCGATGAACTTGACATCGGGGAATTCCGGAGCAGCCTCGACGATCGCGCCGCCGAATGCATAGCCCGGCATCACGATGACGTTGTAGCCTTCGTCAACAGCCTTTTCGATCATGGCGACACGGTCAGCGGTGTTGTCGCCGGCGGGCTTGAAGTAGCTGAACTCCACGCCGTTGTCCTCGCAGAACGCCTTGCAGGCTTCATACGTGGTCTGGTTGAAGGACTGGTCGGTGATATCGCCGTAGTCGGTGATCATGGCGACAGCGTACTCGGTGTTGTCAGCCGGCTCTTCGGTGGGTTCTTCTTCCTTGGTCTCCTCAGCGGGAGCGGGCTCTTCGTCCTTGGTCTCTTCTGCGGGAGCGGGTTCCGTGGTGGTTTTTTCGGGCTCGTCGGTGGTCTCTGCGGGCTTGGATGCGCAGGCAGCCAGGCTCAGAACCATGACCAGAACCAGAAGCAGTGCAAGATACTTCTTCATTTGAAAATCTACCTCTTTCATAATATTATTCCGCACCGGACCGCGGCGAACCGTACCCCGGTGTCAGAATTGCCCCCTCACAGGGGGGAGCAATTTTGATTATATCAGCTTTCGCTGCTGATTGCAATGACTTTTCACAGCTTCTTCCATGTTTTTCACAGCTTTTTTGCCTGCAGCATCCATTTCAGGATCCGGATCGCCGCCTTTTCCAGACCGATGCGGTCGGAACGGAGCGTTTCATCGCCCCAGAGCATCCCGCCGTAGCCGCAGTCGAGCAGCCATGCACGCAGGAGCGGACTGTTCTCCGTGAGCCGCTGGCCGGAGATGGCACAGTCCGGCAGCTTTGCCGCGCGGCAGCTGTTTGCCGCGATCTCAAATGGAAGGCCGTACACGTCGCGCAGCGCGGACTGGGAAACGGAAACGGTCTCCGGCAGGCTCTGTGCGTGCAGCGCAGCCGTTCCATAGGGCCATGCGCCCGCGGCCAGCGCCGCCGTCATAGCGCCGCAGACGACCGGCTCCTCCGACCATTTTTCTGCGAACCGCGCCTCCTGCGGCGTGCGCATCACGCCCGCATCCGGCCCCAGCCAGAGCTGAACGCCGAGCTCCGCCATTTCAAGACCCACCGCGCGTCCGACAGCCCGGACGACCTCCTGGTCAAACGAGCAGGCAAGCTGTGCGGGCGCGGGGAAGACCGTCGCGCACTGCCGCCGGACAATCTCGCCCGTTTCCTCATCCGGGATATCGCGCAGCAGGCGCA
>HF990598.1 GCA_000432135.1 Firmicutes bacterium CAG:124
GTTCTGATCCATATTTATGCCTATGGTCTCGTCGGAATATCCATGCTCCCGCAGCTATACCTGATTTATACTTCGTTCCGCAACAGCTCCAAATCCGGCATTGCTTTCGTGGATGGCTACTCTCTGATGAATTATGAGAAGGCGTTTGCCCGCATGAACAATACGATCTTCAACACTATCTTCATCGGCGTGACCACGTTGATCGTTATCGTTTTGTTTGCGATACTAATCGCATATCTGGTCGTGCGGCGAAAGAGCTTCCTGAACAATGCCATCGATACGGTATCCATGCTTCCGTATATTATTCCCGGCTCCGTTGTTGGTATTGCGTTGATCGTAAGCTTCAAATCCGGTTGGCTCACCTTAACGGGTACTGCCGCGATCATGATCATTGCAATGTGTATTCGCCGTATCCCATATACGATTCGAAGCAGCGTCGCCACGTTGCAGCAAATTCCGCTTAGTATCGAGGAAGCCGCGATCAGTCTTGGAACCTCAAAGCCGAAAACCTTTTTCCGTATCACCGTGCCGATGATGAGCAGTGGTATTATTGCCGGTGCAATTCTGAGCTGGGTTTCTGTTATTACAGAATTGTCCTCGTCCATTATGCTTTATAGTGTAAAAACAACGACATTGACGATTATGGTCTATGCTTTGGTAAATCGCGGAACTTATGGTCAAGCTGCTGCCGTTGCTTCAATTCTGACGGTACTTACAATCCTTTCCCTTACGCTTTTCAATAAGATTTCAAAATCAGACAATATCACAATGTAAAAGAAGGATGATTATGAGCTTCAAAAATAAAACAGCTGTAATTACTGGCGCTGGGAGTGGTATAGGAAAGTCTCTCGCACAGCGTTTCGCTAAAAACGGTGCAAATGTTGTTATGCTTGACATTCACAAGGATGTGGTTCAAGCTGCCGCAGACGAAATCGTGGCGAACGGCTATAGTGCGATTGCGGTTCCCACCGATGTAACAAACAGAGAAATGGTTTTCCATGCGGCCGATCAAGCTGTTCAGACTTTCGGTGAGATCGATATTTGGGTAAACTGTGCTGGATATTCAAAAATTCTCCCATTTTTGGATTGCACACAGGATATTTGGGATCGCACAATCGCAATCAACCTTACCGGAACATTCTTGGGCTGCCAAGCGGCTGTAACAAAGATGAAAGGCCATGGTGGATCAATTATCAACTTCTCTTCGCAGTCCGGTAAGAAAGGCACTAACAATTATGAAGCATACTGTGCAAGTAAATTCGGCATTCGCGGACTGACGCAGTCTGTTGCTGTTGAATTTGCTTCGGAAAAAATTCGCTGCAATGCAATTTGCCCCAGCGTCGTTCAGACACCGATGTGGGACGCACAGTTGTCTGATTATGCAAAAAAACGGCATATTGCTGACAGCGATGTAATGCCGCGCTTTATCCATAACACTCCGCTTGGACGCCTTTGCGAATATGATGATATTTGGAATCTTGTAGAGTTCCTGTCCAGCGATTTGTCTTCGTATATGACTGGCCAGTCGTTGAACCTGACTGGCGGCGCGTGTATGGACTAAGCGTATATTTTCCAAATAAACAATCGAACTCTGTGAGGAACTGGCAGCTAACAGAATAGTACGTTAGCTGCCAGTCTTTATATGAAAAGAAAGCAAACTGAGCGATATACTGCGGCGCATATGAACGCTTCGATCACCAGAGCAGAGTTTGTCCACATCTTCCACGGCGCGGAAAGCACCTACAAAGCGATCAATCAGGTCGCGGACGATGCGATCCCCGACGTGAAGAGCGGCGATGCGTTTGCGTCCGATATCTACGAGTTCTACCGCGCGGGTATCCTGACGGGTTCCGACGCGAAGGGCACGTTCCATCCGGCAAGCAGCATCAAGCGCAGCGAGGTTGCGACCATCCTGCTCAGAATGTTTGAAACCTCCGCGAGAAAAAGTATTTCCCTGAGCTAAATACGCTCCACATTCTGCGGCGGCAGCCAGACAGTCCAATCTGGCTGTTGCCGTTTCCGTTTTTCAGGTTTCTTATATAAGCAAAAAGTTCTCAAAAGAAAGCGCCGCTCCTCTCGTATAACAGGAGAGGAGCGGCGCTTTTTGCTATTTTCAGGCCGCATAACCATCGCAGACCATAGGCTGTATTTCTGATTGAGCAGATGATACATCCACACCGATTTGACCGTCAAAGTTTGTCCAAGTGGGTCAAAGTTTGGCAGAAAACCTGAAAAGTGCGAAAAAATGTATTATGATTAGATCAGCTCGAACGGGAAAGGAATGTATAACATGAAGGATGTTCAAAAATCCTGAAAAGTATGTAAAAATGTATTATGCTTATATCAGCTCGAACGGGAAAGGAATGTATAACATGAAAGATATTCAGAACGCTATATACTCCATCGTCGAGGCACGTGGAAAAGAATGTTACTGCATTTTATGTCATGCGATTGACGTTGCGGATGTTCAGAACGCTATATACTCCATCGTCGAGACACGCGGAAAAGAGTGTTACTGCATTTTATGCCATGCAATCGACATCGCAATCGAGCACCAGCCGACCATGCCGAAGATGCAGACAATCTGCAACGAGGTTCGTATCCGAACGGGAAAGAAAACGAATGGAGCTGTTTCGCGGGCATTGAACCGCGCAGCCAAGGATATTTGGCAGAATGGCCGCAGACGGGAACTACGGGCCTACTGGATCGAAGAACCGCCGACTGCGAAAGAATTGATTTCCCTGATTTCCGCAAAGCTGTGGGGCGACCGTCAGGGATAGGTTCCTTCTGAATAACATTTGAGTCCGAATATGTCGAATTGCGTCTCATGGTGAGACGCGATTCATCCGCGATTTGAAGCCTATGAATTATGCGGCACGACGCCTATCATAAGACGGACGGTCTGCCCAGTCTGCACGGCAGCCCTCCGTCGCTTCAAAAATTGTGTCCCGATTCGGGCCGCATTACCGCACAGAACCCGTCCCAACTTGGGACAGATTTCTGATCGTCATTCTGGAAAAGCGCATTATGTTCAATACGCTTTTGCGGGCTGACGATCCCGCTGACAACTGAATAGGGTCAACAGATACGTTTTGTATGTGCGAGCCTATGGGTGCGCGGGGATGCGCGGAATGGGAGGTGA
>HF990599.1 GCA_000432135.1 Firmicutes bacterium CAG:124
TTGTTCAGCCGGTTCAGCGTCCGGCGGACATGCAGAATGCCGGCGCGGAAATCAATATCCTCCCAGCGCAGGCCAAGCAATTCCCCAAGCCGCAGGCCGGTAAAAAGAACGAGACGGACAAACACGCCGTAGCGGTGCTGATAGCTGCACTGCATCAGGCGGGCCTGTTCGTCTCTTGTCAATATTACGATCTGCGGCTTGCTTCCTCTCGGAAGATTCACACCATCTGCGGGATTACTGTTGATATATCCCTCCGCAACGGCGAAACTCAATGCCTTATGCAGAAACAGATTGAGGTTTACGATTGTTTTTGGACTCAGCTTTTCTGTTTCTGCTTTGTAATTATAATATTGCTGCAAAATTCTCGGTGTCAGCTCCTTCAACTGTATATTTCCCAAAGCAGGATTCAAATGGACACGGATGTAGCTTTCATAGCTCAGGTAGGTCGACTGCTTCAGCGTCGGCCGCATATAAGTTTCCAGACAGAACGGAAGCCATTCGCTCACAGTTACAGACTGAAAATTATTCGGTGTATGATCGCGAATAAAGGAAAGCTCGTGAAGCAGTTTGATTGCTTCCTCCTGTGTTTTTGCATAGCGGGAAATTCTTCGTTCCTCGCCGGTTGCATAGTCGATCCCGATCGTAACGCGGACTTCCCATCTGCCGTCGGCGCGCAGGCGAATATTTCCCTCTCTATCTTTTCTTGTTTTAGACATATCGGACACATCCCTTATGATAATTTACGCGAACCATGCTCGGCTGCGCATTATCAAGGTGTTCTATGCTTTGTAAAAAATAATGATCTCCTATCATGTGAAAAAATGCGTGTTAAAGTTTAATCATGACAGAACAGAATATTAGGACTCAGAGGAAGTGTCATACAAAACACTTCCTCTGGCGGAAGCGTACAAGGTACGCAAAAAACATAAATAGGAGATTGTAACATGGATAATCAAATAAAAACATCAGAGGCAATTACAATTAGATATATACCAGAAGATGCTCAGCGGCTTCGTGCTGAAGCAAAGGCTGCCGGTTGTTCTCTGAGCGAATTGATTCGTGAACGCTCCCTTCGGGCAGACATGGAGGCTGAATTATTGAAGATACGCATTCAGAAAATCTCCGCTCAGCTTTGTCGTCACAATCTTATTGTGCATGAGATTCATGACAAAGATGCTCGTAACGCTTTTTTGAATTGGGAGGCAGAAGCATGGCAGTGTTTAAAGTGATTTCTGTTCCGCAGAAGTATGCTGACGAAGACGCTTATGCAGATTTGATCCATTACTGTATCAGGCCCATGAAGACACCGGGCAACTTTATTGATGGGTTCGGCGTTCTTCCGCAGCTTGCGGCAGAGCAGATGCAGATCGTATCGCATGCCTACCGGCAGGATCATGGCATTCGCCTGCGGCACTGGATCATCAGCTTTGAAAAGGGTGAGATTCGGGACGCTTGGCATGCCAATCAGTTTGCACAGCAGGCATGCTGGTTTTACGCCGAACGCTATCAGATCCTCTACAGCGTCCATGAGGATGCCCAAAACATTCATATTCATTTTGTTATGAACATGATCTCGTTTCAGGACGGAACCCGCTATACCGGAAAAAAGAAGGATTACTATGATTTCCTCCGGTATCTGAATGACATTGCCGCTTTATTCGGCACCTATGTCTATCCGGTAAAGGATAACCCGGAATAGAAATCATGGTTATTGCGCAGACGCCTCCCATATTGAATTGAAGCTGCGAGGGCTGGCCTATGCCGTCCCCGCAGCCTTTTAATTGGAGCTGTCATATCCCAACAGCTCCAGCGCCAACAACACGCCTTTTGAAAAGGCAGCAATCGCTTTTGCGACTGCTGCCCATGTAATCATTTTACAGCATAGTCCATGCCGCCGATCAGCAGCAGTGCTGCTGTGAGCAGGAAACCCAATACATACCAGATCATGTTTCTTCCTCCTTTCCGATTTGTTTCTCGTATTCTCTGACCTTGCGGTAAAATGTGCTCGGAGACAGTCCCAGCCGTTTCTGTGCCTCTACTGCGGTAATCTCCCTGCGGCACCATAACATGAGTACACTGTCAAAGCCTGCGCATACAATCGGCTTTCGGCCTTTATAGACGCCGTTTTCTTTCGCAATGGCGATGCCCTCTCTCTGGCGCTGGAGAATGTATTCCCGTTCCAGCTCCGCTACTGCGCCGAACACCGTCAGCATGAATTTCCCCGTCGGCGTCGTAGTGTCGATAGCTTCCTTTTTGGAAACAAACTGTACCTGCTTGCTTTGAAGCTGTTCAATCAACTCCAGAAGATCTCTTGTATTCCGCGCAAACCGGCTGATCGACTCCACAATGACGCAATCGCCGGTCCGCACAAATGCCAACAGCTTTTGCAGCTCCGGGCGGGCCAGATTCTTACCGCTCATGCGATCAATGAAAACCTGCTCCACGCCAAGCGCCTGCATCAGCACCTCCTGCCGGATGGTATTCTGTTCTTGGGTGCTGACCCGGATATAGCCGACCTTCATGTGAAATCTCCTGTGTCAATAGGGCGTACCCATATGGGATACAAAAATGCTCTCCCAATAGCGTCGGTTTTCCCCTTTTGACATATATGCCGCAGACCGCCCGACCCTATTGACCTATATCTCCCCATAATAGAAACACTCCTCAATTTCCTCCGGCTGCAATCCCTTGCCCAGCCATGTATCCACATCCTCCGGGGTATATCCGAATGCACAGGCCAGATTTTTCAGTTCACGGACATAGCTGCCGCCGGAAACCTTTTGGACTCTGGTGCTCTGCACACCGGACAGCGGCCAGTCATATGCGCGGAGGTCATACAGATGCCGCACGGAGAAGGTGCCTCTGCTGCGCCCGCCATCCGGCAGCAGGCACAGAATGTCTCCTTCCCGAACCGCAATTTCTTCTACCGGGCCATGCAGACTTTTCCGGATGCTGGACAGTGCGTAGTTTAAGATCTCCTTTGTGGAAGCATACAGATATACCTTTTGCTTTGGAAAATGGTACAGGCAAAACGGATTGTTCCCGCGCACGATATAAAGGCGCTCATGGTCGTCCAGCACCGTATAAGTAAAGGAGCCGCGCAGCAGCTCCGATGTTATGCGCAGCGTATCCAGATCGATTGTTCCTGCCTGTTCCAGAAGCTGCACGATTGCAAAGCTGTCTGTCTCAATTCTTGAAGCAGGCAGCTTCTTTTCCAAGCGCAGCAGCTTGTCATTGCTCAGAATACCGTTGTGTGCCAGTGCAAATGCGCTGCCGTCTGCGACCCCATAAAATGGATGATTGTTGCAGTTCTGCATTTCGGAGCCCTGTGTGGTCATTCTGGTGTGGCCCATTACCGCCTTTACCTCTGCCGGAAGTCGAAAACGCATCCACCGGGCAGGAAATGGCCGCTTGTAGATACAGAGCTTCGTCCCGGTTCGATATGCGATTCCGGTCGCATCTGTTCCACGGATCTCACTGGAAATGGCAAGGGCGGAAATGATCCTGTTCTTCTGCTTTGCGGAAAGCGTTCCGCCGTAATCATAAAATCCAAACAGGCAGCACATTACAGCTCCACCTCACTCTCTACCGGCTCATTGAGATACAGTCGCCGCTCTTTCAGATACTGGATCAGCTCCGGTTCCGTCACGCCTGCAATAAAATCCGACCATGAAAGCGCACGAAGCTCCTCATCGTTCAGGCACGTCACCACATCGCACAGGCGATCTGTCAACTGGATCGTCGCAGCAAGCGTGTTGTATTTGAGCGTACCTCTGAAAATACGAATCTCCACGGTGTCTTCATTTGTCAGGTTCACGCAGGTATATCGGCCATAGTGATAGCTCTTGGCGTGATCCATCATTTCCTTCGGCGTGTCCTTATAGCCGTATCTCGCCGCCCAGCGCTCTAACTGCCGGTTTGTCCGGCGGCTGAATTTCAGCAGCTCGTTCCAGTGCTTTTCCACAAAGTAAAGCAGCCTTGCGATGGCCGCTTCCTGCTGCGCCGCCGTTCTGCCGAACGCAAGACGGCTGATATGGATATGCAGACCGCAGGTACAGGCCTGATGGGAGCGATAACCGAGCGAAACCGCTTCCGCCATGACTGCCTTCCACGGTAGCTGCGTCAAATGATATTCCACCGTTGCCGGATGGCTGACGATTTCAAACCCATCATCCAGACTGCCATCATGCTTGCAGTAGTAAAAATCCCGTTCCCGGTTTCCAACGGCAAGAATCTGCTCTGCGTTGCTTCCGATTTCGCCGCCCTTGTCGATTTCCAGCTCTACGCCGAAGTATCGTGGCCCGTCTCCGTAGAAAATCGTTTCCGGGCGGTAATCGTAGTCGTGAATGACCTGATTTTTCAGAATATGATAGCAGTTTTCGCAATAGGGATAGTCCTCGCCGTCTCCCAGATAATACGCATTCTCGCAGTCGATCAGTTCCCCACAGCGTTCACAGTTTGTGTAATGGCTGTCATAGCATCGCTGGCAGAGCGGATGCGTCCGCGAACCGGCATTGGCGTCATTCCAAAGCCGCTCCCCACAGTCCGAGCAGACAACGGTTTCTTCGTCAAGGCAGTGCTCGCAGAAGTAATCTCCCGCAAACAGTGTCAGCGCATCTTCTGGGAATTTCCGTCCGCAGATGCTGCATCCATGGTAGTCTCGCATAGTCGTTTTCCTCCAGATAAAAAGATAACCGCCGGACGCATCTGCATCCGACGGCTTCACAGCGATAATATGTGGTTGAAATCAGCGATTTTTACGCAGTTTTCCGGAGAAATAAGGGAACATCATGGTAAAAAACAAAGAAGGAGTTTTTATCATGAACGATTATGATAGACAAGATTTGATCAAGCAGCGAGCCGGTTTGGAGCCGCCCGCCCACGAAGGAGATTACTGGAGCGGCGAAGACCGTGCGCGGCTGAAGCGCCTGTTCGACATGGGCTTTGGCATCAGCGAGATCGCGCTGGAGCTCCGGCGCGGAGAGCCTGCTATCTGTCAACAGATAGCGCATATGGACCTGTTTGAGCGTAAGCGCCGCCGGCACAGGGTACGCCCCGCGCTTCCAAGCGGCTGCCTGTGCAAAGAATGCACGGCAGACCCGGAGGCCTGCACCATCCGCCGGCTGCAGAAAGCAGCAAAGGAGGCCGTGTAATGTTTGAAGATTACCCGGATATCCTTTCGCCGGAGGAGGCCGCAGAAGCCCTCAGGATCGGTGAAAATGCGATTTATGAATTGCTGAACAGCAAAAAACTCAGCGCCTATAAAAACGGGCGCAATTGGCTGATCCCAAAGGAAGCTGTGCGAAAATATGTTGTAGAGCAGTCAAAGCTGGAATGATCCACAAAGCAAGGTCCGAATCAGAAACGATTCGGGCCTTGCTTCGCTTTTGTGATCAGTTCAAGGATTCCCTGCAAGGTTTTGTCGATGCTTTCCTTATAAGCAACGTCAAGCTGACTGATTTTTGATGTCGTATCAGACCATGCGCTTTGATTGACCGTATTCCCGAACAGCAGTTCATCGCTGCTGCAGGAAAGAATCTTGCAAACCGTCATAAGCGTGTCCAGACTGAACGCAGAATCGCCCAACTCGACATTTGCCAAAAAGCGCGGACTGAGAGAACAGAGCTCGCTGAGCTGTTCTCTGGTGTATCCGGCAGCTTCGCGTTTCGCCCGAAGCCGCTTCCCAATTTCTGCTTTTGTTTCTTTATCCACGAAATCACCTCTAATCACAAGTTTAATATGTGTTATAAGAGGTTGAAATGTGATAGAAATTCATGTAAAATATGTGATATAGAGTGATAGAAAAGAAAAGGGAGGGTTTCAGATGAAGTTTCGGCTGCTCGGTCAGGACGTAGCGATCAGCGAAGCGGCAGAAAGCTACAACACATATCGGAAACTGTTCATTGGACAGGCCAAAACCGCGGCCAATCAATTCTTTGATGCGTATGAAAGAAACCAGTCGCTGGAAGACGTTGTGAGAAAAACACCGGATCAAATTGCAGCGTGTATTGCGCCGTCGGTCGAGCTGTGCATTCAGATACTGGTCGACCATGGTGTTTATACCATTGACCGTGAACCATTCTCCAGCACATATCGGTCTTATCTGGATCGGTGGAAGAAAGCGTATGAGGCGATCTGCGGCCAGTATGACAGCATTGTTTCTGAGCAGGAGGAGCTGGATCAGTATCGTGTTGCGCGCCGGGAGAATCGCGGCTGCTGGGTCGGCGGAGGCTTCGGCGTCGGCGGTGCATTGAAAGGAGCTGCGACCGCAGGGGCTATGAACATGGTATCCGGCGCTGCACACAGGGTCGTAAACGGCGTCGGAAAGATTTTCTCATCATTATCTGCTTCAAGCGAAATGCGGAAGATCTTCAACGACAGCAAAACACGATCCAGTCTGGCCAGAAGCGTCTGGAATACAGTTTTTTATCTGCATTACGCGCTGATCGACTGTCTGGATCGTACCGGGGCTGATCACCTGCCTTATGAGGGGCGCGAAACCTCAGGTATGGATCAAAAGGCAACCGCGATTTTGAATAATATCGGGCATATAGCCGACGCTTCTCAACGGCGCGAGGCGTTGTTGGAGGCCTTTCGGATCGACCCATATCTCTCTGACTGGTATTTGCTTGCGCTGCAAAGCGATGGCGATCCGGATGGAAAGCTGCAGGAAGCCGCAGATTATTTTGATATTCCCGGCATTACCAGTGCGAAACAATCCATACTGGATACATTTGCGAAAGCATTGCCGCTCGACACCGAAGGCGCCGCAAAACTGGCCGTTCAGAAAATTCAGGCAGAAAAAGAACGGCTGCAATACTTTGAGGACACCGAGCATACGCAGTTGGCTGTCGATGCGGTTAAAAATTTTGATATTGCCTATCGGACAGTAGACGGATACCTGCACCAAACCAGAGAAGACGCCGATTTTTCCCGCAGTGAAATCAATCAGATCTTAGCGGTCGAAGAAGGCGTCGATTTTTCAGACATAGACTCGGTTGCGAGAGGGCAGCAGCAGCTCAGCGTTTTCCATTCTGCCGTAGCCCAGCAGCACCAGCAGAAGCTGGACGAGGCATGGACCGGACTGGATATCAAGCGGCGGTCTGTTGCGACAGGGATTCCAAACGGAGAGCCGCTCGTCTTTGACACTCCAGAGTTCGCCGCACAAGCACAGCAGATCGCCGACCAATTACGGCAGCGGATGATCACATATCAGAAAAGCGCAAATGCGGAAGCTGCGTTTAAGACGATGCTCGACCATCTTGCATATGAAGGGCTCCCGGCAGAGCTGCTTGCCTGCTATACGGCAGAGCTGAACCGCCTGCTGCGCGAGATCGACCAGAAAGAACGCACTGCATTGGGGCAGGAATACCCCACCAGAGAAGCGGCAGCAAACGCACGGCAAACATATACGCAGTTGGAGCAGAGCGTTCATAAGCCGGACGCCCCCAAACATGCGGAGGCGATCCGAAAGCAGATTGCACAGGCTGATTTACCGGAGGCAACAAAAGAAGCGCTCCGAACCACACTCTTTCAGAAGGAGCATGCAACACGGATCGCCGCTGCGAAGGGATTTGGAAAAGCAAGCACATGGATTCTGATTGCCGTAATCATAGTGAGTCATTTTCTTTCCCTGTCCTGCACACAGGCTTTTTTAGGCAGACGCTTTTATATTCTGGGTTATTCCTATATGCTCAGCGACCTGAATATCTGTGATCGGCTGTCTTTCTGGGATGGCATCAAGAATGCGGTCGTTGTCTTCGGCC
This sequence comes from Firmicutes bacterium CAG:124, assembly GCA_000432135.1. GTDB lineage: Bacteria > Bacillota > Clostridia > Oscillospirales > Oscillospiraceae > CAG-170. The sequence goes on from HF990599.1 coordinate 7,767, forward strand.
ACTGCGCCGGCGATATCTTTATAAAGAGCTTTCACGAATATTTTGCAGGTTTCCACAATGGCTTTCTGGCCGGAGTTGTCTGGGCCGTTGTCGGCATCTTCTGGACGCTGATCAAGCATGCGTTCCTTGCAATCCCACGGTACATTCTGTGCCTTGTCACCGTATTTTTTCAGAAGGCTTCCATCTTTTATTACGTTGGATATGCGCTTGGCACATGGCCGCTGTTCCGGGTGCTCAGCGCGTACAGCAACAAGGGAGAGGAAGAAGAAAACATCCGCCGTCAGGTCGAAGGAAACTCGTAAGGAGAAGAATTGAAATGAGAAAACAGCATTTTTTACACATCCTGATCATTTTTGTGATCTGTTTTTCATGTCTGCTGGCGATCACGGGCTGCGGCGGCTGTAACAATGCCTGTTATGATTGCGGAAGCTGCACAACGAATTCATGTCTGAAGTCCTGCAACTGTGCAACAAAATCCTGCGCAACGTGCGTCGAATGCGCGGGCTGCGGATATTTCTGCGAAGGCTGCAGAAGCCCCTTCGTGGATTAAGGAACAGAACATGTGTCCGAATTTTACATTTACGATCCACGGGCTTGCGTCGTTCTCACTTCCAGCCTACTCGGTATTTGCCTGCATCGGTCTGCTTTTTATGATGCTGTTTTTATATGCAAAAACGCAGCAGATCGGGGTCTCATTTTTGCGGTTCCTTCTGCTCGTCGGGGCAATGGCGGCAGGCGTTGGTATTGGCAGTAAGGTGCTATTCGCACTGACGCAGATCCCGGAATTTCTGAAGGAGCCGACGCTTCGGAATCTTGGGGAAATAATCTGGACGAGCGGGTTTGTATTTTACGGCGGTTTATTCGGAGCGATATTGGCCGTAAAGCTCTATGCAAAGGTGTTCCGCCTGAACGGACAAACCTTTCTTGACCAGATCGCGCCCGCATTCTTGCTTTTCCATTTCTGGGGAAGGATCGGCTGCTTTTTTGCAGGCTGCTGCTACGGAAAACCCGCCGACTGGGGAATTGCCATGCAGCAGACACCGGACGTGCCACGCATTCCGATTCAGTTGATCGAAACGGGCTGTCTGCTTGTTATTTTCACAGGACTGCTCCTGCTGCAGCGCCGAAGGTCCCATGCTCCTGCGCTCCGGATTTATCTCATTTCCTATGCAGTCTGCCGGTTTGCGCTGGAATTTTTCCGTGGGGACGAATTGCGCGGCATCTGGCTGGGCCGCTCTACATCGCAGTGGATTTCACTGGCAATTATCCTGTATTTTGCGTTAGCCGCTTTGCTTACAGACATGAATCATCGTATCCATCACACAGAAAACTGGAGGAAAATGAACAATGAAAAAGAAAACAGCAATTCCAATTCTATTATGCGCGGTATGTCTGGTGACACTTCTGAGATGTCAAAAGACGGAGTCAGACAAAAGTACCGAGACAGTGAACGATAGCAGCAGTCAAAACAGACTTGCGGAAGAGGCAGTATTACCAGAAGATTCTCAAAACGATACCCCAAGCGGGGATAGCTATGAAGAATTTGAGGGATCTGGATATATTGCCGACGGTTGTTACTTTGAATTTATTGATATGACGGTGGACGATGCTGATCGTGAAAAACCGCTTCTCTACCTCACGTATCGAATTACAAACACAGGAAAGATACCATTTGTTCCGGACAATATGTTCACAGTACAAGTCAGGCAGGCAGAAGTTGAAATCGATAGAGTGAATGAGAAATCGATTGGCTATGACCGACTATTGGAGCAGGATTTACATGCGGATATTTTGGACGTTTATTCTCTTCGGAACGCAAACGATTATCTGTATGTCGACGTTTACTCTACCACAGAAAATGTTAGGAGTGCGAACATTTTTGATATCTATAACGGCTACACAGATGTGACGACTAGCGGATGGACATCACGTGACGAAAGCACAGGCAAAATATATATAGAACCGACAACATTTCGGTGTCCAGAAGTTTCACATAGAGAAATAAGCTATAAAGTAGCAGTCCCAGAGGAATGGTTTGATAAGACAGATTATGTATGTGAAAGAAGAGGAGGGGGCAGCATGGTGACATTCTACAGCCTCCGCGAACGAAATATCGGCGGCAGAGGAGTGCTTTTTGCACTTGGATGGTTTGAATCGGAGTACAATTATGGATGGGCGGGAGATTCGGAATTGCTAGGAACGGTTCATGCTCCTTGGGACAAAGAATATAATCTAGTCGCAATTTACCCGAACTTCGATCAATTTGATATTGTTGACGAGGAATCATATCGTGCTTTATTTGATGAAGTTGCGAATATTCTCGCATCAGTCCAGATTGAAGGGGCTGAGTATTCGCCGGCGTAGTAAATGTATTGAATCCCGTGGGAGGTGTATTTCTCGGCGGCGATAATATTTGCTGTCGAATAATGTTTCCTTAAATTGTTCTCCAATTAAGAATCCCACTGCTTTTTCATAAGTGGTGGGATTCATTACTTGATTACAATTTTTTCTTGTGTTATATTTAATAATAAACGTGAATTTTTTGTAATTTGAGGATGGGCGTATATATGAAATCAGCGAGCGACTTGATCGGGAACGAATACTTGGAATGGAAGCCCGGAACACCGTATATCTTATCATCGCAGACCGGGCGTGGAAAAACAACATTCGTTATGACGCGGCTGTTGAAAAATGCTGCCGCACAGAATAAAGACGTTTTGTATATTTGCAACCGTAAAGCCCTGTATGCTCAGGTGGATCAGATTGCCGCAGACATGACGCAGAGTTTTAAAAATTCTTTTTCCCTTACAGAAGAAGAAAGCAGACACTTAGTCATCCAGACATATCAGGCTTGCGAAACTAAAATGGAAAGTCCTTTTCGTTTTTCTGGAAAACTGTATGTGATATTTGATGAAGCACACTATTTTCTGGAGGATGCTTCCTTTAATAGTGGAACAAATCTATGGTCGGACTGGATAAGAGAATTTTATGGGAAGACAATCAATGCGGGGACCCCAATTTGTGTCTTCATGACAGCAACCCCCGAGCCATTGATGTGTTTTCTTGCAATGAATAACGAAAAGACATCATTCGGGTCAGACTCTCTTTTTTGTAATATCAGGAAAATGTTTCAGCGAAGATCGTGGTTGTGCGATAACATAGATTTCTTAAAAAGAGAGTTTTATATGTATGATGGAAGCAGTGACAATAAATCAAAGAAAAATCTATGCGAAAGGGTGCTTAATGAGTATCCAGAGATAGGAAGGTATCAGCGCGAGCTTCAAGACCTAGATATCTACAGAGATGGAAAGGCTTACATTCAAACGGCACTCGATTCTAAAGACGGTGTTCAGGAGATTCGCGATGATTTGGATTATAGCTATGTAGAAGAATGTTATTTCCGGGATTTTATTGAGATAGTCGATAATATCTGCAAAACTGATGAGAAATGGTTAATTTTCATCAATGACTCGGTTAAAGGACAGCAATTTGCTCAAGAGTTGAATACATTGGGAATTGAGACGGTGTTTACTAACGCTTCCCTCAAAAACACGTCAGCGGTGAAGGAGCAATTGAAACAGTTGGAAACTAAACAGTCATTTTCGTGCAGGGTCTTAATATCTACGTCTATTCTCGACTGCGGAATTAACGTTATAGACGATGCGGTTCGAAATATTGCGATTTTCAACGTAGAAAAGACTGCATTTATGCAAATGCTTGGACGTGTTCGCGTCCGGGATAATCAAAAACTGCGATTATATATTAAAGCCTATACTGCACAGGAGATCCGAAACCGTATACAGTATACCTGCAAAATAATCCATATAATGTATAACTTCTATATGCTGCACCAGAATGAATATTCAGGAAATGGTACGACATTTCATTATAAACCAGTTATGCGTATGGATCAGCGCAAAAAATTCTTGAGGGAATTGAAGGGCTCAAATTATAACGCTATTTCTTTCAAGCCAAAACTAATGATTGGAAACAACAAGGTAAATCCAAGCGTAATAGACGCATGGAAAGAAGAAAAGATTCTTTCCGAATATGAAATAAATAGAAATTATCTGGTCCATTCTCTTTATGTGTTGTATTGTTTTGATCAGGCAAAAAAATATACGCACGAGGGAAAAATCGACGACATATACTACCTGAAATACCAACTTTCTTGGCTTGGAAAGAAATATGATGAGAGCCGTTGGGTTTCTTATACACGGCAGCGGGATGAAATAGCAACACTCTTAGACGAATATCTAGGCAACGAAGATGGCATGCTTTCTGAGGAGCAAGACGTGTTTGCAGAGAAAGTATTTGAGCTTTTATGCCGAATGTCAGTAATTCCAAGCACAGCGAAAAAGAACAGCAGTGCATTAAAGAGAACCGGGCATACACCCGGAAAAAACATACTGAATAAATGCTTTGAAGAAATTGGACTGCCATATATCATCGCGTCAAAATCAAAAATGCAGAATGGAAAACGTGAACAGCGGTGGTATGTAAAGAGGATAGATGCCGAAACTGACGAATGATGATGCCTTTCTATTTCTGTCGGAATCACAAACGAAAAATGTCTGATAAGAACATCCGTATTGATTGTCATATTTTTAATTGTCTGATATGATAAAACTGTAAAAAGTTTTTGGCTTCAGAGAAATACCGTGCTTTGAAGGCTACTAATGCTATGCATATACGCTGAAAGCGGAGGAGCATATGTCCAAACTGACAGACATTAAATATCGGATAGATCAAATGGATGGCGGGGAGTTTCAAAATCTGTGTGATGAATACCTTACCTGCCGGGGCTATAGAGCGCAATATCCATTTGGTATGAAAACCGGTACCAATAAGACAGCAAAGGGAAATCCAGACACCTATTTTATAGGCGAAGATGGTAGGTATATCTTTGCTATGTACACAACGCAAGATGGTGATTTTGTAAATAAAGCAATAGCAGATCTGGAAAAGTGCTTTGATGCCAGTAAAACGGGACTAGAGCCGGAAAAGCTTGAGGAAATTGTGTATTGTCATACATACGGAAGATTGTCGGCAGGCGAAGCTCAACTGCTGCGTCAATATTGCGAAGACCGCAATACACGGCTTACCTTAATTGGAACAGACGAAATAGCCAGCGATCTGTATAAAAAGTATCCACGATTAGCAGCAGATTTCTTGGGTATCAGCGTAGACACAGGGCAGATTTTATCAACCTCTGAGTTTGTACGGTTATGTGATGCAAATGTTATGTCAGCGCCATTATACACTGAGTTTTTATTCCGCGAAGAAGAACTGAAATCTGCCAAGGAAAAACTTTGTCAAAGCAACGTGCTGGTTCTCACGGGTCCTGCCGGAGTTGGAAAGACAAGGTTGGCTCTTGAGGTGTGTAAAGAGCTTTCTGAAGAAACGGGAATGGCGGTTCTATGCGTCAAGAATAATGGCGTGGAGATTTATGACGACTTAATTGCTGCGATTGAACCAGATAGAGAATATTTGGTATTTGTGGACGATGCAAATGAATTGACAGAATTGAATCTTGTTCTGTCGTTTCTTCCGGGCGGCGCATTTGGACACCGCTGCATTAAAAAGCTAGTCCTTACTGTGAGAGATTATGCAAAACAGCGAGTGATCCAACAAATACTTGATGTAGCACGGCCGGAAATATTGAAAATAGGATTGCTGAAAGATGGACAGATCAAACAGCTTGTAGAGAAAAACTATGGCATTATAAACTACAGATTCTTAGATCGCATTGCTCTGATTGCGGAAGGTAATGCAAGGCTGGCTATGCTCGCGGGTAAAGTAGCCGCAGAGCATGATTGCTTGGATGCAATTCGGGACGCAACGGAACTATATGAGCATTATTATGAAAAACAGTTGAAAAGTCTTGCAGCCGGTGAGACTTGGATTATATCAGCTGGAATTATGGCATTTGTTCATGTCCTTCGATTAGATACCTTGGAACGGATGCAAGCTGTTTTTCAATTCTCTAATTTGACAAGGGAACAGTTTATCGCAGATGTACATCAACTCAATCAACTGGAGTTAGCAGATCTGTGTCACGATACCGCTGTCAGAATGTCTGATCAGTGTTTTAGTAATTACCTGCTTAAATATATTTTTGTAGACACTAAAAAAATTTCCCTGAGTCAAATGATTGAAGTATGCTTCTTCATCAACAAGGAAAAAACAATTGAAGCGTGCAATACGCTGTTGAACCTTTTTGCGGAGAAAACAGTACAGGAATATATCAAAGAGCAAATTGAAGCAGTATGGGATAGGCTGCGCCCTGAAGCAGACAGGTTTATCCCATTTTTCAGAGCATTCTTTCCTATACGACCGACAAATACGCTCACAATATTAAATGACTTGATTTGCGAGACAGAACAGCACGACGTTGATGTACGTTCTATCCCGTTTTCAAAAACAAAGAGCCACGACAATATAAATGACTTCATTATTGAAATTTTAGGTGGATTTGCTGGGCAGGAACAATTACAAACAGCAGTCGAATTATTATTGCTTTATTACAGCAAACGCCCAGAGTTATTTGGACAGGTATACAGTGCCTTTATTACCAAATTGGGTGCAAACGCAGCTTCAAAAAGCGACAATTACTATACACAAAGAACGGTGGTAGATTGTCTTTGCAATGCACTGGAGGAAAATGCAACAGAAGCAACGCAGTTGCTGTTTGTGCGCGTTGCTGAACAGTTTCTGAAGCTGCGATTCTCAGGGGTCGAGGGTGGGCGGCAGAATACCTTTTCTTACTATACGGCCGCTTTGGACAACCGCGAGTCTGTGCTGACATATCGAAAGCTTCTCTGGGAGCATCTTTCCTCCCTCTATGAGAACGGATGCTGCCGGGAAGAAATTGAAAGTCTTCTTTATGAGTATGGTAAAGATTGTTATAATGATGAAGACAACGCAATCGTTTTGAAAGAAATGGATGCCGTCGTATCAATCCTAGCGTTTTTTCAACCGGAAAAACTGCACCATTGCATAATAGCAGAAAACATCAAAAAGATTGCAGAACATGTGAAATATGACTATGGAGATCGGCTTATACCATTTTTAGAGTCAAGAAAGCTCATACTCTTTAATAAGCTCTATGCAAATCGAAGCGTACACCCAGACATGGATTATACTGCATACAGGTCTTGGCGCACGGAGCAAATTCAAAAACTTGTTGCAGAATTTGATCTTGATAGCTATCTATTTGTATTCCAGCTTTGTAAAGAAGCAATGCTGCTGCCGGAATACAGGCAATCGAGTCTTGCATCCGGGATAGAAATTGCAATCAACGGATGCTTTGAACGCAAAGAGCTTTATGTGTCTGTTGTAATTGAATACTTGAAGGAAGATACCCCCTGTGATATTGATGCAGACAGCATTTTTACGAATCTTTTCTGCATTATGCCAGCAACATCCGTTAAGAAACTCATCGACGATCACAGCTTTTCACAAAAGAACGCTTGGCTCTGGAATTTTTACACGCAGTTACCGGACGAGCAGGTATCTCTGGACTGGTTTGAAGACTTCTTAGCATATTTGGAGCTTGCACCGAAAAAACTCCGCAGCAAATATGAACGTCCTTTGAATAAAATTGTGAAATACGAGGGTGTGGATAAAGATGCTGTTATAAAAGCAAGCATGGTCATCGCTGCGCATTATAATGATGCTCCAGATGTTTTTGGCTTGTATTTTTCTTTTATACTGAACCCGTATTATGAAAAGGCAAGCACAGTAATAGATAGGTACAAAGATAACCTTGCGTTACTGGAAGATATTTATCTGAAATACCTTGATCTGCACGGTGACGAAGATCAAGATGGCGAGTTCCTTGCTGAGCTTTTCTGTAGGGATCCTGATTTTTTGTACTGTTATCTGGATAAAGCACTTGACCATATGGGAACGTCTTTCTATGCGCATAATTCTTGGGCAAGTCGGCTGCATTTTGTCTGGGACAATGAGACTTTTCAATCGTATCCAGAATTGATTTCAGACTACCTTTTTGAAAAAACAGGTGAAGAAGAATGGAGGTACAGTGCAATTATCAGCCAATTGCTTCTTTGCAAAAATGAAGACAGTGATATCGTTGCGAAACGGCAGAATGCTTGGATTCTTCATACAATTGAAATGCACGCTGCGGAGCCGACGAGAATGCACTATCTTTTTGGCGCAATCAGTGAAAGCAGTGAAAGCAGTGCTGATCGGCGCAGGATAGCACTGGAGAAATTTTTGAAGCTGAATGATGACTATGCTCTGTTTGAAAAGTTGCCGTTAGAATCCCCAAGTATAGGCGGTATCGGAAGTATGATTCCCTACATACAAGCCAGAATCGACTATTTCTTATCTTTGAAGCCACTACTCACTGGTGTGAAATTTTTGAAACATAGGCAGAGAATAGAACAAAGGATTGCATATTGGACAAAGCAAATAAAGGATGAGGAAATACAGGAGTTGTTAGATAACCTTGGATAATGATTGCGCCATCTGAAATTCTGCAGGCTCAATATGTGCTTGCTTTCCCTGACCCCATTTTGACCCCAACGTAATTGCGTCTGTTTGGGCATGTTCAGGATGGTGCGAACAATTGCGGATAAATAGTGTCCTAATTTAGTTGAATTAGGCATGTTCAGGAACGAATTTTGCGGCTCTGATTATTGTTGATCCCTCATAACCCGGAGGTCGGGGGTTCAAATCCCTC
>HF990600.1 GCA_000432135.1 Firmicutes bacterium CAG:124
AATGCCTCTCGGCTGATTTCCTTGCAGCCGTCCGTTGCTTCAAAGAAGCTCCGCGCAGGCAAGCGCTGTCCCTGTTGGAGATAATCATGGAGCCGTCTGGCAAGCTGCAAGAACTCTGTGCCGGATTCGTTTTGCAGATAGACTTCCGCGCAGTCCTCCGTGATGTGAAAGCCCGCCGTGCTCATTCCTGCGCCTCCGATTTCTTTTGCGGTCTGCGCACAAATTCTTCCTGTGCACAGTCGCTGATGTACTCCTGCACAGCGGCAGGGACGACCTTCTCGTAGAGCCGCTGCGCTGCCTTTTGCAGCTCCGCTTCCAGCGTCGAATCGCGCTTGGCAATGTATCGCCGGAGGGCACGGAGCTTTTCTTCTTCAAATGTGATTTGAATTGTTGCCTGTTTCATAAACTTCTCCATTCTACAAAAAGCAGGCACACGGTTTTTACCATGTGCCTGCTGTGCGTATTTGTTTTATACTGTCCAATGCTGTGCGCCGGTGAGCTGGTCGAGGATC
>HF990601.1 GCA_000432135.1 Firmicutes bacterium CAG:124
GAGCTGCAAAAGGCGGCCCAGCGACTCTACGAGAAGGTCGTGCCTGCCGCTGTGCAGGAATACATCAGCGACTGTACGCAGGACGATCCAGTGCGCAAACCGCAAAAGAAATCGGAGGCGCAGGTATGAGCACGGCGGGCTTTCACATCACGGAGGACTGCGCGGAAGTCTATCTGCAAAACGAATCCGGCACAGAGTTCTTGCAGCTTGCCAGACGGCTCCATGATTATCTCCAGCAGGGACAGCGCCTGCCAGCGCGGAGTCTCTTTGAAGCGACGGACGGCTGCAAAGAGATCAGCCGCGAGGCGTTCGATGCGCTGGCAAAGCACCGCATGGAGAACACCGGCGAGGTCAGCGGACTGTTTGAGCTGGACTTTGACGCGCGGACGCTTTCTGCGCTCAACATCATGGACGGTTGGAAGGTCTACGCAATGCAAGACGTAGCAAACGCAGCAGAGCAGGCATTTCAGGAGGCTGAGATTTCCGAGGATGACCGCTGGCGCATCTTCCTCGACCGGCTGGATGGACAGGAGCTGACCACGCCGAGCAGACTCACTGTACAGAATTTTTATTTCGAGGATAGCATAGAGGCGATGGATGACCGAATACTGAATTTTTACG
>HF990602.1:0-51403 GCA_000432135.1 Firmicutes bacterium CAG:124
AGCGCCCCTTTTCTCCCCCATCTTTTCCGGCAAGACGGAAAAGATGGGGCCGCCGGAGGCACGTCGGAAACGGCTTCGACGGAACGAGTCTCCGCTATGCGCGAAGCCTCTTATCATCTTAAGACCGTTTCCTCCTCTTTCCTGCCGAACCGCTTCGCTGGGTTCGCCGGGAATCTCCGGTGTCAGCAAAACAAGCCCCTCATCATGCAGTCCAATGCGCATGACAAGGGGCGTCTTTGTTTTTACCGGTAGCACAGCACAGAGAACCACGTCACGAGATTGCCGTTATAAAACTCGATCCCGTTCCGCTCAGCCAGCGCGGTTGCGACGATGCCGTAGCTTTCAACGCAGGGGAACATTCTATCCGGGTGGCGGCAGGGGGCGTCCGGGTAGGCGCATTTGGTGCAGATGGCGCAGGATTCCGTGGAGAGCGTCAGCACGTCTGGGGAAAATTGCAGCAGAATATCCCGCACCTGCCGCGTAAGCGCCTCGTGCGCGCCGCGCGTGGCAAGCGTTGCGGCCATGTCCGCGATGTCGCTGACCTCGGCCAGCGAGGTAAAGACCAGCGCGCCCGGATATGACAGCACCCGGTTCCGGCAGGCCTCGACCGTGCCGACCGCAGGCGGACAGGCCCAGCTTGTCCCGTACATGGGGCACTCGTGCTCGCAGACATAGCGCACGCGCTCGGAAAATTCAATCTCACGCGGGTCGATCCATGCGTACTGACTGACCGGCAGCTGGCACAACTGCTGCTCGACGGCCTGTTTATCCATTCCGGTTCACCTCATTTGTGTTTTCCTGTATTGTATCCGGCAGCGCGCAAAACGTCAAGCCGTCAGAGCGTCACGGCCTTTGTCGCAACGCGGTCGCAGAACACACGGTCGTGCTCGACGAAAACGATCGTCGGCTGGAATTCCAGCAGCAGTTCCTCAAGCTGAATGCGCGAGAGCACGTCCACATAATTGAGCGGCTCGTCCCAGACAAGCAGGTGCGACGGTTCGCACAGGCTTCGCGCCAGCAGAACCTTTTTCTTCTGCCCGGCGGAAAAGTCCGCCATGTCCTTTTCAAACTGCACCCGTGCAAAGTCCAGCTTGCGCAAGATCGCCTTGAACAGACTCTCGTCCAACTCATGCTGCGCGGCATAGGCGGAAAGATCGCCCCGCAGACCGGATGGGTCCTGCTGCACATGGGAAATTTGCAGCCGGGAGCCGCACTCTACCGTCCCGGTGTGCGGAATGTTCTCGCCGCACAACAGGCGCAGCAGGCTTGTCTTTCCGGTGCCATTCGCGCCGCGCAGCGCGATCCGGTCGCCCTGTTCGACGGAAAAGGTCACGCCGGAGCAGACGGGTACATCGCCATAGCACACCGAAACATTCCGCAGAAGCGCCAACCGGTTGGTGTGATACGGCAGCTGATGCAGCTTCAGGGGCGCGGCCTGCTCAATATTTTTCAGGAGCGCCGATTTTTCCTCAATGGCGGCGTTCTGCCGCCGTTCGAGATTCTTGCGCCGCTGCTGCATACGACGCGACTGCTCACCGATGTAGGCCCGGCCGCCCATGGCGTCGGCTTCGCCCGTCACCTTGGCCGAGTGCGGGCCGATCTTCGTGTTTTCAACCTTGTCTGCCCATGCGCGCGACTGCCGCGCGGCCTGTTTCAGGCGGCCGATTTCTTTTTTCAGCTGTGCATTCTGCGCCAGTTCAAACGCGTCCTGCCGCTGCTTATTTTCGTACCATGAGGAAAAATTGCCCCGCTGCACCTCGATGCTGCTGCGGCCTATGGATAGGATATGATCGACGCAGCCGTCTAAAAACGCGCGGTCATGCGAGACGAGCAGAAAACCGGACTTTTTCGCCAGATACCGGCTGACGAGCGCGCGGCCCGTCTCGTCCAGATGATTCGTTGGCTCGTCGATGAGCAAATACCGGCCCTCCCGCGCGAACAGCAGCGCCAGCAGAAGCTTTGCCTGTTCGCCGCCGGAAAGCGTGGAAAACGGGCGGTACAGCACATCGTCTGCAACCGCGAGCGGAGCCAGTTCCCGCCGGAAACGCCATTCCGGCACGTCCGGGAAGCTGCGCTCCAGCAGTTCCAGCGGCGTAAGCGATGCGTCCGGAACCGGATACGGGAAATACTCGAACCCGCCGGGGGCCGTGATCGTGCCCTGATGGGGATACTGCCCCTGCAGGAGCCGCAGTAGCGTTGTTTTGCCGCGTCCGTTGCGGCCCGTCAGACCGAGACGCCAATCGGTGTCAAACTGGAAGCTGACATGCTCAAACACATTGTCAAAGCTGCCGGGATATGCAAAGGTCAGGTCTGTAATTTGGATCAATGCCATCGATATGCCCTCCCCGGTAACCGCTGATTGGATCAGCGGTTACCTGATCATAAAAAATTGGCTGCGGGAAACGATCCCACAGCCGAAGGGCATCCTGCGCCTGCCGTAAAATGGGCAGACGGTCTGCACGGAAGCTGAGAGGTCAAGCAGATTTCCCGCGAAAAGGCATAGCGAACCAGACGGTCTTCACCGCCGGGTGTTACGATTGTGCCATGCTTTCAGCAGGAGATCATGCGCATGCTCTCAAACTCCCTTCTTGTTTTTATGGTTCCAGTTTAGCATACGGCGCGGAAAAACGCAAGCACCGGTAAAAATTCGCAGAAAAACGCCCCCGGCACGGTGTGTGAGATGCCGGGAGCGTATCGTGCAGCGGGCGGAAAATGCTCATTGCACAGGATGAAAAAAAGTGATATACTAAATCACAGTATATCGCCCGGACGGCGGCCCGTCGGCGGCCCTCCGAAACTGTCTGTATTCTAGCACCGGGTGGCGCAAAATGCACCCTACCGGCGCGGACAGGCGCGATACCCGTTGGAGAACGGCACTCTACCGGCAGTAGAATTTCCTGTAATACCAATGCTTTTCGGGAAGGGGGCGTCCTTATGCTTCAGGACGAACAGACACTGCGGCGAACCGTCGCAAAAAACATCGCCGCTTACCGCAAATCCCATAAGGACACCCAGCTGGACCTTGCGCGCAAGCTCAATTACTCCGATAAATCCGTTTCCAAGTGGGAGCGCGGAGAGGGTCTGCCGGACGTGTATATCCTCGCGCAGATCGCGCAGCTCTACGGCGTGACCGTCAGCAACCTCATTGGAGAAGAGGAGCCGCCCAAGAAGGCCAACCCGCATTTTCATATTTATGTGCTGCTGCTGTCCGTGGCGCTGGTGTTCGTGATCGCGGCGATTTTGTTCACTGCCTTTACCATCGCCGCCGTGCCGTTCCCGTCGTGGCTGTTTTTCCTGTACGCTGTGCCGGTGTCGAGCATCGTGTGCATCGTCTTCACCTCCCTCTGGTGGGGCATCCTGATGCAGGGCCTGTCCATCACGGCCCTCATCTGGTCAGCCGGGGCCTGCATCTATCTGTCGATCCCCATCCCCATCCCGAACCTGAGCCTTATTTTCGTCGTCTGCGCCGCCGTGCAGGTCCTCATCACCCTCTGGGAGCTGTTCCGCTTCTCCCGGACAAGAACATGGTTCTGAGCGCATCAGTCTCCCCCGGAGCAGCCGGGGGAGGCTTTTTGTATATCCGGCCCGGCGGTCTGAACTACCGGCGCGGCAGCGGCTGCAAATCTATAAGTATATTCCGGTAAAAGGGAACCCGCGCACACTGTTTCGGTGTGCGCGGGTTCGTATATTGAGGGAAAAGGGGATCACGAAAGCTTGCCGTCCGCCGAACAGGTGAGGGTCACGGAGGCGGGAGCGGTTGCGGTCAGGTGGCGGAACGTTGCGCTCGCCGTTGCCGAGGCACCGGTGCAGCTGGCGCTGCCGCGTACAAACGACCATGTGGATACCTGAACGGAATAGTCATAATCAGCGTTGGTTGCTGTCGCAGTGTTTCCTGTGTAAGTAAAATGTCCAATTACCGAGAGAGAGTATAGCTTTTCGTGACTGCTGCTATAGTAATCGCGGGTTTTCTGGCCGGAAATGGACGATGCTGCGCGGCCGTTCTGCGCCGAAGGAAAAACAGTAATTGTTGTAATGTAATAAGAACCGTCTTCCAGATAGGTTATGCTTTGCGCAGATGCAGCGCACGCGGGGAAACAAAATGAGGAAACGAGAATTGCAGCGAGAAGGATAAGCGCGAGTGTCGATTTCAAGGTTTTCATGTCATGCCCTCCTGATGTTATTGTTCGGTTCCTGACAAGTCTGTTGCAGGCAAGATCACAATGTGCTCTTCTGCGTATGCAGCAGAGTGATCTGTCATCTCCTGGCCATATATGAGTGCAGCACAGCAGACGAATAGAACGATTATGGCAGCGGCCAGAATATATTTCCAACGCCGCTTTTTCTGATAGGCATGCACACGCTCTGGCGCAATTCCGCTCAAAAGCTCCTGTGCAGCTTCGTCCGGTGTTCCGACGCGGGCAATCAGTTCGTCCAGCGAGGCGCAGTCCTGTGCGGCCTCGGTCAACTCGCCCCGCAGTCCGGCCAGCAGCTGTCTGCGCTGCGCCGCCGGGAGCGGCAGCCGCTTTGCGACCGCCCGGCCGGCGTCGCGGGGTACCGGCTCCTTGCCCGGCAGTATTGCCGGATCACGGCGTCATTATGCTTCATGTCCGTCCCAATCCTCCATCAGCTGCTGAAACACACCGGAAATCTCGGCATACTCAGCCAGCGTCTGCCGCAGATAGTCCCGTCCGGCAGGCGTAACGGCATAGTAATTGCGCGCACGGCCGTCTACGATCTCGCTGGAGCTGATCTCGAGATAGCCCTGCTCCTCCAGCCGGTACAGGACGGGATACAGCAGAGAAAGCTGATATTTTCCGCCCGAGCGCTGCTTTAATTCCTGAATCAGTTCATACCCATACATCGGCCGGTCGGATAAGATCCGCAAAACGGCCAGCGGGCTGGTCGCCCGCTTGAAATACGCCAAAAACGAATGCCCGGAATCCTCCTGCTTCGCCATAGGCCTCCCTCCTTCCGGATGAGGGTGTCGACGATAGTTTTATAGCACAGTATTTTTCAAAAGTTAATATTAAGCATTGACCAATAATAAAAAATATTGTATTCTGACTATAGAAAATAACAGGAAGGGGTGAAGAGTCAGGGGAAGCAAGGGTAGTTTGTCAACTGTATGTGCAGACAACGAAAGGAGTAAAAACATGAAAAAATTAATTAGTTTGATTTTATGTGTAGTTGTTATTCTCACCTTCGCTGTTCCGGCATTCGCAGCAGATGCTGCTTACAACTTTGCTGAGGATGCAAGCATGAAGTACACAATCCCCACAAAATATGATTCTGTTCTCAGATCACAAACCGGCGAATATGCAATGATTTGTGGTGATGTGATTCAACCTGTTGGACGGATGAATTTGGAGTTGTCCGATGAATCCGCAGTCAATTTATTTCTTGGGACAGATGATATCCCAAAAGAAGTTAAAGAGTACGTTGAAGAGTTGGTTAAAAGAAACGAACTAGATGAAAATAACAATTTAACTGTGACGTATTTCTCACCGCTTCTTCTTGATGGTAATTCCTATACAAACACTGGCAGTTATAATGGTATGTCCATGAGAACAGATGGAATCTATATTGAAAATATGCCCACTGGATTCTTTTTCAGCGTAAACGGTTCCAAAGCAAAAGAACGTGCAGCGGCAATTGACAGAATTACGTTTTCCATCGCGGGAATGATATGCGAAAAGTTAGGCTTTGGACAAAGCTTGCTTGAAATCTACGAAAATGCGACTGGACAAACTGTAGTTGCTGCGGCGTCAAGTGACTTTACACAAGTTCAGTTGATGTATGATAATTACAGGCAATGGACTTATGGATTATATGGCGGAACAGATTGGCAGTTGGGATATGCTTCGGAAAAAGTCATTATAAGAGATGTTGAGTTTTATCAGAATTTTACTGTTAATGGTAAGCCAAGGCAGCAAAATGTTCATATGCCGGGGAAGACTGTAAAGTCAACACATTTCGATGATCCGTGGGCAACTGCATATTATAGTATACTGTCGCCGCTTGATGAATGGATCAGTTGTGAAATCGGTGGAATAACGTGGACTTTTGCGTCGTGGGTATAAGCGCTATTGGCTTAACACGAACAAACAAATGAAATCAAAAAAGATCATTCTCACACTTGCAATCGTCCTCCTGGCCGTTGTGGGGACGCTGCTCTGGTTCCGGCCGAAGACGGTGATTCTGCCGGAAAACTGCCGATTGATGGTCGACACGGGCGAAGAGAGCTTGGCCGAAGGGATGTGGATAGAAGACCCGGAGCAGAAGGCACAGCTGTTGGAGCTGCTGTCTGCGTTCCGCATCCGCCGGTACCTGTCGCAGCCGGCAACGGATTTTCCGCCGGGGCTGGCGCTGAAGTTTGGAGACTTTGCAAGAATCGAGGTCTATCTGCCGGACACGGACCAGCTGACCGCGTATTATACCGTGTCTCTGATCCAGCCGTCCATGGGAATCTTCACCGATATTTCCACCCAAAAGCGCTGGAAGCTGACGGGCCGCGATGAGATCGCGGCGGTCGCCGCGTATATCACACAGCTGACCGGGCAGGCCCCGTCCTGAAGAAAGGAGAACAGGCCTATGAAACGTCTTGCTGCGCTTTTTCTGGCCGTGTGGCTGCTGCTTCTGATGGGCTGCGCAGCTTCGCGGCAGCTGGAGCAGGTATGTGGGGCGGAGAACTGGTCGTCCGTCCAGCTGGTTGAGCGATATGACCGGGCCGGAGAGGAGGCCATGCCGCTTTCCCCGGATGCGGTCAGTCTGGAGGCGCTTCGGGCGCTGCTGCACGAAGCGTACGCAAAGCCCGCCTATGCGTCCGCACAGCTTCCCGTGCCGTGCATCCAGCTCTTCCTGTCCTGTGAGGACGGAACGCTCTGCACACTTGCCGTCGGAGCAAACGGGCGTGTCGTCCTGACCGCGCATTCCGAGGGCAGCGAAACCGCGTCTTACTGGAATACAGGCTCTTCGGCGCTGTATGACGCGCTTCTGGCGATGATAAATTGAAAAAAACCGGCGCGCTTTGGATGGTTTGTGCATCCAAAGCGCGCCGGTTGTCTGCATTGACAGCACGTCCCCGATGTGATATGATATTTTAGAAATTTTGTTCGTATTCAAGGAGGGACGCGCATGGAGCTGCTGGAGGGACTGAATGCGGCGCAGCGGGAGGCTGTTTTGTCGACTGAGGGCTTTGTGCGCGTGATCGCGGGCGCAGGCTCCGGCAAGACGCGGGCGCTGACGCGGCGGTTTGCGTATCTGGTGACGGAGCTGGGCATTCTGCCGGGAAATCTGCTGTGTGTGACGTTCACAAACAAGGCCGCGAACGAAATGCGCCAGCGCATCCACAACCTGACCGGAGACGAGGATACTGGTTACATCAACACCTTCCACGGCTTCTGCGTCTCCATTTTGCAGGAGGACAGCCACGCCGTCGGCTATCCCAAAAGCTTCCTTGTGCTCGACAACAGCGATATCGACGCGATGCTCCAGATCATTTATGAGGAGCGCGGGCTGACGCTGCGCGACATGACGTTCTCCCACGCGCGGGACATGATCGAGATGCTGAAATTAAAGGAGCGGCCTGCGTATTACGAGGATATGCTCACGCTGCCGCTCGATACGCTGAAGGAAAAATACTGGCAGGCCGAAAGCGCAAAAGATATTATTTTTTACGGCTATCTCTATCAGGAAAAGAAGTGCTTCGCGCTGGATTATAACGACCTGATCGTCTTCTCGCTCCACATCTTCCGCACGCATGAGGATATCCGCCTCAAGTGGCAGAAGCGGCTGGAATACATCATGATCGACGAATTTCAGGACATTGACCCGCCGCAGTATGCGCTGATGCAGGTGCTGTGCGGGTATCACAAGAACCTGTTTATCGTCGGCGATCCCGACCAGACCATCTACACATGGCGCGGGGCCGACGTGCGGTACCTGCTGGACTTTGACAAGGTCTATCCCACGGCGAAGACCATCATGATGATGGAAAATTACCGCTCCACGCCGGAGATTCTGGCCGCCTGCAACAGTCTGATCGCGAAAAACGCGAACCGCATCAAAAAAGACCTTCTGCCCATGCTGCCGGGCGGCGCGCCGGTTCTGTGCCACCACGCGGCCAACAGCGAACAGGAAGCCCGTTGGATCGCCGCGCAGATCAAAACGCTCCACGAGGCCGGGACACCCTACCGCGATATGGCGATTTTGTACCGTGCACATTATATCACGCGCGGCGTGGAGGAAATTCTGCTGAAGGAAAAAATTCCGTACACGATCTACAGCGGCGTGCAGTTCTTCGCCCGCGCGGAGATCAAGGACGCGCTGAGCTATCTGCGCATGATCGCCTGCCGGGACGATCTGTCGTTCCTGCGCATTGCGAACGTGCCGAAGCGCAACCTCGGCGAACGCCGCATGGCGTTTTTGAAGGACTACGCTGCGCAGAACGGCTGTTCGCTCTATGACGCGCTGCGCCGGAATCTGGACAGCGAGCTGCTGCGCGGGACGAAGGGCGGGAAATTCGTCTCGCTCATCGAGTCGTTCACCGGCATTTATGAGCAGATGCCCGTTTCCGAGCTGCTGGCCGCCGTTCTGAACGAGAGCGGCTACGAGGCCATGCTCCGCACGGAGGGCAGCCAGATGCGGCTGGACAATCTGGCCGAGCTGAAGCAGTCGGTCTATGCCTACGAGACGACCTGCGGCGAGGAATGCACGCTGGAGCATTATCTGGCGCACGTCGCGCTGTTCACAAACGCCGATCTCGACGATCCGCGCGATCAGGTGCGGCTCATGACCGTCCACAGCGCGAAGGGACTGGAATTCCCGCACGTGTTCCTGTGCGCGATGAACGAGGGCATTTTCCCGTCGAAAAAGACGCGGACGCTGCCCGGCATGGAGGAGGAACGACGGCTGTGCTTCGTCGCCATGACGCGTGCACAGAAAGCGCTCTACCTGTCCGAGGCCGAGGGGCGCAATCTGGACGGCAGCCCGCGCTATCCGTCGCGCTTCCTGCTGGATATCGACGATTCGCTTTTGACCTTTACGCACACCCCGCGCGAGGATCTCATCCGGCAGGCGCGGGAATACATCGGCTTTTCCACCAGACTTCTGGACGAAAGCAGCCTGCCGCAGGGCTTCGCCCCCGGCACGCGGGTCCGTCACGCCGTCTTCGGGCCGGGCACGGTTCTGGAGCTTGACCCCGCGCAGAGGGCGCAGCTGGTGCAGTTCGATTCCATGCCCACTCCGCGCCTGCTCTCTCTGCGCACAAAGCTGGAACGGATCTGAGCCGTCCGGGCGCGGGTGGTTCCGCGCGGTTACTCTGTGAACGTGTACCGGATCATGACGCCCTTGCCGTCGCCCGTGGTGATGACGGTGTCGCCGGAGGCGTTTTTGCCGGAATCCAGAACGGGATAACGCCCCTGCGCCGCAACATACGCCTCGGGGCTGGCGGCCTCGATCTGCTTGAATTCCCGTGCCGCGTGCGCTTCGCCGCCGCAGGGATTGATCGTCTCGATCAGAACTTCGTATTCGTGCATAAACCTTTGCACCCCTTTCTCGTTTCTGTCTTCAGTATACCACAGGCGGTGAAAAGTATGCAAGAATAGAAAATTATGGTTTTCTGGATATCTTACCACTGCATCGCGGCGGTAAAAATCGCGCTGAGGGCGCGCGTGATCTCCGGCAGCTGCGAGGTGGGCAGCGGGTTTTCGCCAAGACCGGCCTCGATCGTGAACGCGGGCCGCTTGAATACCTGCAAAAACCAGTCCTTGAAGCCCGCATTGGCCGATTCCGGCGGCACAGGCTCGACCGGGTAGCCGGAGGCGTCCGAAAACGCCTGCGCCAGCGCGTGAGCGCCCGGCGGAGCTGTTTCGTCCGGGCCGGGATAGATCACGGAGCCCTGCGTGTGCAGCGCCAGCATCAGCTCCGGATGGATGCAGCGCGTAAAGGCGGCGAGCGCCGCCGTCTCCGGCTGATCCAGCGGAGAAAAGCCCGCAAAGTCTCTCGGCGCGGGGGTGGACACGCCCTGCGCCTTTTTGATGCGCCGCGCCGCTTCCCACCGGGCGGGATAGTTGAGGTTCAGATCGACCCCACGCAGATTCGCCTTCCAGCCGGACGGGAACGGGATATCGGGGTACTGCGCGGCAATGTCTGCCGCCGCCCGGTATTCCGGGCTTCCGGGCGCGCAGACGCCTGCGGCCAGATCCGCCCCGTCCGGGTTGACCAGCGGGACGAGATAGACCATTGCGTTATGATACAGCTCCCGCGCTTCTGCGCCGCAGACCGCTTCGCCGTCCAGCAGCGCATTGCAGAACGTGAACAGCCACTGCCAGACGGCGTCCGACGTGATCGTCTCGTTTGCGTGGTGCCCGGCGGTGATGAGCAGCTTGCGGCTGCCGGAGCCGAACTGCAGCGCGTACACGCTGCGGCCGAAGGCCGTGCGCGTGAGCGTTTTGACGTAGACAAAAGGAAATTGCCGGCGCAGGCGCAGGAGATACGCCTCCTGCCGGCAAGAGGTCATGGAAACAGGATCGGAAATCAGGTTCTGCATGGACAAAACACCCTCCAGCATATATCTATGCCGGAGGGTGCTTCTGTATGCCAAAATTTTAATTCTGCTCGAAGAAAACCTTCATGCCCTTGTAGGTCATGTAGCAGTCGAGCTTTGCGACCGTCTCATACGGCGCGTGCATGGAAAGCACGGGGACGCCCGCGTCGAGCGTGTCGATGTTGCGCTTGGCCATGTACTTTGCGACCGTTCCGCCGCCGCCTGCGTCGGTCTTGCCAAGCTCGGCCATCTGCCACATGACGCCGTTGCCGTTGAACAGCCTGCGGATGCGGCCCACGACCTCGGCAGACGCGTCGGACGCGCCGCCCTTGCCGCCGGAGCCGGTGTACTTGCACAGGCCCACGCCGTAGTTGACATAGGCCGCGTTGCGGCGCTCATAGACCTCGGAGAAGTTGGGGTCGTAAGCGGCGGTGACGTCGGCGGAGATGCAGAAAGAATTCGCAAAGCAGTCGGTCAGCTCGACGGACTGCATTCCGCAGAGCGTCTTCATGAAGTGCTCAAACGCCTCGGACTGCATACCGGACACGCCCTCGGAGCCGATCTCTTCCTTGTCGGCGAAGATGCACACGGCGGTCTTCTCCGGCACGTCCAGCTGCAGAATCGCGGCCAGCTCCGCATACGCGCAGACGCGGTCGTCATGGCCGTAGGCGCCGATGAGGCTGCGGTCAAAGCCGAGGTCGCGGGCGTTTGCCGCCGGGACGGCCTCCAGCTCGGCGGAGATAAAATCCTCCTCCACAATGCCGTATTTCTCATGCAGGATGCGCATGATGGCAAGCTTCACGCGGTCGGAGCCGTCGTCGTCCGGCTCGGGCCAGCTGCCGATAAGGATGTTGAGGGATTCGGACGGAATGGCCTCGTTCAGCGGCTTTTTGCCCTGTTCGCGGCCCAGATGGGGCAGCAGGTCGTTGATGACGAACTGCGGGTCTTCGGGGTCCGCGCCGATCTTGACATAGATTTCGCTTCCGTCCGCGCGGACGATCTTGCCGTGCAGCTCCAGCGGGACCGTGACCCACTGGTACTTGCGGATGCCGCCGTAGTGGTGCGTCTTGATGTAGGCCAGCTCCGCATCCTCATAGAGGGGGTTGGGCTTGAAGTCCAGACGCGGCGCGTCGGTATGGGCCGCGCCGATGTTCGCGCCTTCGGAAAGCGGCTTTTTTCCGATCACGGCCAGCAGGATGGACTTGCCGCGGTTGACGGAGTAGACCTTGTCGCCCGCCTTGAGGGCCATACCGGCGGTCAGCTCACGGAAGCCCGCCTTTTCGGCCAGCTCCACGGCGGACACGACGCATTCGCGCTCGGTCTTCGAGCGGTCGAGGAACGCCTTATAGTCCTCGCAGTAGGTCAGCATCGCGGCCTCGTCCTCTTTGGTGAGGCGGTCATGGCCATGCTTGGGCTGATAAAGCAGCGCCTCTCGTTCCTGTTTTGTCATGGGGAAAGCTCCTTTCAGAATATTTGTTAGATATTGGTCAGCCGTGCGCGCGAATTGTTCGCGCGTTCCGGCGTTCTGGAGAATGGTGCCGCAGTGCGATTCATAAAAGCTGTCCGGCTTCTGCGCGTCCACGCGCAGCGCGGCGTATTCCCGCGTCAGACCGTCGCGCGCCATGATGCGCGCGATGCGCGTCTCGCGTCCGGCCAGCACGCCCACCGTCGTATCGCAGAGCGCGGCCAGCCCGGATTCAAACAGGTTGATCGCGTCAATGGCGAACAGCCGCCGCCCGGCAGCCCGTTCGCGCACGAGCCTTGCGCGGACTGCATTCCCGACGTGGAAAAAGACAATCTCATTGAGCTGCGCCATGCGCGCCTTATCGCCGAAGACCAGCTGCCCCAGCGCCTTGCGCCGCAGGCCCCCGTCTGCGCCGAACGCGTCCGGAAAGGCTGTTTGCAGCTCCTGCCGCAGCGCCGCGCCCTCTTTGGAGGCAAGCAGCGCGTAATACAGCGCGTCGCAGTCGACGATATACCCGCCGCGCCGCTCGATCTGCTGCAAAAGCGTCGTCTTGCCGCAGCCGGTCGGGCCGGTGATGCCGATGACAAGCATGCTCATACCTCGATCACGTGGAAGCCCGCCGCTTTTTTCAGCCGGTTCGCGACGGCAAGGCCAAGCCCCGCCGTGTCGGGGCACTGGGCGTAAATTTCCGTGACGGCTTCGTGGTCAAACTCACGCAGCGCGTCGAACACGCGCCGGGCCTGCTCCTCCTTGTCCGCCGCCGGCCCAAGATCATGGATGCTGCGGCCGGAGAACAGGGCTTTGAATTCCGTAAAGCAGATCACACCTGCCCCCTCCGGCAGATGGGTCTGTATGTACCGTGCGGAGGCTTCCGGATCGCCGGTCACGACCGTGACGGGGGCCTTGGGGGCATAATGGCGGTATTTCATGCCGGGGGCCTTGGGGCGTTCGCCGTCCTTCAGGAGCGAGACGACGGCCTTGTCCACGTCCACATGGCCGAGGACTGCCTCCAGCGCCTCAAGCGGCAGTCCGCCCGGACGAAGAAGACGCGGCGGCGTGCACGTCAGGTCGATGATCGTCGATTCCACGCCGACCGCGCACGGCCCGCCGTCGAACATCCCCTCGATCCTGCCGTCCATGTCCTCGATCATGTCCGCGATGCACGTCGGGCTGGGACGGCCCGAGGTATTGCCGGACGGGGCCGCGATGGGCACGTCCGCTGCGGCGATGACCGCACGCGTAATGGGGTGGTTCGGGCAGCGGACGCCGACGGTATCCAGCCCGCCCGTCGTGCGCAGCGGGACGATGGGCTTCCGGGGCAAAATCATGGTCAGCGGCCCCGGCCAGAAGCTTTCCGCCAGCGCGTAAGCCTCCGGCGGGACATCTTCGCAGTACCGCTCCAGCCACGAGCTGTCTGGCACGTGGATAATGAGCGGGTTATCCTGCGGGCGGCCCTTGGCCAGAAAAATGCGCAGCACCGCGTCCTCATTCAGCGCGTCCGCGCCGAGGCCATAGACCGTCTCCGTCGGGATCGCCAGCAGCCCGCCGTCCCGGATGATCTTCGCAGCGGCCTCAATATTCTCTTTTGTGGGGTCACGAAAATAGACTGTTTTCACGTGTGGTTCCTTCTTGATGGTTAAGATGTTTTGCGGGGTTGTGGGCTGGGGGTGTCTCCGACGGCCCATTCTTTTCCGTCTTGCCGGAAAAGAATGGGGAGAAAAGGGGCGCTGGTTACGGTTTGGTGCGTACTGCGGGTACGGTTTAGGCAAGTCCTTATTTTTGGGTATTACGAACACACGGACTCACCCTACGTGCGATTTGGTACGCGCCGCCTGTTACGATACACCAAATTTGATAGTAGTTGCCTTTGAATGATTGCGGTAAAAACGCCTTGCATTCGAAATTTGCGGGGCAGCACGAATTTGCCGGAGTCATGTAGGGGCCGATGCCCACATCGGCCCGCTGGGCAGCCACGGATTCGCCGTAGATTCCCGTAAGAACCGGTGCGGTCTGCGGGCGGACAGAGTCGTCCGCCCCTACAGGAGAGAGCAAGAGTCGTTGTAGGGGCCGACGACTCTGTCGGCCCAATGAGAAGTTACGAATTTTCCGAGAATTACCGTAAAAACGCTTTACCCCTGCGCAGGCTCGTTATCTGGGTCGGGGAAATAGGTCGCCATACGGGGGTTGTTTTCGATGGTGTCCGGGTCGATGCCCTTTACGGCGCACCATTTGAAAAACGCTTTGCTGAGGAACGCGTTCAGGTTCTGCATGGCGCTGTAGAGATTGATCTCCTCGTCGCCGACAAAGAGGATCGTGTTCACGCCGCCGCGCGTGAGCAGGCTCCGCTGGCCCCTGATCTGGCTGTAGCGGAACTCTTTTTTGCCGTGACCCCACGCCTTATACAGAAAACCCTCGTCGTCAAAGTAGATGACGACAGAAAAATAAGTACACAGCAAAATCACGCCGAAGATGATCGCCACAATGCTGCCGATGAGAAACAGCGTATCCGGCGTTCCAGCCAGATTTTTGATCAGCACTGCGACGCCCGCGAAGGTCAGGATCACACCGGCCACCGCGCTTTTCCTCGGCGGGCGGACGACCTGCTTGCTTTTTTCGAGTTTGGATTTCGGAAAAATCACTTTGAACAGCGTATCGATCAGAAAGCAGATGAGAAACACGACCGCACAGACGATCAGGACAAAGATGTATTTGTTCACACTTTTTCCTCCTCGACCGGCGCGGAAATGACATACTGCACCGGGATATCAAACGCGTCCGTGTCCAGATGGGAAAACATCTGGAACCCGTAACACAGCGCCAGCGTCACGTGCTTCGGGTGGGCGGCGAGATATTTGTCGTAAAAGCCCCCGCCATAGCCGCAGCGGTGGCCCTCCGGGTCAAAGGCGAGGCCCGGCATGAGCACGAGCGCCGTCTCGTCGTCCGCCTCCGGCCCGTCCGCGACCGGCTCCGGGATATTGTATGCGCCCGGCGCGACGGCAGACAGATCGTCCAGCCATAAGAACTTCATTTCATCGCCAAACACCTTCGGCACGGCTACGCGCTTGCCGTCCTGCTGCGCCCGACGCAGAATGGCCGCCGTGCGCACCTCCTGATTGTAAGACAGATAGCCGTACAGGCTCCTCGCGGCCTGATAGGCCGGGTGCCGGAACAGCTGCTGGGCCAGACAGGCACTGGCCGCTTCCACCTGTGCGGGGGTCATGGCGCGTTTTTTCGCGCGGACGAACGCGCGGAGGTCCTTTTTCTCCATATGTACGCCTCCCGGGGATGCCTGCCGAAAAACAGGCGTTTTTTCTATTTTACCCCGGAATCCGTTCTGCGTCAACCGTCCAGCGGCGGAAAGCCGGTATAGACCTCGCCGGGCAGAAGCGCCGTGCCGCGCAGCGCAGCGAGTTCTGAGACAGTGCAGAACGTATACCCCTGCGCATGGAGCCGGTCGATAGCCTGCAGGGCGCAGGTGACGGAATGCGCCGACAGGTCGTGCATGAGGATGATCCTGCCGTCGTGCGCCTCGGACAGAACCGTCGGCAGAACGCCGTCCCACGCGGCCTCGTTCCAGTCGCACGGGTCGACCGACCACAAAATGACCGACAGCCCCGCGTCCTTTGCCGCGCTTAAAAGCGTGTCGCCGTAAAGCCCGCCGGGCGGGCGGAACAGCTGCGCCCGCACGCCGCAGGCGTCCTCCACGGCCTTTGCACAGCCGGTCAGATCGCGCAGCGCCGTTCCATAGTCCATCTTCTGCATATAATCATGGTTGCTGCTGTGCAGGCCGATCTCGTGACCGGCTGCGGCGATGTGTGAAAGCGTATCCGGAAATTCCGCAATGCGGTAGCCGCAGACAAAAAACGTCGCGTGCACCTGCCGCTCGGCCAGACCCTCCAGAAGCCGCTCGGTCAGCTCACCGGACGGCCCGTCGTCAAACGTCAGCGCGAGATAGCACTTCGGCTCCTCCGCAGCCCGCAGCGGCTGCGCAAGCAGCGCCAGCGCCGCAAGCAGGCAGAACAATTTCTTCATGGCGCGCTCCTTTCAAAAATCTTCTGTTAGTATGCGCAAAAGCCGTTCAGATATTTGACGCTGCGGGCAAAATAGAGTATGATATTCATAACAAAGATTTTGTGAGGAAGCCTATGCTGGAAAAACTGAAGCTGGTCGAGGCGCGCTATCTCGAAATGGCGGAGCGCGCCGCGCAGCCGGATTTTTATAACGACCCGAAGGCCGCATCGCAGCTGTTAAAGGAGCAGCGGCAGCTCGAACCCATCATCACGGCCTACCGCAGCTATATGAAAACGACGCAGGAGCAGGACGACCTGCGCGCCATGCTTTCCGAGGGGCTCGACCCTGAAATGAAAGCGCTGTGCCAGGAGGAATTCTCCGCAAACAAGAAAAAGCTGGAGGAATTGGAGCAGGAGCTGAAAATTCTCCTGCTGCCGCGCGACCCGAACGACGACAAGAGCGTCATCATGGAGATCCGCGGCGGCGTCGGCGGCGAGGAAAGCGCGCTGTTCGCCCACAGCCTGTACCGGATGTACACGATGTACGCCGAGTCCAAGCGCTGGACGGTCACGCTGCTGAACTACAATGAAACCGAGCTTGGCGGCATCAAGGAAGCCGATTTTGAGATTCAGGGCGCGGGCGCGTACTCCAGACTCAAATTTGAATCCGGCGTCCACCGCGTCCAGCGCGTCCCGGAGACAGAGTCCGGCGGGCGCGTCCACACGTCGACCGCGACGGTCGCGGTGCTCCCCGAGATGGAGCAGGCCGAGGTCGATATCCGGCCCGAGGATATCGAGATGCAGGTCTACCGCTCGTCCGGCGCAGGCGGGCAGCACATCAACAAGACCAGCTCCGCCGTGCGCCTCATCCACAAGCCGTCCGGCATCGTCGTGGCCTGTCAGGAGGAACGCAGCCAGGTGCAGAACCGCGAAAAGTGCATGCAGATGCTGGCCTCCAAGCTCTATCAGATCGAGCAGGAGCGCATCGAATCCGCCGTCACGTCCGAGCGCCGCAGCCAGGTCGGCACCGGCATGCGCAATGAGCGCATCCGCACCTACAATTTCCCGCAGGGCCGCGTCACCGACCACCGCATCGGCCTGACGCTCTATAAAATCGACTCCATCATGGACGGCGCTTTGGACGAGCTGATCGACGCCCTCGTCACTGCCGACCAGGCGGAAAAGCTGCAAAGCAGCGGAGAAGCGTAACCGATTTGTTTGAACTTGGGAGGAATGGCTATGGTATTCTGGTGCATGATGCTGCTGTTTACGCTGCTGAGCCCGGCCACGATGATCGGCTTCGGGCGGAGCTTTTTCAAAAGGCCGCCCAGGGATATCAACGCGACGTTCGGCTACCGGACGACGATGTCCATGAAGAATCAGGAAACATGGCAGCTTGCTCACCGTGTCTGCGGGCGGTACTGGTTCATCTGCGGCCTGATCCTGCTGCCGCTGTCCGTGCTTCCGATGCTGTTCGTGATAAACCGCGGCACGGAAACGATCGGCATGACCGGCGGGATCATTGTGTTTGTCCAGATCGTTCCGATGCTCTGCGTGATCATCCCGACCGAGCACGCCCTGCGGAAGAATTTTGATAAAAACGGGAACCGAATTACCGGCTGAAGCGCCTGCAGTTCTTCCGAATCTTTCCCGCGAAGCTTGAGACAGCCCCTTTTTACGGTGCTTCCGCCTCAGAAAGCATTCACTGCCCGTCCAGCAGATCCAGCAGATCGTCCAGCTCGTCCTCAAGCGCTTCGTGGCGTTCGCCCCAGCGCTCGTAGGCCTTGCTCATCATATCCTCCGGCTCGCGGGCATCCAGCTCCGCGAGCTTTTCGCGCAGCTCCTGCGCCTGCGCCAGAAGCTCTTCACGGGAAAGGGCCTCCAGTTCCGGTTCCTCCGCGTCTGCGGGAAAGGGAATGATCTGTGCCATATGCTTCATCCTTTCAGATTGCTCAATTCGTTGATGATCGCTTCCGCCGTCAGCATTCCGTCCAGCGCGGCGGAGGTGATGCCGCCGGCGTAGCCCGCGCCCTCTCCGCAGGGATACAGGCCGCGCAGACTTGACTGCCGCGTCTCATCGCGCAGGATGCGCACGGGGGACGAGCTGCGCGTCTCCGGCGCGGTCAGGACGGCGTCGGGCCGGGCGAAGCCGTGCAGGCGCTTGTCCAACTCCGGCAGCGCCTGTTCGAGCACGGAAGTGATGCGCTCCGGCAGGACCTCGTGCAGCTCGCAGAGCGTCACGCCGGGCCGGTAGGCCGGATGGACGGCGCCCAGCGCCTGCGAGGGCTGCTTTTTCAGGAAATCGCCGACAAGCTGCGCAGGCGCGCGGTAATTGCTTCCGCCCGCGCGGAAGGCCGCCTGTTCGATCTGCCGCTGCCAGTACATCCCGCCGAGCGGGGAGCTGCCCGGGAAATCGGCGGGGTTCAGTGTGACGAGCAGGGCCGCATTCGCGTTTTCGCCGTCACGCGCATGGTCGGACATCCCGTTCGTCACGACGCCGCCCGGCTCCGACGCGGCTGCAACCACGTACCCGCCGGGGCACATACAGAAGGTATAGGCCGAGCCGCCGCTTGGCAGCTGCACGTTCAGCTTGTAATCCGCCGCGCCAAGCCCCGGCGCGTCTGCAAACGGGCCATACTGGTTCTCGTTGATCTGCCGCTGCGGGTGCTCGATGCGCACGCCCATGGAAAACGGCTTCGGCTCCATCGGTACCCCGGCGCTGTGCAGTGCCTCAAACGTATCGCGGGCGCTGTGCCCGATGGCAAGCAGGACGCGGGAGGCCGGAAGCACCGTCTCGCTGTCTGCGCTCTGTACGCGGACGGCTGTGATGCGGCCGTTTTCGGCTTCGATGCCGGTCAGCCGTGTGCCGAAGCGGATCTCGCCGCCGTAGTGCAGGATTTTCTCCCGCAGGTTCTGCACGACCACGACCAGCTCGTCCGTGCCGATGTGGGGCTTTGCGTCGTACAGAATATCCGCGCTGGCTCCGGCCTCGGCAAACTGCTCCAGGATCCAGCCGATGCGCTCGTTCTTAACGCCGGTATTCAGCTTTCCGTCTGAAAACGTGCCCGCGCCGCCCTCGCCGAACTGCACGTTGCACTCCGGGTCAAGCTCCCCGGTCTGCCAGAAGCGCGACACGGCCTCGTGCCGCGTTTTCGCGTCCTGCCCGCGTTCGAGCACGAGCGGGCGAAGCCCCGCCATGCTCAGGACCAGCGCGGCGAACATCCCCGCCGGGCCGAAGCCCACGATGATGGGCTGACTGTCCGGCAGCGCCTGCGGCTGCGGGACGCTGTAAAGCGTGTCGCGCGCAATGGACGCCTTCGGACTGTGGGCCATTTTGAGGATTTTATCCTCCCGGCCCTTTACGGCCACGTCGACGGTATAAATGATGCGCACGTCGTTCTTTTTGCGTGCGTCAACGGATTTTTTCTTCAGGTCCAGCTGCTTGATCTCGTTCGGAGAAATGCGCAGCTGCCGCGCAGCGGCCTGCACGAGCCGGGCCATGTCGCCGTCCGGCGGCAAAGAGAGATCGCGGATGCGGATCATCGGGGGGCCTCCATGTGTGGGAATTTTTCATTATCATATCACAGAACCGGCAAAAACGGAAACCAAAAAACTGCCGCGCCGGATTTTACAAAATGTTCACGCAAACGCAGGGAGCGGCAGTATAATATTCATTATATTGTATCAGAAGGGAGCGCGCTTCTCCTATGGCAAAAACGATCCTGATCGTCGAAGACGATCCGAATATCTCCGAGCTTGTGCAGATGTATCTCGAAAAGGAGGGCTACAACACCCGCATCGCCTCCGACGGCGGACAGGGACTTGATCTGTTCCGGCAGCTCCGGCCCGATCTGGTGCTGCTCGATATCATGCTGCCCGTGATGGACGGCTGGAGCGTCCTGCGCACCATCCGGCAGGACAGCAAGACCCCCGTCATCATGCTCACGGCCAAGGGCGAGACGAACGACAAGGTGCAGGGCCTGAAGCAGGGCGCAGACGACTATCTCACCAAGCCCTTCGAAATGAAGGAGCTTTTGGCCCGTGTCGAGGCCGTTCTGCGCCGCGCGGGCGGCGAGGACGACAAGACCAAGCCCCGCCGTCTGGTCTTCGACAAGCTCATTATCGACCTTGACTCGTTCGAGCTCATCGTCGACGGCAAGCGCATCGAGACGCCGCCCAAGGAAATGGAGCTTCTGTTCCATCTCGCGTCCAGCCCGAACCGTGTCTTCACGCGCAACCAGCTGCTCGACGAGGTCTGGGGCTTTGATTATTTCGGCGACAGCCGTACCGTCGACGTCCATGTCAAGCGCCTGCGCGAAAAGCTCGAGGGCGTGTCGGACAAGTGGAGCCTCAAGACCGTCTGGGGCGTCGGATATAAATTCGAGGTCCTGTAACCATGAAAACAACGTTCAGCCGGCAGTTTGCCCTCATTGCGGCGCTGCTGCTGGTCTGTATGATCTTTACGGGCGTTTCGTTCCGGTTTCTGATGCTGGGGTATCTGAAAAACGACAAAAAAGAGACGCTCAGCGCCGACGCGGCCGCCGTCGCCTCGCTGGCCGAGGCGTATGACTCGACGGGCGAGCTGGAGGAAAACTGGGACTTCCGGCTGAGTCTGTCCCTGTTTTCCGACGTTGGCGAGGCTGAGGCGCTGGTCTGCGATGAAAACGGCTTCGTCGTCCTGTGCTCCTGCGACGAGTTTAACTGTGAACATATCGGCCAGCAGGTCGATGCGAATCTCATCACCGAAATTGACGCCAGCGGCGAAACGTTCCGCGTCGGGACGCTGGCCGGCATCCACGACGGACGGCGATACATCGCGGGCAGGCCCATTGTCGCCAATGATACGGAGGAGACGATCGGCTATGTCATCATCTCCTCCGACATGACGCAGATCACGGATTTCATGCAGCGCAGCTCGTCGCTGTTTTTCTATGTGGCGATCATCGTGCTGGTGCTGGCGCTGGCCGCGGCGACGTTTTTGTCGCACCAGCAGGCGCAGCCGCTGGCAAAGGTCGCGGACGCGGCCCGGCGCTTCGGCCGTGGCGAGCTGGATACCCGCGTGACGGTGCCGGACAGCTGCGGCGAGGAGGTCGTCGATCTGGCGAACGCCTTCAACACCATGGCGGATTCTCTGGAAAAATCCGAGCAGCGCAGACAGGAATTCATCGCAAACGTCTCGCACGAGCTGAAAACCCCCATGACCACCATCGGCGGCTACATCGACGGGATGCTCGACGGGACCATCCCGCCGGAAAAGCAGCAGCATTATATGCAGATCGTCTCCGGCGAGGTGCGCAGGCTCTCGCGGCTGGTGCGCAATATGCTCGACATCGCGAAGCTGCAGGCCATGGGCGTGGAGGAGAGCCGGAAAACGCGCTTCGATCTCGGCGAGGAGCTGAGCGACGTGCTCATCACCTTCGAGCAGAAGATCTATAACAAGCATCTCGACGTGCGCGTCGATCTGCCGGACAAGCCCGTCTGGACGCGGGCCGAGCGCGACAGCATCACGCAGGTCATCTATAACCTGATCGACAACGCCATCAAATTCTGCCCCGACGGCGGCAGGCTTGCCCTGCGGGTGCAGGTCGACGGCGGCAAGGCCCGCGTGAGCGTCGAAAACACCGGCCCGACCATCGACAAGGACGAGCTGCCGCTGCTGTTCGACCGCTTCCACAAGGCCGACAAATCCCGTTCGGCTGACCGCGAGGGCTGGGGCCTCGGCCTCTACATCGCGAAGACCATCGTCGGCGCGCACGGCGGCGATATCTGGGCCACGAGCGAAAACGGCGTGACGCAGTTCAACTTCACGCTGCCCACAGTCCGCTGACGGACTGCACGGAAGATTTACAGATCGTTCAATGTCTGTTCAAATCCGCGGGATATACTAAGTGCATAACCAAGCAAGAGGGTGTCTGATATGAGCTTTGACAACAACAGCTTTTATGACGACAATTCCACAAAGAACTGGCAGCCGCAGCCGACGCCGATGGAGGACCGCAGGCGCAGGCACACCGGAAAATGGATCACGGCTATTTTGATCCTGGGCCTGCTGGCGCTGGCCGTGACCGGCACGGTGCATCTGGTGCGCGATGTCGGCGTGACGATCAACCGGTCGGATACCGGCTTTCTTCTGACCGTCGGCACGCAGCCGGCGCAGACCGCTCCAACCGAGCAGACGCAGACAGCAAAGGAAACGGAACCGTCCGTTCAGACCGAAGCGCCTGCGCAGACGCAGCAGGCCGCCGAGGATCTGCCGCAGCTGACGATCACGCAGTCGCCCGCAGGCGTGCCGACCGTCGCCTCCGAGGAAGCGGGCGCGCTGAGCCTGCAGGAGATCTACCGCCGGTGCATCGGAAGCGTCGTCTCCATCGTGACCGTCACGCCGTCCGGCAAGGCCAGCGGGACCGGCATCATCATGTCGGAGGACGGATATGTCATCACGAACCATCATGTGATCGAAAGCGCGCAGGCCGTGAGCGTCCTGACGGCGGACAGCCGGGAATATACCGCGTCGGTCATCGGCAGCGACGAGACGAGCGATCTTGCCGTTCTGAAGATCGAGGCCGAAGGGCTGCAGGCCGCTGAGTTCGGCGATTCGTCCGTTCTGCAGGTCGGCGACAGCGTCGCCGCCATCGGCGATCCGCTCGGAACGGCGCTGCGCGGCACCATGACCGACGGCATCGTCTCCGCGATCAACCGCGATCTGACCGTCAACGATCGCACCATGAGCCTGATCCAGACGAATGCAGCGCTCAACAACGGCAACTCCGGCGGGCCGCTCATCAACTGCTACGGGCAGGTCATCGGCATCAACACGATGAAGATGAGCAACTTCTATTCCTCGTCCACGACCGTCGAGGGCATCGGGTTTGCCATCCCGATCGACACGGCCAAGCCCATCATCGACGAGCTGATCGAAAAGGGCTATGTCTCCGGCCGTCCGGCCATCGGCATCGACGGCGAGACGCTCCCCGCGACGTACCGCATCTATTACCGTCTGCCGCAGGGCATCTATGTGACGCGCGTTTACCGCAACAGCGACGCTGCCGCCAAGGGCATTTCCGAGGGCGACATCATCACCGCCATCAACGGCGTCTCCGTCACGACGATGGAGCAGCTCAACCGCGTCAAGAACCAGTTCACCGCCGGCCAGACCATCACGCTGACCATCTACCACGGCGGCGTTTCCTCCGACGTGGAGATCATTCTCATGGACCGCGCAAACGCATAATAGCGCAAAATACGCCCACGGCGCTCCCAGCGCCGTGGGCGTTACACTCTGTCGAAGAAGCATTATTTTCCTATTTTGCACAGGATTTCTGAGACAGGTGTAGGGGCGGACGACTCTGTCCGCCCGCAGGATGCTGTGTTTTCACGGGAATCTACGGCAAATTCGCAACATTTTTGGGCCGACAGGGTCGTCGGCCCCTACAGCTACGTGGAGAAATGCAATTCGGATTTGCCGAGGGGATTCCCCTTTTCGCTGCTGCCTGCTGCTCGGACTTCCGGGCGCAGCGCGGCGAAATCAAAGCCCATCAAATGTCGTGCCCGTCTGGCGGCGGGCTTCTTCGATGACGGCGGCGGTAAGGATGCTGTCGCGGTTGCGCTTTTCCGGCTGCGTGCCGGAGGCGATATAGCCCGCGAATTCGCGCAGCTCGTACATCATGTTGTTCGGCAGCTTTTCGCGGTACGGCAGCTCGACCGTCTCTCCGCTGCGGCGCACGAGCCAGATGCGGCGGATGTGGTTGATATCGTCGAGCAGGATCGAGCCGTCCTCGCCCATGAATGTGGTGGGCGCGGCCTGTTTGCAGACCTTTGACCAGATCGCCTCGCAGACAAAGCCGTCATAGCGCAGCAGCGCGATGCCGCCTGCCTCAAACCCGCTTTCCAGATGGTATGCCTCTGCCGATACGTGCGCGGGTTCGCCGAACAGGGAGATAAGCGCGTGGATGGGATAACAGCCCATGTCCAGAATCGCCGCGTTGCACAGCGCGGGGTCAAAGGCGTTGATATGCGGCTCTCCTGCGCGGACGCGGTCGTAGCGGGAGGAATACTGCGTGAACTCCGCTGTGACGCGGCGAAGCGTCCCGATCTCGGGCAGCGCGTCCCGGATGATGGGCAGCGCGTCGTCAAACACCAGCCGCATGGCCTCCAGATAGACCACGTGATTGGCGTTTGCCGTCTCGACGAGCGTCTCCGTCTGCTTTCTGGTCAGAACGCCCGGCTTTTCCAGCAGCACGTGCTTGCCGTGCCGCAGCAGGCACATGGCCTGGTCAAAGTGGCAGAGGTTCGGGCTTGCGATATACGCCGCGTCAAACGCGTCCGAGGCCGCAAATGCCTCCAGATCGGTGAACACCGCGTCCAGATGGTATTTTTCCGCGAATTCCCTGCCGGTTTCCTCGTTTCTGGAATAAATCGCCGCCGGGCGCAGCTCCGGCACCTGCTCCATCGCCGCCAGCATCCAGTCGACGACGAAATTCCGCCCGATGATTCCCACGCGAATGGCCATGCTGTATCCCTCCATAAATGCGCATCCGTCCGGCAAGCCGGGCGGATGCGATACTTTTATCGATCGAGCCTGCCGCCCTCATGCAGCAGCCGGTCCTTGATGTCCCACAGCTTCTGCGACAGATCGACGTAATAGGTGTGCGGGTTGTCAAAACGCTTGACCTCGTCCCAGAGTGTGTCGACCTGCTCGGCGCAGTATTTCTGAATGTCGTCCAGCTTCGGCAGCTTGTAGACCAGCTCGCCGTTTTTGAAGATCGGCACGAGCAGCTCCTTCGCCGTAAAGTTATAGACCCTCTTGCGCTTCCACGTCGCCTGCGGGTCGAAAATTTCCAGATCGCTGCTGTCGTCGACCGTCTCGTCGTGGACGCACAGATAGTCCGCGATAGCCTTGCCGGTGTCGTTGCCGAAGAAACGGTAGACCTTTTTGAAGTGCGGGTTCGTGATCTTGCCCACGTTCTCGCTGATCTTGATCTTGGGGATGATAGTCCCGTTCTCGTCCTCAATGGCCGTCAGCTTGTACACGCCGCCGAACACGGCCTCGGATTTGGCCGTGATGAGCCGTTCGCCGACGCCGAACAGGTCGATCTGCGCGCCCTGGTTGAGGATGTCCTCGATAATATACTCGTCGAGCGAGTTCGAGCACGAGATTTTGCAGCTCTGCCAGCCTGCCTCGTCGAGCAGCTTCCGCGCCTTTTTCGTCAGATACGTCATGTCGCCGGAGTCGAGCCGGATGCCGCATTTTGTAAGTCCACGGGGCTTTAAGACCTCATTGAAGACGCGGATGGCGTTCGGGATGCCGGATTTGAGCGTATTGTACGTGTCGACCAGCAGCGTGGGGTTCTCCGGATACGTTTCGCAGTAGGCCTTGAACGCCTCGTATTCCGACGGGAACATCTGCACCCACGAATGGGCCATCGTGCCGCCGGCCGGAACGCCGTAGAGCTGATCGGTCAGCGTGCAGGCCGTGCCTTTGCAGCCGCCAATGTAAGCGGCGCGCGCGCCGTCGACCGCCGCGTCGACGCCCTGCGCCCGGCGGGAGCCGAATTCCAGAACGGTGCGGCCCTTCGCGGCCCGCACGACGCGGTTGGCCTTCGTCGCGATGAGGCTCTGGTGGTTGAGCGTCAGCAGCAGAAACGTCTCGACGAGCTGCGCCTGAATGGCGGGCGCGCGGACGGTCATGATCGGCTCGCGCGGGAAGATCGGCGTGCCCTCCGGCACGGCCCAGATATCGCCCGTGAAGCGGAAGCCGCGCAGATATTGCAGGAAGCCCTCGTCGAACATATTCCGGCTGCGCAGATACGCAATATCGTCCTCGTCAAAATGGAGCTGCTGCACGTACTCGATCGCCTGCTCCAGACCCGCCGCGATGGCAAAGCCGCCGTTATCGGGCACGGAGCGGAAGAAAATATCAAAATACGTGATGCGGTCCTGCATACCCTGCACGAAATAGCCGTTGCCCATGGTGAGCTCGTAATAATCGCAGAGCATACTCAGATTGGCGTTTTTGTTGATATCCATGATCGTTTTCCCTCGTTTTTCTGCCGCATGGGTACATGGGCGGTTTATTCTGCAAGCGCCCGTGCGCGCTGCAGTTTGCTGAGCGGCTGCTCGGACAGATGATAGGTGTCCATAAGCGCCCGCGCGAACGCGGAAAGCGCTTCCTCGCTTCCCTGCTTTAATTCCAGCTCCAGCTCGCACAGAAGCGCCGTCCTGCCCCCGCCGGTCAGATCGCCGACGTCGCCGCAGATCATGCAGCTGGTGTTCTCCGACAGCCGCAGCTCCGCCGTGATGCGGGTGAAGCTTGCCCCGCAGATGGGCGCAAGCGCGTCCGGCTGCAGGGCGGCGATCTCCTGCGGCGCGCCGAGCGCGGCCAGCTTCGGCAGCGCCTCGTCGAGATACGCACTCTCGACCTCCCATTCGCCGCGCGTATGCCCCTCGCCGGGGGTCTTCATGGTGACGACGCTGCGGCCGTCCTCCGTGCGCAGGCGGAGCATCCAGCGCCGCTGCGCAAGAAAGCCGTCCTCCGTATCGTAATACGTTGTCCGCATCCGGAGATAGGCATAGGGCGCGCACAGCTTTTCCATAACCATCCGGCTGCACAGAATGCAGTCGAGCAGCTGCAGATCGCCGACAGCCAGCTTGTATTCCGTCTCTTTTCCCAAGTCGGAATCCTCCTTATGAGATTTCCTCCATTCTACGCTATTTTCCCCGCAAACGCAAGCGTACAGGCAAAAAGGATGGCTTTTTGTTGATTGTATAGTGAAGTGCGAAAGAGGTCGCAAGGCCTCGGACGCACTTCACTTTTTTATTTTACACGAAAGGAGGCCGGAGAAATGGGCCAAAAACTCCGATACCTCGGGCCGGAAGATCGGGCGACTATTGAGCGGCTCCACAACGACCGGGCCCCGGTGGCCCTCATAGCCGAGAAAATCGGCGTCCACCCCGCGACGATCTACCGCGAATTGAGGAACGGTTACACCGGGGCCGTAGACAAGTACGGTTTCCGCGTGTATAGCGCAAAGGTCGCGCAGATCACCGCCGAGCGGAATTTTCAGAAGTCCCGCG
Organism: Firmicutes bacterium CAG:124; assembly: GCA_000432135.1. Taxonomy (GTDB): domain Bacteria; phylum Bacillota; class Clostridia; order Oscillospirales; family Oscillospiraceae; genus CAG-170. The sequence goes on from HF990602.1 coordinate 27,095, forward strand.
GCAAACGTCAGGCGGCCCTATAAGGCCGACCACCCGAAAGGAGATTACCATACCATGACGAACAAAGAATTGCAGGACGCATTAAACGGACGCCTCGAGAAATTCGACGGAGAGAAATACTCCGGGAAAGAAGCGTCCACCCCGATTTATCACCGTTGGTATATGCACGAAATCGAGTCGGAACTCGAGTCCCGCGGCATTGAAATTTTCCGGGCCGCCACCTGGAAAATTGTCGCTGAGATCGACGGCCCCGGGGATTTGCGCGTAGGCTACGAGCCCGTCGCCTCGGTGAATGTGGAGATCAAAAGCGACAAGCGGTATAAATTCGGCGGCCCCGGCGTGGTTAAGTCGATCCGAGTACAGTTCCGCGAGGACTTGCAGGATTTGACGATTGAGGAAACCCGGGCCTATCTCCTCAAGGCCGACCTCAAAAACCGTCTCGAATATTGGCGCAAGGAGCGGGAACGTCTCTCGGCGGAGCTCGACAAGGCGGCGGAAAAGATCGCCGATCTCACGAGTATTTCTATCGAGGAGGCGGACGTATGAAAACGGCGGCGGAACTATGGGCCGATACGATCAAGAAACAGCCTATCGACGATCTCACCATAAAGCACACTTGCGAGTCATTGGAAGAACTCATAAATAAGAAAACGACGGGCGTCCGCCTCGCTGGCCTCCTCTCGCGGGCCGAGGCTATTATTCTCCGTCAGCGCAAGGAAATAGCCGCCCTCCGCAAGGCGGCGGAGGTAGAGCATGAGTAAGGCCCTCACTCTATCCGGCCTCATGGCCCTACTCCTCCCGAAAGAGCGCCTCTTTGTGATCCACCACCTCGGAGCCGATATTTCCGAGGCGGTGGCCGGAGGCACGGTCGAGGAGCTCGAAAGAACGCGGTGCGTCGAAGTGTGCGGAAATAACATCGTCGAGCGGATCGCCGTTGACGTGGACGACTGGCCGGACACTCCGGCCCCGATCCTCCTCGTCACCATAGGCGGAAAGGTAAAAACGCATGAATAACGAGGTTATAAAGTGGCTTGTAGGGACTCCGGCAAGCGACATGAATTTCAAGACGAACCTAAAAAGAGCCACGGCGGCGGAAATCCGGGAAACTCTGAAAATCATTGAGGGCCGCCGCGAGGTCAAAACAAAAGAAAAAGCTCTCCGGGCCGAGCTACGGAGAAAGGAAAAATGAAAGGAGATCGCCATACCATGAAAAGCCTGATTTTAACCACCCAGGACGCCCGGGAGCTGGACAAGCTCGGCGGGCTCACCATTACGAAGCCCATTAAACCCGCGCCGCGCTATATCGCGGGCGCCTCGTTCTCCCGCGACGCCGATTGTGCCGACATTTGGCACCTCGTAGGCCAGGACGGAAACCGTCTCGGAGCGGGAGACGGCGTCGCGGACGTGTTCGCCTCTCCCGTCGAGGTCTCGGACGTCGTATTTATCCGCGAGCCCTGGTATCGCCTCAAGAACCCGCAGGGCGGAGAGTCCGAGCGCGTGATCCTGGCCGCCGACTCCGTCGTAAAGCCGGAACAGGCCGCCTATAAGTGGGCCTCCCCGGTCTCTATGCCACAGGACGCCGCCCGCCGCTTTGCGCGAGTGAAATCTATCGAGCCCGCCTACGGCGAAAACGTAACGCCCGCCTGGTTGATCGAGCTCGTGGCGATCACGAAAGAGGAGGCCACGGCGGCGGAGGCCGGGACTCCGCTCTCCACCTCGGACGACCCGGAGGAGGCCTCGAGCTATTACGCCTACGCCGGAGACATGAGCGCCGAGGATCGCGATCGCATGATCGCCAAGATCGACGCCGACCGCGCCCGTTTGGCCGAGGTGCAAGATCGCCTCATTCGGATTGACCTCCGGCGCCGCGATCTCTCTGCCCTCTTGTTTGAGGAGCGGGACAAGGTCGATCCCAACGACCGCGACACCCTCGACGCAGAAAATACGGCTCTCGACGAGGAGCAAGGAGACCTCGCCCGCGAGGAGGCCGATCTCCGCGCCGCCCTCGAGGACGCAAAGGCCCCGGCCCCGACCGTCGAGGAACACGCCCGAGAGAAATACACCAACATTTCCGCGATCCTCTCCGGCCCGTCCGACGCGATCCCGACCCTCGGCGACTATGACGCTCTCAAGGCGGAGGAGCAAGAGCTCGCCCGATACCTTGAGCAGTACGACAAGGCCGACGCCGCCGAACCCGATCCCGCTCCTACGGAGGAGGACGAGGAGATCGGATCGTTTAGGCTCGGAAAGTGTAAGTATTGCGGGCGTGAGTGGGGCGTAACCCTCGAGGGTGCCCGTGAGGGCGGTTTTCCGACCCAGCGAACCGCGGACGCCGCCGCTACCCGCCTTTGTGATTGCGAGGAGGCCGTCGCCAACCGGGCCCCGGTTATCGGCGTCGCTATGGCCGTCACAACGGGCGCTTGTCGGTACTGCGGTCAAATCCAGGAAGTCGGGCCCCACCCGTCCCAGGCCGCCGCAGACGACACGGCGACGGAGGTTTGCAACTGCCCGACCGCACGGCAAGAACGCCGCGTACATGAACAGGTGGCGGACGCTTGCGAGCGTGTGCAACGCCTTTTCGGCGACGACGCCGAGAGCCTCGGTTTTAAGCCGATCCCCGACGAGGCGGTCGGTCTCCTCGAGAATGTGGTCGAAATGATCGCCCGCGGCCCGATCTCCTCCGCGAGCCTGAACGTCCGCGGGCGGTGCAAGGCGAAATTTTCCGTCACAAGCAAGGGAAAAATCAAGGTCTCCCGGAGCGAAACCCGCTCTTGCGACCTTGAGGACGGAGAGTGAGGCGGGGTATGGAAGTTACCGTAAAAATGTACCCGGAGGAATACGACCTTTTCCGCGAGTATCAGAGAGAAAAAGCCTCTCTCGAACGAGAAATGAGCGCGGATTACGACCGCTTATGCGAAAAACATGGGAATTTGTGCAAAAAAATCCTCGACGCGACCACCGTTTCGGAGGCAACGATTTACGCCGAAGATAAGCCCGCAGAGGTAGAAAAGGTGATTTCAATAGCAGACCACGCGGCCATGATGGACGCCCGAAATCTCGCCGAAGAATGGTTTTCTTGAGCTTGAGGAGGAGATAAAAGGATGAAAAGCCCTGTTTATCGTTGGAAAGTATCTCACCCTGTCTATGGCTCCGTCGAGGTCACGGGCCCGCGGAAATACGAGGCCGTGATCTCTGCCGCGAGAAAGTGGGCCGCCCGCTGGACGCAGATTGCCCGCGAGTGTACCTTTGAACGCCTCGAGGAGGTGGCGGCGGAATGATGGACAAGCCAGAGGCGGCGGAGGTCGAACTCCCGCCACCGTGCCACGATTGCCGGAGCCTACATAAAAAATATGGCTCTTGCCTATGCGCTCGCCGACAGGCCCGTTATTGGTGGCTCTCGGCGTGGAACCTGATCCCGGGCTTGAACCGCCTCCTCCCGGCGTGGGAGTGCGATCTCCGCAAATACGAGACGGTCGAGGACATAGAAAAGGAGGAAAAGTCTTGAGACTCTACACGACAAAGCGCCCGCGGGAGCGTTTCAATATTAGGTGGAACCACCGCAAGAGCGCGTTTCGGCTGGCCGCCCGCGGCCTCGCCCTTTATATCTATCCGGGCCCGCTGATCGAGTGGTCGCTCGTGATCCTGGTAACTCTGACGGCATTTCGCCTGGGCGTGATTTACGCCTATCTCGAACGGGGCTATCAGGCCCGCGGCGGAGAGTATCTCCTCCTCCTGATCCCGCCTATCTACTACGCCGCGAAAAGAACGCTCCTCGACTGGATCGCAGACCTCCGGCGAGCCAAGGGTCGCCGAGAAAGGAGCGCAGAAAGTGAGTACACCCTTTAAGGAGTGCCCGTCTTGCGGGGCTCACCTGGACGCGGGCGAGCGGTGCGACTGCAAAGAGACCACCGCGGCGGATCGGGCCCAGGCCAACACCGCAAGGATCACGCCTCCCGCCCGCGCCTATTATGTCGGCGTAGACCTTGCGGACGGAAAAGATCATACCGCGACGGCCCGCGGCCTCGTGGAAAACGGGTAAAAGAAAAAGCCCCCGACGCTTGACGAGAGCGTCGGGGGCGCAACCACCCGGAGGGAGATTGCCATACCTTTATTATATTATCACCTCCGGGAAGAAAATGCAAGGGGCCTCGGCCCTACGCCCGAAAGGCGGTTTTTGATATGCAACGAGTGAAACGACGCACATTCTCGGGGGTCGTTTGTGAGCAGGAAGTTTATAACGTCCCGGATCGGATCAAGAGCCTTGAAAAGGCGGAGCCCCGCCCGCGCTTCAAAAATGAGGAGGAGCGGGAGCTCCACAGGATCGGCATTTCGCGGCGGAAACACGCTCGCCTCATAAATGAGAATTACGGCCCCACCTCATTATATAGCACCCTCACGCTCGACAATGAGAGCGAAGTACATACATTCGACGAGGCCCGCCGTATTCGCGACCTCTACGTCCGCCGCCTGAAATACCATGTGCCCGACGCGAAGATCAATATTTACATGGGCCGCGGCAAGACGACTTTTCGCATACATTTTCACATGATTTCCGAGGGCGTCTCGGAAAAGCTGATCCGCGATCTTTGGGGCCTCGGCGACGTATTGAGGATCGAACACCTCAGAGAGCACAATTATTATAATGGTGTAGACTATGGCCGCGATTATACGGGCCTCGCAAATTACCTTTTCGACCATTGGACGCCGGAGCAGGGCGGCCACCGCTGGAAACAGACGAAGAACCTCAAGCGCCCGGAGCGCGAGGAGCCTACCGCCGTAAAACGGAACTACTCGACGACGCGCCCTCCTCGCCCGCCGAAAGGCTATGTTTTAGTCGAGAGTAAAGAAACTCAATGGGGCTACCTCTATTTTAAGTATGTGTTGACGCCGCCGAAGCATGAGCGGCGCCGAAAACGACCGATTGAGTGATCGGCCTTTTATGGCCTTGTAAATGCGTAAAGTTTGGGAACGAAGCCCAGGGAAAGGAGTGCAAGCTATGAATATTAACGAGCTCGCAAAGGAAGTCCACGAGAACGCGGTCAATCATGGGTGGTGGGAAAAGCCGCCCTCTCTCCCGGAGGCCCTTTGTCTGATCCACGGAGAACTGTCCGAGGCTCTCGAGGAATACAGAAACGGGAGTCCTCTCGTCTATGGGACGTGTGCTCTCTCGCCGGACGATTGTGATTTTGCCCTCACTTGTGAGAACGTGGGCCACCCTGACGCCGGAGGGGAAAAGGCCGGAGCCTGCAAGCCGGAGGGGATCGCGGTCGAGCTGGCCGACGTGATCCTCCGAACCCTCGACCTCATGGCCGCGCTCGGGGTAGACGTTGACGCCGTTGTTATGGCAAAACACCGCTACAACCTCGGACGCGAATACCGCCACGGAGGGAAACGGATATGATAAATTATTTCAAAGCCGCCGAGAGATTGCTTGCACAGCGCGGGAACCTTGAGCAAGCACTCGAGAACCTCGGGCGGCGGCGTGAGCTTGCCTCCACCCAGGCAAAGGCCGAGAGAGACAATATCAAGCCTCGGCCCTATGCCTCGAGCGGCGGTATCAACGCGCACCACCCCGCCCCCCCTGGCATGGGCCGGATAACGCCCGCCTGGAACTGGCCGAGATAAACCGGGAGATCGTAGCCACCAGGAGCACGATAGCGGAGATCGACCGCGTCCTCGCTCAACTGGACGACGCCGACGCCGAGCTCCTCCGCGCCTGGTATATCGAACACAAGAGTAAAGAGCAGATTGCGGACGAGCTCTCGTACAGCTCCAAGACGTCAATCTACGATCTCAGGAATAAGGCCGTCGCGGCCTTTGCGGTTTTGTACTATGGGGCGGGGGCTCTCGCCTCCATTTAGCCGCGCCCGGAAAATTGAAAAAAGTCTGTACGGACAAGACCGCGCCCTTGTGTTACGCTGGTAACGTGAAAGAGGGCGGGAAAGCCCGTCGCCGTGCGCCCTTTTCTGCCGAGGCCTTGCGCTCTATGCGTGAGGCCGTCCGAGGCTGGGAGGGGCGCCTCTTTCGTACCATTTGGAGGCGAGCGTTTGAGAGAGTTTGCACGAGGTTTTTATCTCTCGAAAGAATGGCGCCGCGCTCGTGCTTATATCGTGGCCCGGGATCATGGCCTATGCGTGAAGTGTGGGCGCCCCGGCGAGATCGTCCACCACAAAGAGCACTTGACGCCGGAGAACATCAACACGCCGGAGATCGCGCTCGGCGAGAATAATCTCGAGTTACTTTGCCGAGATTGCCACGCCCTCGCCCACGCCTCCGACCTACCCACAGATCGCGGCCTCATGTTCGACGAGGAGGGAAACCTTGTCGAGCGTGAGCTTTTGTCATAAGCACAAGAACAAGCGACGGCGGCCCGTGCAGATCGCAGACACAGGAAGTACACCTCTCCGCTACCCCCACGCCTCCCGGGTTATCCACAAGCGCCGCGGGAAATGTGGACAAAAAAGCGAAGCGGCGGAAATGAAACACGATCCGCGGCGGAGTTCCGGCCTCGAGGCCCTCCCCCCCACCTCGACACCCGGGGGATAGCCATTCCGAACCGCTTTCCACCCTCGTTTAGAACCCCCCGGGCGCATGCATAAGGGGGGGTATAGCACAAAAAGAGAGGAGGTTACACATCTAATGGCAAAATCAAAAATCCCCTATGAAAGCCTCTCTATCTCCGACAAAATCGAGGTAAAAAGAAAGAAAATTCAGCGTCTTTTCCGTGATCTACCCGCCGAAAGAAAGCAATTTGCGGACGGCCTGATCTATCAATTTGCCGTTACGACCGTCACTCTCGAGCGCCTCGTCGAGGAGATCAACGCGGGCGACCTGATCGAAGATTTTAAGCAGGGCGCCCAGCAGTTACGCCGCGAAACCCCGGCCCTCAAGAGCTACAATACGACAATCAAGTCGTTTACCTCCCTCTCGAAAAGCCTCCTCGACCTCCTCCCGGAGAAAACTCAGAAACAGGCCGGAGAGGAGCTTATGAATTTCGCCACGAAGCCCGCGGGAGCTGGTAAGCGGTGAATTACATTCTCGAGTATTGGGAGGCAATCGAGAGCGGAAAGGTAGTCACCTCCCGGCGCGTCCGTGCCGTTTACGAGCGCCTCGCCCGGGAAATCCGCGAGCCCGATCCGGCCTCTCCGTACTATTTCGACGAGGACGTCGGCGAGCGCCCGATCCTATTCGCGGAGCGGTTTTGCAAGCAGTCTCAAGGCGTGATCGGCGCCCCTCTCAAACTCGAGCTTTTCCAAAAGGCCTATATTCAAGCCCTTTTCGGTTTCCTCGAGCGGGAAACGGGTTTCCGCAGATACCGCGAGACAATGTTTCTTGTGGGCCGTAAAAACGGCAAATCGACACTCCTCGCCGCGATTGCGCTCTATATGCTGATCGCGGATTATGAGGGCGCGGCGGAAATCTACTCTGTCGCCACCAAACGAGACCAGGCGAAAAAAGTCCTTACCGAAGCTATAAACATGGTGAAGCAGTCGCCGGAGCTCCGGGCCGTCCTGAAAAAGCGGCGGAATGATCTCTATTTTCCGGCCACGGCCTCGACCTTTGAGGCCCTCGCCTCGGACTCTAACACCCTGGACGGCCTGAACTCTCACGCCGTAATCATTGACGAGCTCCACGCGATAAAGGATCGCGGCCTCTATGAGGTTATGAAACAGTCCACCTCCTCGCGTCGTCAACCGCTCGTTGTGATGATTACCACCGCGGGCACCGTCCGCGAGAGCGTTTTCGATAGCCTCTACGAGATCGCTTGCAGAATTGCAGACGGCGAAATGAAGGAGCCGACTTTTCTCCCGATCCTCTACGAGCTGGACGCCCGCGAGGAGTGGACAGACCCGACCAAATGGCAAAAGGCAAACCCGGGCCTCGGCACGATAAAGCAGTATAAGACCCTCGCCGACTTTGTCCAGCGGGCAAAGAACAGCCCTGACGATCTCCCCGGCGTCCTCTGCAAGGATTTCAATATCCGGGAAGTGTCGGCGGCGGTTTGGCTCTCTTTCGACGCCATCAAGAGCGACCTCCGTTTTGAGTTCCAGGACGTCTATAACACCTACGCCCTCGGCGGATGTGACCTCTCGGCCACGACCGACCTCACCGCGGCGACGCTCCTCATACGCAAGCCGGGAGACCCGATCGTCTATGTTCTGCAACAATATTTCCTCCCGGAAAAGCGCGTCGCACACCTCGAGGAGAAGAACACCAACGAGGCCCCATATCGAAAATGGGCCGACCGCGGCCTCCTCACCATCTGCCCGGGAAACCGCGTCAATTATTCCGACGTCACGGCCTGGTTTTGCCAAATGCGGGACGAGTACAAAATCGACTGTATAAAAGTCGGCTACGACCGGGCCCTCGCGGGTTATTGGGTAGACGAAATGAAATCGAACGGTTTCGACATGGAGGCCGTCGCCCAGGGCCCCTATACATGGAGTCAGCCCATGCGGGAAATGGGCGCCGCTCTCGAGGGGAAACAGGTCAATTACAACGGAAACCCTATGCTCGTATGGTGCTTGACGAATACGGGCGTCAAAAAATCGGGCCTCAACAATATTCAGCCCGTAAAGATCACCGAAAAGCGCAGGATCGACGGTATGGTCTCGCTCCTCAACGCCTGGACGATCTACGTCAAGTATTACGAAGATTTCATGTATAACGTGGGGTGAAAAAATGAACATTCGAGGCCTATTTCAAAGCATTTTCGGGAAACGCCCCACGGGCGACGGAGGCTCAAACCTCCCGGCGTTTCGGCTCCTCTCCTCTTTCGACTCGAGCTTTACGCCGTTCTCCGGGCGGGCCTGGGATATTGCGACCGTCCGCGCCGCGGTGGACGCCTGGGCGCGAAACGCGGCCAAAATCCAGCCGAGGCACATTCGGCGGGCGAGCGGGCGCCGCGAGGATATGTCCGACTATATCAACCGTCTTTTGCAAAGCAAGCCCAACCCATATATGACGGCCTACGCCTTTTATTACCGGGTGGCCGCTCAATTTGCGGTCTACAACAACGCCTTTATTCTGCCCGTATTCGACGGCGGAAAGCTCACGGCCCTTTACCCGATCAACGCCTCCCGCGTCGATCTCGTCGAGTACATGGGCCAAATGTACGCCCGCCTCACCTTTGCCACGGGCTCGGTCTATACCGTCCCATACGAGCAGATTATCCACCTCCGCCGTCACTATCTCGATAACGATATTTTCGGCGACAACAACACGCCGTTGACGCCCACCCTCGAGACCGCGGACTCGTTCAACAAGAGTATGAGCAAGTTTGCAAAGCTCGTCTCCGTGATCCGCGGCATACTCAAGGCGAACAGCGTCACCAAACAGGAGGATTTGAACAGCCGCCGCGACGACTTCATTCGAGATAACCTCCGCATGGAGACGAACGGCGCGGGCGTGATCGTCATTGATAACAAGTACGAATATACGCCCATCACGCAAAAGGAAACGCCCCTCCCGGTCGGACAACTCGAGTTTGTGCGGCGGGAGATTTACGACTATTTCGGCGTGAATGAGGACATCGTTCAAAACAAGGCCGACGCCGAAAAAATGGACGCCTTTTATCGCGGCCAGCTCGCCCCGTTTTATATGCAACTGGCCCAAGGCCTCACAAATGCCCTCTTTACGGAGCGGGAGCAGGGTTTCGGAAATGAGATTGTTTGCGAGCTGGATCGTATTCAGTTTGAGACCCTCGACAAGCGCGTCTCGGCGGCTCAGTTCTTGACAAATATCGGCGCCGTCTCCCTGGATCAAGTTCTCGATATTTTTGGTTTCCCGCCCATCGGCGGCGAGGAGGGCGCCCGCAGGGTGCAGACGTTGAACATGGTAAACGCCGATATTATCGACAAATACCAGCTCGGGAGCACGGGCCAGACGACGGAGACCGACCCTCCGCCCGCTGATCCGCCGAAAGACCCCGAGCCGACAGAGCCGAAAACAGGAAAGGAGGGGCAGTAAATGCCTATCAAGAAAGGCCGAGAATATAGAGCCTTGCAAGATTTCTCTCTTATTCCACGCGAGGGGGAAAACGACGCATATCGCGTCCGTGGTACGGCGGTAGTGTTCGACTCCCCGACGTGCCTTTACGAGTATGACGGAGTCAAATATTACGAGGTGATCGACCGCCACGCCTTTGACGGGTGCGATATGTCCGACGTGATTATGAATTATAACCACGGCGGAAAGGTGGTCGCCCGCCTCCGTAATAAGACTCTGAGCCTCAATATCACCGACCGCGGCGTCGATATGGAGGCCGATCTCTCCGGCACCGCCGCGGGCCGTGATCTCTACGAGGAGATCGACGGCGGCTATATCGACAAAATGAGTTTTTCGTTCTCCGTGCGCGAGTCCAAGTATGACAACGTCACGCACACCCGGACGATTACTAAAATCCGCAAGCTGTACGACGTCTCCGCGGTGGATATTCCCGCGTATGAGGAGACGTCCCTCTCCGCACGATCCTTTTTCGAGGTGGAGCACTCGAAAGAGGTTAAGGTTTTGGAGCAAGCCGCGAGGCGGCGGAGGCTTTTAGCTCGCACTCGTACCTACTCACATACTGACGAATGACAGGAGGAAAGAACCATGTTTGAAAAAAGACGTAAGGAAATCGCAAAGCGCCGCGCCGAAATCCGCGCCATGCTGGCCGGAACCGACGAGGTCGATATGGACGCCCTCGAGCGTGAGCTCGACGACCTGGACAAAGAGGAGCGCGAGCTCGACCGCAGAGAGGCCGCGACCCGCCGCCTCAATGGCGGCATTGATCCCCACCAGGGCGAGCGCGGCGGCCACGGCGACCGTGGCTCCGGCGACGAGGGCGATCCCACCCCGGGCCCCGTCAATCCCATTACTGGCCGCGGCGGCGCTCACGGCGAAGCGGCGGGCGGTGGCCTGCCTTATGGCGTAAACGCTCGAGCGGCCCGCATGGCCGACTTGCAGGGTATCGGCGTCGGTGAGGTCGAGGCCCGCGCCCAGCGTTTCGCGACTGAGCACCGCATGGAGATCACGACCGAGGCCCTCCACCGTTCCCTGACGCTGTCCGGGGGCAATATCGCCCAGCCGTCCCGCGTCTCCGGCATTAACCCTGGTCAGAATGTCGTTTCCGGGATCGTCGATATGGTGCGCGTCGTCCCTGCTGACGGTATGGGCGAGGACTCCGTAGCCTACGAGGTGAGCGGCGGTCAGACCGCGGCCACCAAGAAAGACGACGGCTCCGCCACCCCCGAAAGCACTCCGAACCTCAAGATCGCTAAGATCGTGCCGACCCTGGTAACGACCCTCTCCTATGTCTCCCGCAATATCCAGCGCACGACCCCGCTCAACTATCAGGATCGCGTTTCCGCGTCCGCCCTGAACGCTCTCCGCGCCAAGACGGGAACCCTGATCGTTACGGGCAACCCTGCCGCCACGATCCCCGAGCCCACGGGTATTCTCAAGGCCGCGGCCATCAGCGCCGGAACCGACCTCGAGATTTCCTCCATTGACGAGACCACGCTCCGCAAGATCGCTCTCAGCTACGGCGGCGCGAAGAACGTCGAGGGCGGCGGCGTCCTCTTGCTGAACAAGACCGACCTGATCGCGTTCGGTGACGTCCGCGGCACCAACGAGAAAAAGGCGGTCTATGAGATCGAGTTCTCCGAGGAAAGCACCACCACGGGCACCATCAAGGACGGCGGCCTCGCCGTGAAGTTCTGCATTGTGGACGATCTTCCCGCGCTGTCTGCCTCCGGCACCGCCGCGGCGTCCTACTGCATGGCATACGGCAAGCCCTACGCCTATCAGCTCGATTTGTTCGGCCCCTACTCCGTGGAAGTCTCCCGCGATTACAAATTCGCCGAGGGTCTCCTCGCTGTCATGGGCGAGGCCATGATCGGCGGTAACGTCGTCACCGAAAACGGCTTTATCCGCGTAAAAAAAGCATAGTTCCATCGGCCAAGACTGAGACGCCCGCGGCGAACCCTGCCGCGGGCCCGGTCGCCAGCGGTACGGAGGTAGAGCTCTCCTCTGCGACCGATGGAGCGAGGATTTATTACACGCTGGACAAGTCCAACCCGACGCAGTCGTCCACCCTCTACGAGAACAAGATCACCATTACGGAGGCCGTGACGATCAAGGCGAAAGCCTACGCGGACGGGCATACCGCCTCGGACGTCCTGACGGCGGAGTACACGATCTCGGGTTAAGGAGGGCGCCATGAGCGAGCAAGCGAACACAACCGCCGCGGCGGAGGTCTCCTCGGAGTACCTCTCCGATATTCGTCTCCGGGTGCGCTCGTCCGTCGATAAGCTGGACGGGGAGATTAAAGACCTGATCCTCGCCGCCCGCGCCGATCTCGTGCGCGGCGGCGTCCTCCCGGCCAGGGCGGCGGACGAGGACGATCCGCTCGTAAAGCAAGCGATCTCGACCTATGTCAAGGCGGAGTTTGGCCTCGACAACGACGACGCGGATAAATACCGGGCCTCGTTCAGGAGTCAAAAGATTGCGCTCTCTATGGCCTCGGAGTATATCGAACCCACGGAGGAGGTGTAGCTCTCGTGTATTGGCGAGATATTGCGACCCTCGTCGGCGTGAAAAAAACGGTCAACGAAAACGGCTACAAGGTCGAGACCGAAGCACGGCGGGAGGTTTTCGTCAACAAGAAATCCGCGACCCGATCCGAGTTCTACGCCGCCAAACAGGCCGGAGACAAAATCGCCCTCGTCCTCGAGGTGCGAGGATCGGACTACGAGGGCGAGACCCGGATCGAATACGGCGGAAACCCCTATGAGGTCGTGAGGACGTACACCCGAGCGGGAGAGGTTATCGAGCTTAATTGCAAAGAGGCCCCGAAGCCCGCCAAGGGCGCCCAGGACGGCGGCGGAGAGGGGGCGGCGGTATGACGGTCAATAGCCTACTGAAAGCCGCTCTCGAGCCCGTGGCGCCCGTCGAGGCCGACACCTACGAGGGCACCGAGCCGACCTATATCACATTCGGGTACATATCCACCCCGACCGATTTCGGCGACGACGAGCCGGAGCATGAGCTTTTCTCGATCTCCGTTCACCTATTCGCCCCGACAGGCGAGGACACTATCGAGAAGCGGCGGGCCATTAAAAAAGCCCTGGCCGCGGCGGGCACTACCTGGCCGAGCTATACCAACGCCTCGGACAAAGAGGGTCAGCACCACGTTTTCGAGTGTCAGCTCGCCCGGGGAGTGGGGGCGGAATAATGGGAACCATGTCCGTTTCCGGCCTCGACGACCTGATCGGCGATCTCGACGAACTGGCCCGCCTCCCGGACTCCGTAACGGATCAAATGCTCAACGCAGAGGCCGACGTAATCGAGGCCGCCCAGCGGTCGGAGGCGTCGAGAATGTGGAAAGGCCCGTATTATACGGGCACGACCGCCGCCTCGATCAAAAAGGGCAAGATCAAGCGGACGGGGCTCGACAAGTCGATCACCGTTGCCCCGCAGGGCCACAATAAGCGCGGCACCCGTAACGCGGAGGTCGCCTTTGTGAATGAGTTCGGCAAAAGAGGCCAACCGGGCCGCCCCGCCCTCAAAACCGCGAACGAGCGGAAAGAACAAGAAGCCGTTGCGGCGGGCGAGAAAGTCTATCACGCCTACCTGGACGGCAAAAAACTTTAATTCTCAATAGGAGGTTTTACTATGGCAAGTTTCGGAGCTAAGTATCCGCATTTCTCCAAGATCAAGACAGAGCCGGACGACGCCCTCCCCACCTACGAGGGCCCGGTCAATATTGGCCGCCTCGTCAAGGCTGATCTCACCGTAAACCTTGCCTCCGGCAAGCTCTACGCCGACGACGAGCTCGCCGAGAGCGTGGACGAGTTCTCGTCCGGCTCGGTGGCTATGGAGACCGACGACATGACGGACGACGTCGCGGCGGAGGTCTACGGATGTACCGTCGAGGAGAAGAAAGTCCACTACAAGGCGGGCGACTCCGCGCCGCTGGGCGGTCTCGCCTATTACAAAGTCCTTATGCGCAAGGGTGTGAAGCTCTTTAAGGGCTATTTCTATCCCAGGGTTAAGGCCGTGCTCGGAAATGATAACGCCGCCACCAAGGCGGACTCTATCACGTTCGGTACGAACTCCACGACCTTTACGGTTTTCCGTTGCAACTCCGACGATTGGAGAATTACGGAGGAGCTCACCACCGAGGCCGCGGCGAAAGCCTGGGTAAAGGAACAGCTCAAGGAAACCGTCACACCGGGCGGCTAAAGCTGACGCAGGGGGGCGGGGATTTCCCTCGCCTCCCTATTTTCACACTTTGGAGGGCATACCATGAAAGCCGTAAAAATCACCCTCGCCGGGAGAACGCAATACCTCGCCTATACCGGGGAGGCCATGTTTCAACTGCAAGAAAAATTCGGCACCGCGGCGGAACTCCTCGGGGCCATTGGCAAAAACACGCGGGACGGCCTCTCCGTAGCTTGTGAGGCCGCGGCCATTTTGGCCGAGCAAGGCGAGCTCGCCCGCCGACACCTGGGCTATGACAAGGGGCCGATCATTGAGGCGGCCACGATCCGGGCCACTATTACCCCGAGCGAGATCGCGGCCCTCAAGCTCGCGATCCCCGCCGCTATGGAGCTCGGCTATGGCCGGGAGGTCGTCGAAGAAAACGACGAGATCGACCTCGGCCTCGCCGAGCTGAACGCGCAAAAAAAAACGACGTGACACGCGCCCACTATGGGCGGATCGCGGCGTTATGTGGCGTCTCCCGGAAAGAGGCGCTCCTCATGCCTCCGGGGGAATTATTCGATATGTGGGAGCTATGGCTCCGGGCCCGCGGCAAAAAGGCCACTCAGGACGATTAAAAGGGGCCGCCGCGTGACAGCAACGGCCCCTCCTCGGGAGTTTTTATTCGTGATAGGCATACACACCGCAGGGCCCGCCCAGGGCGTCAGAAAAGCCGGAATAGACGAAATAGACGGTTATCTCCGCCCCCTCGTCAATCTCGGGAATATTGACCGAGACGGCGGAAATATAGAGGGCTCCGTACTCCGTGGAGAGCTGGATCGTATCATAACCTCCGACGTCGGAGCGGGAGACGATCTCTCCGCGAACCCAAAACGGAGTATCGGCGAGGCCGTTCTCGTCGGCGGCGGTGGTGAAAATCGCGCCGTCTACGGGATAGAAACGGTTTTCCTCGACGAGGGCCTCTTGCTGTATGCTCGGGCGCGGAATACTCCGGGCCTCGTCGGATTGTTCGGTCTCCGCTCCTCTCTCCCTCAAAGCCGCTATTGTATCGGCGTCATAGGTGCAGGGCGTAAAGACAGGCTCCGCGCCGCGAGATTTTTCCTCGAGCATACCCACGGAAAACGAGCCGACGTCCTCGACGTCGCTCGGGAGGCCGTAAAACCATACCGTGTGCAGATCGTAGGAGTCGGCGGAACAGAGTTCCCCGAAAACGGCCCTCATTTCCTCCTCGGTCGCGCCGTCGCCGATTGCCACGCGATACCCGATCCCGGTCGTCCCGTTTTGGACGTATCGGTCGGAGTTTATGAACGAATATTCCGGGACGGCGGTCGTCGGCTCCTCCGGCACGGAGGGCGCCTCGCCGCTGGAACACGCTCCGAGGCATAAGCACATAGCAAGCACAAGCGCCAAAAAAGAAAGTTTCCTCATACTGAACACCTCCAACATAAAGCGAAAATATTTGCATTTCATAGGGCAAGTATAACCCGCCTTTATGGGAATAGCAAGTAAATTATTGAGTATTCCCATACACGAAAGGAGCCTCGCCGTATGGCAGTAAGAACGATTTCGACCAAACTCGCCGTTGAGGGCGAGGCCGAGTATAAACAGAAAATAGCCTCTTGCAACTCAGAGTTAAAGACGCTCAAGTCGTCCCTCGCCCTGGTGCAGAGCGAATATAAGAACAACGCGAACAGCATGGAGGCCCTCACGGCGAAAGGTGAGGCCCTCTCTGCTATGCAGACGGCCCAGGCGAAAAAGGTCGCCGAGCTGGAAAAGGCCCTCGAGAACTGCCAAAAGGCACAAACAGCCTACGCCGACCGCGTCGCGGCGGCGGAGGCCAACGTCTCGAAGTATGAGCAAGCCCTCGCGGAGCTGAAAGACTCGACCGGGGACACCTCGGAGGAGCAAGCGGCCCTCACCGCCGAGCTCGAAAAGTGGAAAGAGGAGCTCGCGAACGCCGAAGCCGGACAGACCGCCGCCGAGCGGGGCGTCGAGAACTGGCAACAGCAGTTAAACAAGGCAAAGATCGAGCTCAACGAGACGAACGAGGCCATAAGCGAAAATGATAAATACCTCGACGAGGCCAAGAAGTCAACGGACGGGTGCGCGACCTCTATCGACAAATTCGGGAACAAGGTCAAAGACTCCAAGGATGGAATAACCCAGCTTGCCGCCGCCCTGGCCGCGGCGGGCGTCGCTAAGAGCGTGAAAGAGATCGCGGACGCCCTCATGGAGTGCTCTCAGGCCGCGGCGGGTTTCGAGACGGCCCTCGCCAAGGTTTCCACCCTTGCCGATACCTCCGTCGTCTCTATGGACACAATCAAAGCCCAGCTCGTGAGCCTCTCCGGCGAGACGGGCGTCGCGGTGGAGTCTCTCGCCGAGGCCACCTATCAAGCCTTGTCGGCGGGCGTGGACACCGCGAACGTGGTCGATTTTGTCTCTACCGCGACAAAGCTATCCGTCGCGGGCTTTACGGAGTCCGCGACCGCCGTTGACGTCGTCACGACTGCCCTCAATGCCTACGGTCTCGCGGGCTCGGACGCCGAAAAGGTCGCCTCCATGCTCGTAAAGACGCAAGACCTCGGTAAAACCAGCGTCGGCGAGCTCGCGGCCACTATGGGCCGTGTGATCCCGACCGCGGCGGCGTATAACGTGAGCCTCGACCAGCTCTCCGCCTCCTATGCGATTATCACCGCAAGCGGCACGAATACGGCCATAGCGACGACGAACCTCGGCGCCATGTTTAACGAGCTGGCCTCCGAGGGCGGCACCGTCGCGACGATCCTCGAGGAGCAGACCGGGAAATCCTTTGCCGAACTCATGGCGGACGGCGCGAGCCTGGGCGACGTTATCTCGATCCTCTCGGACAGCGTAGACGGGAACTCGACCGCGTTCTCGAACTTGTGGAGCTCTACCACAGCCGGACAGGCCGCCCTAACGCTCCTCAACCAGGGATCGGAGAAATTTAACGATACCCTCGTAAAAATGCAAAACAGCTCCGGCGCCGTCGAGCGGAATTTCGAGACAATGGCCGATACAACGGAATTTGCACAACAGCGAATGACGACGGCCTCGGAAAACCTGAAAATCGCCATCGGCGACCAACTGAACCCGGCCCTCGAGAAAGTGTATTCCGTGGGCGCGGACGCCTTTACCTGGGCGACCGATTTCGTCAATGAAAACCCGTGGCTCGTCAAGGCGATCACGGCGACAACGGTCGGGATCGGCACTCTCGCGGCGGGAGTAACCCTCGCGGCCAACGCCGCGAATATTGCCGCCGTGGCGCAAGGCGTACTTAACGCCGTAATGGCGGCAAATCCGGCTTTTTTGGTGGCGGCGGGGGTAACTGCCCTCGTGGCCGCTATCGGAACCTTTATCCTCACCCTGGATAATGCAGACGAGGAGACGCGGGCCTTTACCGAGTCCCTCCAGGAAACAAAGTCGGCCTATGAGGAACTCTCCGACTCTATGGCCGAGGAACAAGCCACGACCGCCGCGACGGCGGACTCCCTGCAATCCCTCCTCGAGGTAGAGGAGAAATCCGCCGCCCAAAAGGCCGCAATCGCCGAAATGGTGGCCCAGCTTAACGAGGACGTTCCGAACCTCGGCCTCGCCTACGACGCCGCCACGGACTCGATCAACATGACGACCGAGGCCCTCGACGCCCTGGTCGAACACGCGGCGGATCAAGAGGAATACGAGGCCCAGGTCGCCCGCCTCTCGGAGCTTTACACCGAGCAAGCAGAGATAACCTCCCGCCTCGAAGAAGCGCAAGCGGCCCTTGCGGAGGCCCAGGAAACGGGCTCCGGGAATACCCGGACGCTCCAAAACAACATAGACGAGCTCACAACGGCCCTCGAGGACAATCAAGCGCAGATCGCCGCCCTCGAGGAGGAGTCGGCGGAGTTCGGCGCGTGGCAAGAAAAAAGCGCCCAGGCCACCGAGGAAATGACCTCCACAGTAAACGGCCTGATCTCCGAAATGGAGGCTCTACAAACGGCCTACGAGGAGAGCCACGCGAAAGCGGTCGAGAGTATCGAGGGACAACTCGGGCTCTTTAATGATCTCGACGGCACGGCCAAAACCTCCATTGATAGCCTGATCGAGACTCTCAAGGGCCAGGTTTCCTATATGGAGACCTACGCCGCCAACATTCAAAAGGCTATGGAACTCGGCGTAGACGAGGGCCTCGTAAAAAAGCTCGCGGACGGCTCCGAGGAGTCCGCTCAGATCCTCGCGGCCATTGTCGAGGGCGGCGAGGACGAGATCGCGGCCCTAAACGAACAGCTCGCAAAGGTCGAGGAGGGTAAAAATGCCTTTGGAGATACCGTCGCCGAAATGGAGACGGATTTCTCCGAAAAAATGGCCGACATCGAGAAGCGCATGAAAGATTGCGTGGACGAGCTCGACGTCTCCGTAGAGGCCGGGGCCGCGGGCGCCGCCACTATTGAGGGCTATATCGAGGGCGCCGAAAGTATGCGCTCCTCCCTGGTATCGACCTACCGATCCCTCGCCCGGGCGGCAAACAACGCCTATAAATCTACCCTGGACATTCATTCCCCGTCCCGCGTATTCCGCGACGACGGTCGGAATACGATCCTCGGCGCCATTGAGGGCGGCGAGGATATGCGGAGCCAACTCGAGCGGACGTATGAGTCCCTCGCAAAATCCGCGATCCGGGCCTATGAGCGGGCGCAGCCGAAAGGCACGGAGGCCGACGCCGTCGCCGCCCAGCAGAGGCAGACCGCCGCAGTCGTCGCCGCGGCCACCGAGAAAGCGGGCGGCGGGGGCCCGACCTATCAATTCCATATCGAGAAAATGGAAGTCCGGGACGACCAGGACGTCGAGCGCGTGGCCCAAGAGCTCTATTACATGACGGAGCGGGAAAAAAGATCGAGAGGAGGCGGTAGCCTATGAGCGGATTTTCCTTTAAGGGCGTCCATAGTAGCAAATTCGGCATTTACACACAGGATCAAAGCCGGACACTCCTCCCGCCCAAGCGGGAAGGAAAAATCACGATCCCCGGGCGCTCCGGCTATTACGACGACGTCGGAGCGGTCTATAACGAGCGGGCCGAGAGTGTTCTTTGTTCGTTCGTCTGCCCGGAGGGAAAGACTGTCCCGGAGGTGTGCCGGGAAATTGCCTACTGGCTCTCAGGCTCCGGGCGTCTGATTTTCGACCGCGAGCCGGACAAGTATTATCTCGCCCGATTGTCGGGCGGGCCGCCCATGTCCCAACACCTCAAATATGGCGAGTTTACGATTACCTGGTCGTATAACCCGCCCTTTGCATTTGGAAAGACGATCACCGAGCCGCTCAAGAACGGCGAGAACGTGATCGACTACCGAGGGACGGCGGAGGCCCCTTGCGTGATCGTGCTCCGCAACACGTCAGAAACGGATATTTCAAACGTAACCATTACAGCCATAAAAAGGAGTGTTTAATCATGTATGCTTGCGACTACCTGGAAAACGGCGTCCTGAACGTCCTCCGCGGCGTCACCTTTGCGGCCCCCGCGAAAGTCTACCTCGCCCTCTACCTCAACGACCCCGGCGAGGACGGGGCGAGCGGTACGGAGGTAAGCTATGCGGGATATAAGCGGATCGAGATTGATTTCTCCTCTCCCGCAGAGACAAACGGCGGTATCGGCGTCCAAAACCTCGAGGACATTACTTTCCCGACGCCTGTCACCGCGGCGGGCACCATTACGCACGTCGGTATTTTGGACTCCCTCGCGGGCGGCAATATGCTTTGCCGCGGCGAGCTTGTGGAACCCCTCGTAATCGGCGCCGACGAGCCTCCCGTGTTCCTTGCCGGAGACGTCCTTTTCTATCTCACGGGAAACCTCTCGAGAGCGTGGAAAACTAAGGTTTTGAACATTCTCCGCGGCCAGTCGATCCAGGGGATCGCGCCTTATTTCTCCCTCTGGAACGGCTCGCCGGAGGCGGGCGGCTCCGAGCTCTCCGGCGACAACTACGCCCGCGCCGCGCTCACGTTCGGCGCCCCCGCGGAGCAGACCTCGGGACAGATTATCGCCCGGAACTCCGTCGCGACCGCGTTCAACCGTCCCTCTACGGCGTGGGGCACCTGGACACATTCGGCCATCTACTCGGCCTCCTCGTCCGGCGAGCCCGTGTATATCAAGGCTCTTGTCGAGTCGGTGGAGATCAAGAAAGGATATATGCCGACGATTGCCGAGGCCGCTATCGAGGTGGGGATTAACTGATGTTTGAGAGGAGATACAGCCTCGCGAAGTTCTCCGTCAATCTCGAGACGAAAACAATCGAGATCGCGGAGACGTTTTCCGAGGCTTTGAACTCCGTCGCGGGCGTGGCGATCCCCGTAGACGTCCGCGAACGGTACGCCGACGCCGTCCAGGGCTACACCCGAGGGACGATCTCGGTCGTCTCCACCATGAGCGCGACCGAGGCCCTCTCCTCCGCGGTGAAAATGTCGGCGAACATTGTCGCCCGGTTTACGGCGGCGGAACGGCTCGCGGCGGAGGTGGAGGCGATAAAGAACCTCCGCGCCGCCCTGACGTCCGCTGACAGCCTCGCGGCGGCGGTGCAGGGGTCGAAGCATATCCCGACAATACTCGCGGCCTACGAGGCCCTAAACGCCAACGGGAGCGCCTCAAAGAATATTTGTACCGCCTTTGTGGCGGCGGATATTCTCACGGCGATCATGGACGCCACCTCTCAGACGGCGGAGGTCGTGCTTATGCAAGTCACCATTCCGCCCGGGGGCGAGCTCCGGCTTGATAGCGACGTTTTCCTCGCCATGCTGGACGGGGAAAACGTGCTCTATGCTCAGTCGGGAGACTGGATCAACGTCTCGAGAGAACTCCTCCGTCTGATCGTGGAAAGCGCGACCGGGGGCGCCCTCGAGGGACAGATCATCTATACGGAGAGATATTTATGATTGAAGTATTCGACAAGACGCGGCGGCGCGTGGCGATCCTCGAGAACGCCTACGCGGCCTCCGAGTCGCAGAAAATCAACTCCGTGTGGTATTTCTATTTTTCCCTCCCATACGGAGACTCGAAAAACGAGTATTGCAAGCCGTTCTATTACGTCCGCCCGGACGGCGGAGAGCTCTATCGGATCATGCCGGAGACCCTCTCCGTCTCCGAGTCGGGCGGGATTTCCTATCAATGCGAGCACGTCCTCGCGACGCTGATCGACAACGTCCTTTTTGGCTACCATGTCGTCGGAAACCTGGGCGTCTACACCGCCGACGTGATCCGTTATATCCTGGATCACCAGCTCGTGAAAAATTGGGTGCTCGACGAGTGCGATTTCCGAAATCAATTTGAATACGGGTGGGAGCAAGAGTCGCTCCTCTCGGCGCTTTTCTCCGTCCTCTCTCCGCTCTCGTCCCCTATGATCGTCACAGATACCACCGTTTACCCGTGGCGTCTCTCCCTGAAAAAGCTCGTCACGACCGGGCGGCCTGAAATGTACGTCCGGCGCCGCTACAATATGACGAGCTACACACGAGGCCGCGATCCTCAGAATATTGTTACCCGGCTCTATCCGCTGGGCTACGGCGAGGGCATAAACCAGCTCAATATTAAGGGCGTAAACGACGGTGTCCCGTACATTCAGAGCCCGAAAGAAATCACGGACAAGTACGGGATCATTGAAAGGGTGTGGATAGATCGGCGGTATGAGGACGCGGCCTCCCTCAAGGCGGCGGCGGAGATCATGCTCTCGGAACTGCAAGAGCCGCTCGTTTCCTACTCCGTGGGTTTTCACGAACTCACGGCCTCGGACTATGACAAGGCCGCAATCGGAAAGCGCGTCCGTATCATATTCCCGGAGGTTGGGGACTCCGTCGATACCTACATAACCGAGCTAACCCGGAAACGGGACGATTTGAAAGAGTCCACGATCACCGTCGCCAACCGGGAGACCTCTATCGCGGCCTCTTTGGCCGATATGGCGGATCGTCAGCGGATCGAGCAGACCTACGCCCAGGGCGCGACGCAGATTTACAGTCAAGCCCTCCAAGCCAACAGCGCCCCGGACTCCGGGGCGACGATGGATTTCTTTCTCCCCTCGGAAATGCGGATCGTGAATAAAGTCCTCGTAAAGGTACGCATGAAAAAGTTCCGCGCATACTCCAAGGCCACGGAGGCGGCGGAGAGTAAGACCATCACCTCGAGCACGAGCGACGAGGACACCCGGACGAGCTCGTCGGGCGGCAGAACCACCGCGACGACCACCTCGGGCGGCGGGACGTACACCTCCACCACCTACGAGGCGAAAAAGACGCTCACGGCGACCGCGGTTATTCTTTCCGCCGAGAACATCTATCCGACCGAGGCGGCCATGTATAACGCCGCGAAGCATAACCACGGCATACCCGACCGCGTAAAGCTGGCCGTTTACGGTGGAAAGGACGCCAACGGGAACGTGATCGCGGACGGCTACGCGACCTTTATCGAGTCCGGCGCCCACTCCCACGGAGAGCACGATCACGAAATCACGATCCCGCGGCACAATCACGAGGTAGAGATCGACGATCACTCCCACAAGGTAACGATCCCGGCCCATACGCACGATATTACGATCCCCGGCCATTCCCATAAGGTCACGATCCCCGGCCACGAGCACAAGATCACGCCCGGTATTTTCGAGTACGGCAACCCTCAGAATTTTTCCCTCTACGTCAATGGGGAGAAAAAGGCGGATTTCGCCGGGAGAAACGCCGAGCTCGATATAACGGCCTTTTTGGTGGGCTCGGACAACATGATCCCCCGCGGGAGCTGGCTATCGCTCGAGGTGAGGCCGGACGACCTCGCCTATATCAGTATCGACCTTATCGTCCAGGGCTTCATACAGTCCCGCGGCGATAACACAGTTTGACGGAGGTGCAACCCATGAAACCCATGTATTACGGTATTCCGTTCTCGCCTCAAGCCACCCTCACGGACACTATCGGCGCGGCGGACACCATCATAAAAGTCTCGGACGTCTCGGCATTTCCCGACGCTCCGAACTACGCCACAATCGGCACCGACGAGGGCGGCGAGACGATCCTCTATACCGCCAAGACGGCAAACGCCCTCTCCGGGTGTACCCGCGGCGTCGAGGGCTCCGCGAAATCCTGGAACGCGGGCGAGCTGATCGGTCGCAACTATACCGCGGCGGATCATGCGGCCATGATCGACAATATCAAGGACGCGGCCAAGACCGCGGAGGCGGACGGCGTCACCTTTGACGACGGCGAGACATTTCAGGAGAAATATAACTCCGGGGAGCTCAAGGGCGGCAAGGGCGACCAAGGCGAACAGGGCCCCGCGGGCCCCGGCGCGAATGAGATCGCCGTCACGCTTCCCGTGAGCGGGTGGTCGAACGGCTCTCAGACCGTGCAGAACGCGGGCCTCGTCGTCTCCGGCTACGGGTACATCATCACCCCCGACCCGGACAGCTACGGCGCCTATACCTCCGCCGTGATCCATGCGGACAGCGTCACCACGGCGGGACAGATCACATTCCATTGTGAAGAAACACCGACCGAGGCCCTCAAGGTCTCGATTATGAAAATCAAAGTGGAGGGTTAAATATGGGAAACGTGTATAACATGGTCGGCGGCGGAGGCGGGATCAAGCTCGTCTCGATTGCCGTCACGACGCCGCCCACGAAAACGAGATACCTCTCCGGCGAGAGTTTCGACCCCGCGGGAATGGTGGTAACGGCGACCTATTCCAACGGCGCCAAGCTGGCCGCCACGGGCTACGCCGTGGAGCCGAGCGGGCCTTTGCTGGACGGCGTGACGAGTGTCACGATCCGATATACCGAGGGCGGAAAGAGCGTCACAGCCTCTCAGGCCGTGACCGTGATCCCGAAACTCGTCTCGATTGCAGTCACAACGCCGCCAACAAAGACGGCGTATCGCTACGGAGAGGCCTTTTCTGCGGCGGGAATGGTCGTAAAGGCCACCTATACGGACGGGAGCACGGCGGCGGTAACGGGCTACACGACGAGCCCCTCAACCTTTACCTCCCTCGGGAGTCAGAGCGTCACCGTGAAATATACGGAAAACGGCGTCTCGGCGGCGGGGTAGACGCCCCTCACCGCCCCCCCCCCCGTGATCCCC
>HF990602.1:51428-66300 GCA_000432135.1 Firmicutes bacterium CAG:124
GTGACCTCCGCCCTCCCGAGCCAGAGCGGGAGCCTCACCTATACGGGCTCCGCACTCTCGCCGAACTGGAACAACTACAATTCGGCACAACTGACGCTCGGCGGAACGACGTCGGCCACGAACGCCGGAACCTACGCCGCGACCTTTACTCCGACCTCTAACTATGAGTGGAGCGACGGAACCACGGCGGCGAAGTCCGTAAACTGGACTATCGGTAAGGCCGCGGGCAGTCTGAGCATTTCTCCGACCTCCCTCACGTTGGACAGCTCGAACCCGACCGGGACGATCAACGTCACGCGAGCGGGTAACGGTACGATCTCCGCCGAGTCCAGCAATACCAGCGTCGCCACCGTCAGCGTGAGCGGGACGAAAGTCACGGTTTTCGGCGTCAATCAAAAGAGCGGCTCCGCGGTTATCACGATCAAGGTCTCCGCAGGCACCAACCACAACGCCCCCGCGAATAAGACTTGCAACGTGACGGCGGCCTTTGTTCGTATTTACGGCGTCGCCTGGGACGGCTCGAGCACGACGGCCCTCACCAGGACGGACGACTCGGCCCTCTTTGCCGATCCCGTCCCCGCGGTGGGAACCGGGGCCGGGAGCTCTCCCTTTGATAACTGCCTCCCGTGGTCGGGCATGACAAAGGTAACGGACGGAAATAACACCCTCGTAAAAATCCCGAAATTTTGGGTAAAGGTGACGCACTCGCCCTTTAAGGTGCAGATCGCAGACCAGGCAACAGACGGTTTCCAGGTCTCCCCGGCCCACCGAGACCGCGGCGACGGCGTCGGAGAGCGCGACGTCGTCTATATTGGCCGCTACGAGTGCAATTCCTCCTATCAGTCCAGGACGGGCCAGTCTCCGAGAGTGAATACCTCCCTCTCTACGTTCAGGAGCGGGATTAAGGCCCTCGGAACCGGGTATTATCAAGCGGATTTCGCCTTGCAACTCACACTTTGGTATCTCTACCTCGTCGAGTTCGCGAACTGGAACGGACAAACCAAGATCGGGCGCGGAAACGTGGACTCCGGCTCCGTTATCAATACGGGCGGAACCGACTCCATGACCTACCACACGGGCCGCGCCGCGGGCACGGACGGAAACGTCGCGATCCAGTACCGCAATATTGAAAATTGGTGGGGAAATGTGCTCGAGTGGCGCGACGGAATTATTTTCTCCGGCGCGAATATTTGCACCTACAACAACCCGGCGAATTTCGCAGACACCTACAACGGCACAGGCGCCACCGTGAGAAGCAACACGCGAGCGACT
The DNA here is from genome assembly GCA_000432135.1 of Firmicutes bacterium CAG:124. Lineage (GTDB taxonomy): Bacteria > Bacillota > Clostridia > Oscillospirales > Oscillospiraceae > CAG-170. The sequence goes on from HF990602.1 coordinate 52,701, forward strand.
ACGGGCGGGTGGATCAAGGCATGGGGGCATGACTCCTCCGATAATTCCTTTATCTACCCGAACGCGGTCGGCGGCTCCGAGACGACCTACGTCCCGGATTATTGCAACTGTAGCTCCGGCGTCCGTGGGCTCTATGTGGGCGGCTTCTACAACTTCGGCACCCTCGCGGGGCCGTTCTGCCTCTTCGGCAACAACGCGCCCTCCAACGCGAACTCCAACCTCGGCTCGCGGCTTCAAAAACTCCCCTCGGCGGCGTAAGCCGCCCGGGGGTTTGGGGGTCGCAACCCCCATAAAAAACCTCGCAATTTAGGGACTGGCTACGCCATGCGACCGGGGTCTCCGTTTTCCGGGCCCGGATTATTGCAACTATAACTCCGGCGTCCGTGGGCTCTATGTGGGCGGCAACTACAACAACGGCACCAACGCGGGGCCGTTCTACCTCAACGGCAACAACGCGCCCTCCAACACGAACTCCAACCTCGGCTCGCGGCTACTTATTCCATACCCGAAACTCCGCGTAGTCTTTTCCTCACCGCTCGGTGAAAATTTCGCCGCAGGGACACGGCCAAGTAAGCCCGATATGGATTTGAAAGGTCGTGAGGTGAATAAGAAAAATTATTTACGTCCGAAAGGCGACCACAGCATGAAAACCACAAAACGGATCGGGCACCTCATGGAGAAACTTTGCACCCGTGAGAACGCCCTTTTAGCAATCGAGGCAGTCAACGAGCCTCGGAAGAAAAATAAAACGGCTCAATGGGTGGAGAGCACGAAAGAGGCCCGGGCGGACGAGCTTTGCGAACTCCTCCGGGATTTCCACCCGAAAAAGCCCCGGACATTTCCTCGCTACGACTCCACGGCGGGGAAATGGCGCGAGATCAACGAGCCCGCCCTATGGCCGGATCAATACGTCCACCACATGATTGTTCAAGTCCTGGCCCCTGTCCTCATGCGCGGAATGGATTTCTATTGTTGCGGGAGCATACCGGGCCGGGGCCCGCACCGTGCCCGGAAAGCTATTGAGAAATGGCTCGAGAAAGACCCGAAAGGCACCAAGTACGCCGCCGAGCTGGATATAAAGAAATTCTATCCCTCCCTCTCTCCACGGGAGGTTATGCGGTTTCTCCGGCGAAAGATCAAAGACGAGGCTTTTCTCGGCCTCATTTGGCGGATCATCAAAGACGGGATCAAGATCGGGTTTTATATTTCTCAATGGCTCGCGAACGCAGTCCTCGAGCCGCTCGACCACTATATCCGGGAAAAGCTCGGAGACGGCGTCCGTCATTACGTCCGCTATATTGACAACCTGACTATTTTCGGCCCCAACAAAAAGAAACTTCATCGGGCGATCCGGGCGATCATGGAGTTTTTGGGGAGAATGGGCCTCCGCCTAAAGGAGAATTGGCAACTCTACAACACCCGTAAACGCATGGTGAACGCGGTCGGCTACCGCTACAAGCGGGGCCTAACCCTGATCCGCAAGAAAAACCTCCTCCGGCTGAAAAGACAATGCACCCGGGCCCGGAAACGGATCGCGGCCCACCGCAGAATAGCGCCGATCCAGGCGCGGGGAATTTTATCACGGTCGGGACAGCTAAAGCATTGTGCCGGGTGGAGCCTCTACGATAAGCACGTCCGGCCCATTGAGAAAACAATAAAGAGTGTCGTCCGGGAGGCGGCGCGAAAGGAGAGAATATTATGCTCGAGTACATGATCGGAACCACGAGACGGAACGGGAAAAGCCTCCGCTATCTCCGTATCAAGTCCGACGCCGAGATCGGCCTCACAGGCGACCTCGTCACATTCACGCAGACCCAGGAGGACAAGGTAAGCGTCTACGAGGTAATCGTCGGCGATCTCCTCCGCGAGGAGTCCGGCGACGGTCTCTTTTATCGTTGGTATGAGGTCGAGAGCGTCCTCGTCGAGACCGACCACACGCCCCAGCTCGCGGCGGAGGTCGAGGACATGGCCCCGGCCACCGTGGCCGCCTCTATCGCCTTTGTCACTATGGCCGAGGCTGGACAGATCGACGACGCCACGGCGGCGGAGAACGCCTCGCAGTTTGCCGAGTGGGCCTATCCCGTCGCATATAAGACCGGAGCGATCCGCCGCCATGAGGGCCGCCTCTATCGTTGCGTCCAGGATCACACCTCACAGGAGAATTGGACGCCGGACGCCGCGGCGAGCTTGTGGGCCGAGATCGCCGATCCCTCCGAGGAGTGGCCGAAGTGGGCCCAGCCCATCGGGGCCCATGACGCATATAGCGCCGGGGCCAAGGTCTCCCACTCTGAAAAGAAATGGACGTCCGATCTCGATAACAACGTATGGGAGCCCGGGGTTTACGGGTGGACAGAGGTTAAAGACCTGGACGTTATGACCGTCGCGGAGCTCAAGGAGTACGCCTCCGAGAACGGGATCGCGCTCACGGGCTTAACCCTCAAGGCGGATATTTTGGCGGCGATCAAGACCGCCGAGGGGGTGACGGCATGACGGGCGAAGAAATGGCCGTAAAGCTGGCCGAGACGGAGGCCCGCAGTAAATCCAACACGCACAGGCTCGACCACCTCGAGAAAAGCACGGAGGCAATAAACCGCCTCGCGACCTCGGTCGAAGTCATGGCGAAAGAGCAGAAGCACCAAACGGAGGCGATCAAGGAGGTTAAAACCGACCTCTCCGATCTCTCCGGCAAGGTGGAGAAGATCGAAGCGGAGCCGGGGAACCGCTGGAAAACCCTCGTCGAGAAAGTGATCCTCCTCGTCACCGCGGCGGTGGTGGGCTACATATTGGCCCGGGTGGGACTATGAGCGGGAAACATGAGGCGAAAACGCCCTCTCGTCTCTCCCGGCTCGTGAAGCGGATCGGGAAAATTCCTCACCTATTCGCAAAGGTGACAATCGCCTATTGTGTGGCCGCCGCCACCGGGGCGAGCTGGTACGCGCTCCGTATCATGTCCAGGACGGGAAACGACCCCGCGGCCCTCCTGGGCGTGATCCTCGGCTTTTTCGGCGGCGAGCTCCTCTTGCTATGCCTGAAAACCGTCCTCAAAAAGGACGACAAGGAAGAAACAACAAAAGATTTAGGGGACACCGGGATTTGACCCGGGGAAAGGACTATACCATGAATGAAAAGATCATCAAGCGCATTGCAAACCTCCTCTCCGTGAAATCCATCGTCACGATCACCCTCACGGCGGTTTTCGCCTATCTCGCCGTCACGAACAAGATCGCGCAAGACTTTATGACCGTGTACGCCGTCGTGATCGCGTTCTATTTTGGCACTCAGACCCAGCGCGAGCAGACCACCACGGACGGCACTCAGGCCGAGGAGGGAAAGTAAATGAACTCGGCCGACATTATCGCAAAGGCTCTCTCTATCGCCCGAGACTATAAGACCTCGTATATTTGGGGCGGCCTCGGCTCGCCGATCACCGACGCGAGCCTCACCAGGGCGGCCAACGCCTACGCAAAGAATACGGAAAAGGGGTGGATCACCGCCGCCCGCCGCTACGCCGGAGACCCCAAGGCGTTTTATTTCGATTGCGTGGGCCTCATTAAGGCGATCTTGTGGGGGTGGAGCGGGGATAGCGCCAGAACCTACGGCGGCGCCACATATCCGACCATGAGCCAGGTACTCGCGGGCGCCTGCCCCGACATTTCGGCGGACGGTATGATCTCGATTTGTTCCGGCGTCTCGACCGATTTCTCCGGGATCGCGCCCGGGGCGGCGGTGTGGACAACGGGCCATATCGGAATTTATGTCGGCGGAGGGCTCGCGGTAGAGTGTACGCCCGCATGGAAAAACGGCGTACAGATTACCGCCGTCGCAAATATCGGAAGTAAATCCGGGTATAACGCCAGGAAGTGGAAAAAGTGGGGGAAAATCCCCTATGTCACCTATGAGGAGGAAATCGACATGAGCAACGAAGAATTAAAAGCCCTGATCCGTCAGACCGTGAAAGAAGTCCTCGACGAGGAAAACCCCGTCTATAAGGATTTGAAAGATGTCCCGGAATACTGGAAAGGCGCCGCGGCGGCTTTGCTGGACTCCGGCGCCGTCAACGGCGGGACGCCGAAAGAGGTATGCGCGACCGACCTCAACCTCCGCAAGGAGACCCTCAAGGCCGCGATCGTGGCCGTCATGTACCACGAGGCCAGAGAGAAAGCATAACCCGAGCGGGCCGGAGGAAACTCCGGCCCTTATTTTTTCGAGCTATGGAGTATTCCCATAAGAACCCGAGGAAAATATGTTAATGTCAATTAGAATATTGGATATTACCATAGGAGGAACTCGGGCGAGTGAGAAAATTTCAATTTGAGGGCAAGGGGAACGTATCGGGCGACCGCGTCCGGGAGCTACGACTCCGAGCTCGCCTATCATAAACGGCCCTCGCGGCGAAAATGCAGACAGAGGGCGCGATCATTGAACAGGACGCAGTTAGCCGGATCGAGAGCGGCTCTCGCCTCGTGACGGATTACGAGCTCCTCGCCATGACGAAAATTTTCAACGTCTCCGCCGACTGGATTATAGGCGCAGACAAGAAACCGCCCCGGGATTGATTTCCCGAGGCGGATATTTTTTTGCAAAAAACTATTGACATACTGCAAGCAGTATGATATTATAATAAGCGAAAGGAGGATAAAGCATTGAGCAAAAAACGCAAAAAGAAAAGCGGCAACAAGGCCAAGCCGGACAGCTACATAAACCTTGTTACCGCGATCCTTAACCTCGTGATTGCTATTCTACTGCTGATAGAAAAGCTCACCGAGTAAAGGGCAGGGGGAGCAATCCCCCTCGCCCTTGCATAGTAACATGAAACGGGCTCAATGTCAAACCGTCATGGACACAGTCATTTATATTTTGTGCGGAGTGAGTATCACCCTCGCGGTATGCTCTATCGTTATCAACGTGAGGAGGCGGAAACGTGGAAGAAACCAAGAGAAAGACTAAGACCTCGACGGCGGTAAAGTCGAGATACAATCAAAAGGCCTACGACGTGATTTCCGTCCGTGTGCCGAAAGACCTCGCGGCGGCATTTCGGGAAAAGTGCGACGCTGAGGGGGCCGTCCAGGCTCAAATTATCAAACGAGCGATAGAGGAATTTTTGCAGAAATGAACCACGCCCCGCCCGGTCTACATGACCGCGGCGGGGCTTTGATTTGTCGGGAGGGTTTGGAAATGGGAGAAAACTATCAGCACTTGACATGGAGAGAGCGCCTTATTATCGAGACGCGCCTCAAAGATGGATGGTCGAAACAGCGGATCGCCGACGAGCTGGGCCGCCACGTCTCCACGATCTACCGGGAGATCAAGCGCGGCCTCGGTATTCAGCGCACGACCGAGCTCATAGACCGGGAGTGCTATATCCCCGATATTGCACAAGCTCGGTACGAGGATCACTACCCGGACAAGGGGCCGGGTCTCAAGATCGGCAAGGATCACCGCCTCGCCCGTTACCTCGAGGCCGCCCTCAAAGGTGGGAACAGATCGCCGGAGGCCGCTCTCGGCGAGATCAAGGCAAAGGGCCTCGTATTCGATACCGAGATTTCCGTCCGCACTCTCTACCGCTATATCGACCTCGGCCTTTTCATCGAGGTGACGAATAAAGACCTCCCTCATAAGACGGCGAAAAAGAGGGGTTATCGCCGCGTCCGTGCGGCCCGGGCCCCTAAAGGCTTGAGCATTGAACAGCGCCCGGAGGAGATCAACTCCCGAGAGACTTTCGGACATTGGGAAATGGACACCGTACAGGGCATACAAAAGAGCCGTCCCCGCTTGCTGGTACTCACGGAGCGGCTCTCTCGCCATGAAATTATGATCCCGATAAAGACAAACACCACCGAAAGCGTGGTAAAGGCCCTAAACACGCTCGAGCGCAAATATGGCGCCCTTTTCTACAAGGTATTTCAGTCGATCACCGTAGACAATGGCCCGGAGTTTGCCGACTGCGCGGGCATGGAAAAGGCTTGTCGGCGGAAAGGCGCCCGGACGACGGTCTATTACTGCCACCCGTACAGCTCGTGGGAAAGAGGATCGAACGAGCGTCAAAACGGCATGATCCGCCGCAAGCACCCGAAAGGGACGGATTTTGCAACTATTCCGGCCTCTACTCTAAAAAAAACGGAGGAATGGATCAATAATTATCCCCGGAAGATATTCAATTTCCACACGGCGGCGGAGGTGTTCGAGGCCTGCGTGAACAGCCTTTGAAAAATAAATTACTAAAATTTTCGCAAATCACTTGACAAGGGGCCAAAAGGATGGCTTTTCTTTTTGCCGCCGTGCGCTGGAGCCGTTCCGGCGTTTCCCGCGCCATTTCCCGACGGGTTTCCGCCCGTTCCGGGTGGTACACTGCGCAAAGGAACAAAAGGAGGCGGCGCGATGGGAACAGCAGGAGCGGAGCAGCTGCGGCAGCGGCTGGCGCAGGGATTGGCGGCGCGGCCCGTGCTGCGCGAGGCGCTGCGTGCGCTCGGAGCGGGCGGCTTCAGCTTTGTGCTGGCGGGTGCAGGGCTTTTATCGGCGCACGTGCCGCTGGCGCTTGCGCCGGTGTGCGTGCTGCCGTTTGGGCCGGCGGCTGTGTGCGCGTATCTCGGGGCCGTGGCGGGCTATGCCGTGTTCTGGGGCTTATCGGCTGCGCTGGAGCCGGTCGCGGCGGGCTTTCTGATGCTGGCGGGCAGCTGCCTGTTCCGCGATCTGCTGCCCGCGCAGAGGCGCGGCTTTGTCCCGGCGGCGGCGGGAGGGATCTACGCACTGCTGGGGCTGATTTTCGTTTTGCAGGCCGACGGCGGCATCCGGGCGGCGCTGCTGCTTGCGCTGCGGCTGACGCTGCTGGTCGTGAGCATCCGGGCGCTCTGCCCGGCGGAGGAGGCTGCCAGGCTGCGGCCATACGCTGCGGCGGTGTGTCTGCTTGCGGGACTTGTGCGTGTGGAGCTGCCGTTCGGCGTTCCGCTGTCCGTGGTCGGCGCAGCGGCGGTGTGCCTGCTGGTGGAGGACGCGCAGGACGCGCTTCTGATTGGCGCGGCCTGCGGGCTGGTGCTCGATCTCGGGAGCCTTCCGTCTCCGCCGCAGACGGCCTGCTTCTGCCTGCCGCTTCTTGTCTGCCGGATGGCGGACCTTCGCCGGACGGCGCGGGCGGCGGCGTTTGCGGGACTGTATTTTCTGTGCGTGCTCGTCTGGGGCGGGGAGCACGCGGGCTGGACGCTGGGCGTGCTGGCAGGCGCGGTTTTCTCGTGCCTGCTCCCCGGCTTTGCGCTGCCGGATGCGCGGCGCGACGCGCCTGCTGCGGCCAGCACGCTGGTGCAGACGGCGGATGTCCTGCAGCGGATGGAGACAAAGCTGTCTCTTTCCGGGCAGGAAGCCCAGACGGCCCCGGCGCTGATCTTTGACAGTGCGGCGGACGACGTCTGCCGCAGCTGCGTCAAGCACCAGCAGTGCTGGCAGGAGCGCGCGGACGATACCTGCCGTCTGCTTTCGGCCTGCGCCGGGACGATCCTGCGGCAGGGACAGGCGAACGAGGGCGACCTGCCCGCGGGCTTCTGCGCGGTCTGCATCCGGGAGGAGGCGTTTCGCGCGGCCATCAACCGGGCGCTGCGCGCCCAGCAGTCGCAGCTGCTGGCCCTCCGGCGCAGCGAGGAGGCGCGGGAAATTTCCCGCGCGCTGCTCGGTCAGCTTGCGCGCTTTTTACGCGCGGCGGGCCAGAAGCGCCCCGCCGGGGGCGTTCCGCGCTATCGGCTCTCGCTCGGCGTCCGGGCGGTCGGGCTGCGGGGCGATACGCTCTGCGGCGACTGCGGGACAAGCTTCCAGTGCGGCGTGACGCAGTATGTCCTGCTCTGCGACGGCATGGGCACCGGCTCCGGCGCGCAGTCCGACGCGCAGGAGGCGATCTCGGTCCTGCAATCGCTCTTAACGCTCGGCTTTGACGCGATGGACGCGGCGGCGATGCTGAACGAGCTGTATGTCCTGCGGGGCGACGGGTGCTTTTCCACGGTCGACCTGCTGGAGATGGACCTTTGCACGGGCGAGGGGGCGCTTTATAAATGGGGCGCGGCCCCGTCCTATCTCAAGAAGGGCGGAACAGTCAAAAAAATAGGGACAGCCTCGCCTCCGCCGGGGCTGGGTGTGGGAGAGGAACACCGGGCCGAGCGTGTGGGGCTGTCCTTACAGAGAGGAGAGCAGCTGGTGCTTACCACCGACGGCATACCAGAAGCCGCCTGCGAGCAGTATCTGCGCGCGTGCGGGCCGCTTTCGCCGAGGGAGCTTGCCGCCGGGGTCGTCGCGTGCGCCAGCGAGTCAGAGCCTGATGACCGGACCGCGGTGATCGTTCAGCTCGATCCGGCCTCCATGCAGCCTCACCATACCACACGCCGCGCGCGAAGTATGTCGAAAACGGGCGCGGAACCCCACATTTAGGAAATATTTTCTGTCGAAGCACAAAATACCGGCTCGAATCAGGCCGGATAAAGACGCAGCCTCACCCTGCCGCGGCAGGGTGAGGCTTTGCGCTTATGTTCCGAACAGCAGCTTCATCATCAGCGGGATCGTCAGCAGGCTCAGAAGCGTGCTGACAAACACGCCGGAGGAGGCGGCCGTCTCGTCGGCGCCGTATTGGTAGCTCAGGATCGTCGTGTTGGTGGCGATGGGCATACACAGAAGCACGGTCAGCACGCACAGTGCAAATTCATTCGTCAGCACGTGCCGCAGCACGGCATACGCCAGCAGCGGCACGGCCGCCAGCTTGAGCGCGGACAGCGCGTAGATCCGCCAGCTTCCGAAGATCTGCTTAAAGCGCATCTGCGCAAGCGAGCAGCCCACGATCAGCATGACGACGGGGCTTGTGATATCGCCGACATATTTGACGGTCTGGTGCAGCAGCGCGGGCGGCTGCCAGCCGGACAGATAGACCGCGAATGCCGCAAGCGACGCCGCGACGCACGGCTGCCGCAGCACCTTCCACTGAAACCGGAAGCGCGCCGCGCCGCGCATCAGACTTGCGCCGTAGCTCCAGCAGAAGAGCTGGAAAAACAGCACGAAGATCGTGACGTAAAACGCCGCGCCGCTGCCAAGCAGAGACTCGACGACGGGATAGCCGAGAAAGCCGGTGTTGGAGAAGATGAACATGAACCGGTACAGCCCGCGCTCCGCGTCCCTGACGCGCAGCAGCCGCACGGCCGGGAAGCTCAGGGCGATCAGCGCAAGATAGATCAGCGCGATCAGCCCCGCCAGCCGGAGCGTCTGCCCGGTCGAGAGCAGGCGCTCCCCCGTCAGTGCGGAGGCGAGGATCTGCATGGGGTTTGCAACGTTTACGACGAGCGCCGAGAGCTTTTTGTTGCTCTGCGTGTCCATCACGCCGCCCTTTGCGGCGCAAAAGCCGCAGGCCATGCAGAAAAACAGCATGACCATCCTCCGGCACAGGGAGAGAATATCCATCCTGCCCGCTCCTTCCTGCTCCGCCGGGATCTGGTTTACAGCGGGCTTTTTTTGATTTTCGCGAACGCGCGGGGGTATTTCGTCGGCGTGGGCCTGATTTTGCGGATGACAACAGCCTTATGCAGCGCGTCCTGAATGGGATATTCGTACACCTGCTCGATCATTCCGCCCAGCAGCGCCACGGCGCGCTTTGCTTCTTCCATCTCCTCGCCCGCCAGCGCGCCCTTCATTGCCAGAAACGCGCCGCCTACCTTTACATACGGCAGGCAGAGCTCTGCGAGGATATTCAGCCGCGCCACGGCGCGGGACGTTGCAATATCATACTGCTCCCGGCGGGTCTGGACAAATTCTTCCGCCCGGGCAGTGACGACCTCGGCCTCCACGCCCAGCTGCGGCAGAATTTCCCGCAGCCATGTCATGCGCTTGGCCAGAGAATCCAGAAGCGTCAGCTCGATCGACGGCTCGGCGATCTTCAGCGGAACGCCGGGAAAGCCCGCACCGCAGCCGATATCGATCACGCGCTTTCCGGAAAAGTCCTCCGCCCGCAAAAGCGCGATGCAGTCGAGAAAATGCAGCTCGGCCACAGCCTGCGGCTCGGTGATGGCCGTGAGGTTCATGACCTTGTTTTTTTCGATCAGCGCCTGCCCGAACGCGCAGAGCGTGTCGATCTGCTCCGGCGATAAGCCGGAGCGCGCTTCCAGTGCTTCCCTCATTGATCTGCCTTTCGGATATACAGCACGCCGAGCGTTCCCGGCCCGCAGTGGCTGCTGACGGTGCAGCCGGCCCGCGTGACGCAGATCTCCTCAAACGGCTGTAACTTTTGCACAGTTTCCACAGCCTTTTGCACCGATTCCTCCGACACGCCGGAGTGCGTGATGAACACGCGGCGCAGTTCCAGATCGCTGCGGTTTCCAATTTTATCGGTGATATACTCGCAGACGCACTTGTCAAAGCTGCCGCGGTATTTTCTGCCGACGCCCATTTTGCCGTCTCTGACCTCGATGCACGGGCGGAGCCTTAACAGATTCGCGCCCAGAAGCGTCACGGCGGAGCACCGGCCGCCCTTTTTCATGTAATCCAGCCGGTCGAGAATGAAGCTGGCCTCCACGCGGCCCGTCAGATCGTGCAGCGCCGCGACGATATCGTCCGGCGCCATGCCCTCGCGCGCCATGCGCTCGGCCTCCAGCACGACAAGGCCGTGGCCTGTGGATAAATTTCTGGAATCGACGACGTACACGTTGTCAAAATCCGCCGCCGCCAGCTTTGCGTTCTGGTAGCAGCAGGAGAAGTCCAGAGAGATACAGACGTGGATGACGAAGTCGTTTTTTTTCGACAGCTCCGTGAACGCGCGGACATAATCGGCCAGATTGACCGCCGCCGTCTGCGGCAGACTTCCGCCGGCGGAGACGTGGGCATAGATATCGTCGGGCTTGACGTCCACGCCGTCGCGCAGCGTCTTGCCGTCCATGCTCACATAGAGGGGCAGCAGGCGGATATGATACTGTTCCAGCTGCTCCGGGCTGAGATCACAGGTAGAGTCAGACGTGATCTGATATCGCATAGAGAGTCTCTTCCTTTTTTTCATCTGCATCCTTGCAGGATGCGCGTGCTTGGCGCAGCGTTCGGAAAAAGTCGCGCAGCGCCTGTGAACATTCCGCTTCCAGTATGCCGCCGCTGACCTCCGGCTGAAAGCAGCCCGGCAGATGCAGCAGATCGACAAGACTTCCCGCCGCGCCGGATTTTGGATCTTTCGCGCCGAAGACGACGCGCGGCAGATGCGCGTTCAAAATCGCGCCTGCGCACATGGGGCACGGCTCGAGCGTCACGTACAGCGTACACTGCCACAGCCGCCAGCCGCCGAGCGTCCGGCAGGCCTCGCCGATGGCCTCCAGCTCTGCGTGGGCCAGCGCCGTTTTTCCCTTTTCGCGCCGGTTGCGTCCGCGGCCGACAATGCGGTCCTCCAGCGTGATCACACACCCCACCGGAACCTCGCCGTCCGCCGCCGCCTCCCGCGCAAGCAGGAGCGCTTCGCGCATCATTGCCTCATCCAAATCCGTACACACACCTCCACGGCAAGAGTTATTCTATCATACCCGAAAATGGAAGATTCGTCAACACCCGCCGCGCGGCGCTTTCCTTGGGAAAACGGGCTTTTTGCTTGCTTTTAACAGGCGGACGCGATATACTGAATATATCAGGCAGCGACGCTGCAAAGAATGGATGGAAGAAAGGATCACGACGGTATGAGTACTGCATATCAGAATCTGACCCCCGCACAGCTGCGCGAGGAATACACAGCGGTCAAAGCGCAGTTCGACGCGCTGAAGGCGAAGGAGCTGAAGCTCAACATGGCAAGAGGCAAGCCCGGCAGGGAGCAGCTTGACCTCGTCTCCGGCATCCTGAGCATCCTCAAAACCCCGGAGGACTGCATTTCCGGCGGCGTCGACGCCCGCAACTACGGCGAACTGTCCGGCCTCAAGGAAGCAAAGGAATACTGGGCGGATGTGCTCGGCTGCAAGAGCGAAGAGTGCTTCATCGGCGGCAACGCGTCGCTGACGCTCATGTACGATCTGGTCAGCAAGGGCTATACGCACGGTCTTGCACGCTCGGAAAAGCCGTGGTGCAGGCTGGATACCGTCAAGTGGCTCTGCCCGGCCCCCGGCTATGACCGCCATTTTAAAATCACCGAGTCGTTCGGCTTTGAACTCATTACAATTCCCATGACCCCCACCGGCCCCGACATGGACAAGGTCGAAGAAGCGGTCAAGGACCCGGCGGTCAAGGGTATGTGGTGCGTGCCGAAATATTCCAACCCCGACGGCATCATCTATTCCGACGAGACGATCGCGCGCATCGCGGCATTGAAGCCCGCGGCGCCCGATTTTGCCCTCATGTGGGACAACGCCTACTGCATTCACGAGTTTGACGGCGAGTTTGTCCCCTTCCGGGACATCCTGACGCTCTGCCGCGAGGCGGGAAACGACGGCATGGTCTATGAGTTTGCTTCCACGTCCAAGGTCACGCTCCCCGGCGCGGGCTTCTCCGTCATGGCCACGAGCGAGGAAAATCAGGCGTATCTGCAGAAGCTCATCGGCATCCAGACCATTTCCTATGACAAGGTCAACTCTCTGCGCCATGTGCGCTTTTTGAAGGACAAGGCCCACACGCTGGAACTTATGAAGAAGCACGCAGCCATTCTGAACCCGAAGTTCCAGTGCGTCCTGCGCCATCTGGACACCGAGATCGCGCCGCTCGGCATCGCTTCCTGGCAGCGGCCCAAGGGCGGCTATTTCGTCTCGGTCAACACGGCTCCGGGCCTTGCAAAGCGCACGCTGGCGCTGTGCAAAGAGGCGGGCGTCGTCATGACAAGCGCAGGCGCGACGTTCCCCTATGGCCGCGACCCGCAGGATTCCAACATCCGCATCGCCCCGTCCCTGCCCCCGGTCGAGGAGTTGGAGCAGGCCATGGAGATCTTCTGCACCAGCCTGCGCCTTGCCGCACTGGAGCAGCGGATGCAGTAACAGGACCAGGAGCACTTGCAGGGGCGGACGACTCTGTCCGCCCGCAGCAGGCAGCGCCTTTTACGGAAAACTGCACAGAAATTGTACATATTCCATACCACGCACCCCAAGGAGCAGCACATGAAGGTTTTGATTCTCGGCGGCGGGGCCAGCGGGCTGATGGCCGCGCTTTCCGCCGCGCAGGATGAACGGAATACCGTCACCGTTCTCGAACGGCAGTCGCGCGTCGGGCGCAAGCTGCTCGCCACCGGCAACGGCCGGTGCAACCTGACGAACCTCGACTTGTCCCCGGTGCACTATCACGGACAGGACGCGGGCTTTGCCCGCGCCGCGCTTTCGCGCTTTGACGGGACGGCGACGCTGGACTTTTTCCACGCGCTGGGCCTTCTGACCACGGCAGAGCCGTCCGGGCGGGTCTATCCCCTGTCCGATCAGTCCAACAGCGTTGTGGACGTGCTGCGGTTTGCCGCTGCGCAGGCGGGCGTGCAGCTCGTCTGCGGCTTCGACGCGCAGAGCGTGAAGAAAAAAGCGCGCGGCTATCAGGTCGCGGGCGCGGACGGCAGCGCGTATTTTGGAGATAAGCTGATCATTGCCTGCGGCGGCTGCGCGGGAAAGGCGCTGGGCGGAACGATGTCCGGCTACGAGCTTCTTGGCCA
>HF990603.1:0-21200 GCA_000432135.1 Firmicutes bacterium CAG:124
ATTATCGCTTGCTGAACTGCGGAGCGCGACGAGCTGCTTTGAGACCGTACTTCTTTCTTTCCTTCATTCTCGGGTCACGGGTCAGGAAGCCGGCGGCTTTCAGCGTGGCACGGAACTCGGGGTTGACGCTCAGCAGAGCGCGGGCAACGCCATGACGGATGGCGCCGGCCTGGCCGGAAACGCCGCCGCCCTCGACGGTGCAGATAATGTCGACCTTGCCGACCAGATCGGTCGCAGCCAGAGGCTGACGGACGACCATCTTCAGGGTATCCAGGCCGAAATAATCGTCGATATCGCGGCCGTTGATGGTGATGGAGCCGGTGCCGCCCTGATAGACGCGGACACGGGCAACGGAGGACTTACGACGGCCGGTGCCGTACTGATACTGTCTCTTGCTCTCGTACATAGTCTGTTACCTCCTGATTAGTCCAAAGTCCATGCTTCGGGCTTCTGTGCGGCGTTGTTGTGCTCGGCGCCCTTGTAGAGCTTCAGGCGGGTGAGCGCGGCGCGGCCGATGCTGTTCTTGGGCAGCATGCCCTTGACAGCCAGTTCCATGGCGAACTCGGGACGCTCAGCCATGAGAGTGCGGTACTTGACGTCCTTGAGGTTGCCGATCCAGCCGGTGTGATGATAGTAGTGCTTGTTGTCGAGCTTCTTGCCGGTGAGGACGGCCTTGTCAACATTCACAATGATGACGAAATCGCCGCAGTCCACGTTCGGGGTGAAGTCAACCTTGTGCTTGCCGCGCAGAAGCTTGGCAGCGGTCACAGCGGTGCGGCCCAGGGGCTTGCCAGCTGCGTCGAGAACGTACCAGTTTCTCTGGACGGTCTCTTTCTTAGCCATAGTGGTCATGTCTGTTCCTCCGTTTGAAAACGCATGGTTTTCTTTTATGATAAAAAGTTTTGACAAGTTTGGTGCGCGTGTATACAATAGCTCTGGAAAACGCGCTCATTCTTTATACCACAGGGCAAAACCGGTGTCAAGCACGATTTTTCTGATTTTCAATGCTTCATGGCAAGAGCTTCAAAATGCTCGTAAATGCTTCAAAATACTCGCAAATGCTCAAAATGCAAAAACAATAGAATTTGGAGGAATTCGTATGCAGAATCTGATGGGCCGCATCCGCCGCTGCGCGGAGGATTACAACATGATCTGCGCGGGCGATAAGATCGCCGTCGGCGTATCCGGCGGCAAGGATTCGCTGTCGCTTTTATATCTGCTGGCCGCCCTGCGGCGGTATTATCCCGTCCCGTATGAGCTGCAGGCCGTCACCATCGACATGGGCCTGCCGGGCATGGATTTTTCCCCGGTGGCGGAGCTGTGCGCGAAGCTGGACGTGCCGTATCAGATCAAAAAGACGGAGATCGGCCCGATCATTTTCGAGTACCGGCACGAGAAGAACCCCTGCTCCATGTGCGCAAAAATGCGCCGGGGCGCGCTGAACGATGTGCTGCTGGAACTGGGCTGCAACAAGATCGCGCTGGGCCATCACTTTGACGATGCCGTCGAAACGTTTCTCATGAGCCTTCTTTACGAGGGCCGCATCAGCTGCTTTGAGCCCGTAACGTATCTCAGCCGCACCGGCATCACGCAGATCAGGCCCATGCTCTATGTCGGCGAACAGGCCATTACGCATTTTGCAGAAAAATACGAGCTGCCCGTCGTCCACAATGTCTGTCCTGCCGACAAGCACACCAAGCGGCAGGAGGTCAAGGAGCTGATTGTGGTGCTGCAAGCACAGTATCCCGACCTCAAGAGCAAGATCTTCGGCGCCATGCAGCGCCAGCCGCTTCCCAACTGGGGCGTAGAGCCGCCGCAGCGTGAAAAACGATAATCGCCTGCCGTTTTCAGTGTAGGGCTGGACGACTCTGCCCGCCCGCAGAATACATCGTATTTTTCGGAAATCTTCGGCAAATCCGCAAACGCCTGCCCATTCCATTGTAGGGGCGGATGACTCTGTCCGCCCACAGAAAGCAGCGCTTTTTCTGAAATCTGCGGCGAATCCGCAATATTTATCGGGCCGACAGAGTCGTCGGCCCCTACAGAGTGCTGTGCAGATTTGCACCTGCCCATCGGGCGGAGCAGAGCCCCGCCCCTACCAACGCTTTTGCAAAGCTGACAGTATCGTGTGCCGCCGGACGTTTGTCCGGCGGCTTTGTGCGTTCTCGACAAAAAGACAGATGTTTTTCTCCTGCGCGCAGATTTTTTGCCGAAAAAGCGGTTTTCCGTGAAAACATGGTTGACGCGGCGGGGAACTTTGTGCGAAAATAACGCCAGCACCCCATTGAAAGGAGCTTTCCATGAATCCCATCGTTGTGAAATTCGGCGGCAGCTCGCTTGCGACCGCCGCACAGTTTGAAAAGGTCGCGGCGATCATCCGGGAAGCCCCGGCCCGCCGCTATGTTGTCGCCTCCGCGCCGGGCAAGCGCTTTGACGGCGATACAAAGGTCACCGATCTTCTTTACCGCTGCTATGACGCGGCCTGCGCCGGGCAGGAATTTGCGCCCGTGCTGGACGAGATCCGGCAGCGCTTTGCCGATATCATCGGCGCGCTGCGCCTGAGTGCCAATCTGGAGCCGGACTTTGCCGCCATTGAGGCGCACCTGCGCCAGAGTCCCCAGCGCGATTATATGGCCAGCCGGGGCGAATATCTCAATTCCAAATTACTGGCCGCGTATCTCGGCTTCCGCTTTGTCGACGCGGCGCAGATGGTCCTGTTCCGGGCCGACGGCTCGTTCGACCCGGAGGCGACGAATACCGCCATCGGG
Organism: Firmicutes bacterium CAG:124; assembly: GCA_000432135.1. GTDB lineage: Bacteria > Bacillota > Clostridia > Oscillospirales > Oscillospiraceae > CAG-170. Next base: position 2,769 of record HF990603.1, read on the forward strand.
CACGCGCTTGTAAGCGTGGAGCACGCCGTGATCCCCGGCTTCTACGGGGCCATGCCAGACGGTACGGTGCACACCTTCTCGCGCGGCGGATCGGACGTGACCGGCTCCGTCGTCGCCCGTGCCGTCGGTGCTGGCCTGTATGAAAACTGGACGGATGTTTCCGGCGTTCTGTCCGCCGACCCGCGCATCATCGAGCATCCGCACGTGATCGACTACATTACCTATCGTGAGCTGCGTGAGCTTTCGTACATGGGCGCGTCCGTCCTGCATGAGGATGCGGTCTTCCCCGTCCGCCGGGCGAACATCCCCATCAACATCCGCAACACCAACCGTCCGTCCGACCCCGGCACGTTCATCGTCCCCTCGCTCCCGTCCAACGCGCACAAGCGCGTCGTGACCGGCATCGCAGGCCACAAGGGCTTCAGCAGCGTGTACGTGGAAAAGTCCATGATGAACGGCGAGATTGGCTTCGTGGCGAAGCTGCTGGAGATTTTCGCCGAGCATGGCATTTCCTTTGAGCACTGCCCGTCCGGCATTGACACCGTCTCTATCCTCGTCTCGACCGAGGCGCTGGCTCCCGCGCGTGAGGAGATCCTGCAGCAGATCCAGGAGCGGCTGCAGCCCGACCACGTGAGCGTGGAGGACGGACTGGCCCTCATCGCCGTCGTCGGCCAGGGCATGATCTACGCCAAGGGCACCGCCGCGCGCATCTTCCGCGTGATTGCCGACGCGAACATCAATATCCGCATGATCGACCAGGGATCGAGTGAGCTGAACATCATCATCGCCGTCAAGGAGACGGACTACGAGCTTGCCATCCGCAGCCTGTACCACGCGGTCGAGCGTGTGCTGTAACCAGAAAAACCGGGCCACCACGGCCCGGTTTTTGTGAAACATATTAAAATTTGCAGAAACCCTGCAGCGGCGGGCGTTTACAGCTTCCTCTTATAATTCCCGTAGACGACTGCGCCGTCCTTGGCGACGATGAAGGCGTGGGGGTCGTGTTTGCAGACGATGGCGCGCAGGCGGCTGATCTCGTATTTCGTAACGAGAATATAGAAGATATGGACCGGCTCACCGGTGTACTCGCCGATGCCTTCGTAGCGCGTGATGCCGCGGTGCAGGTCGACGAGGATCTCGTGCTCCATTTCCGGGCTCAGGACCTTCGTCACGACCGTGACCTCGACGTTGATGTTCTGCATGTGCAGCTTGTCCATCGCCGTCGTGGAGATGAACGAAAACAGGATCGAATAGATCGCCGTGGACAGGTTGAACGCGGCGGCGCAGATCGCATAGAGCGCCATGTTCCAGAACAGGTTCACATGGCCGATGGACGTATGCGAGCCCTTTTTGATGAGCATCATGCCGATCACGTCCATGCCGCCCGTCGTGCCGCCCATCCAGAGCGTGATGCCGATGCCGCAGCCGCAGAGAATGCCGCCGATGAGACATTCGGCCAGCTGATCGCCGTGCAGAATGTCCGTGCGCGGGATCAGGGACATAAAAACAGTCGTCGACGTGACGGACAGCAGCGTTTTGAACACCACGCGATGGTCGAGCTGTTTCCACGCGATGCATAAAATCGGAAGGTTGATTGCATAGTTGATGATACCTGCAATGTCGATCTTCAGCTCCAGCCCTGTCAGATGCAGGAACAGCGTGCGCAGCAGCTGCGCAAAGCCCATAATTCCGCCCGTATACAGCCCGGTCGGGACAACGAACAGGTTGATGCCCAGTGAATACAGCAGCCCCGCGCCGACAATGCCCGCGCAGTGCAGCAGCGCCTGCTTTGAAAATGCAGGTTTTTGCAGCGGCTCTTGCATTTTTATTTTTCCTCCCGCTTTGAATGCACGATCTCATGCAAATTGCATACAGAACATAGCACGGAAGCTCAAAAAAATCAACCCAAATTCACGCAACCAACGCGGAAAAATCCGGTCTTGACAGACAGAGGAGGATTCGACATGGAAGACGAAACGATCATTGATCTGTACTTCGCCCGCGAGGAGCGGGCCATTGCCGAGACAGGGAAGAAATACGGCGGCTACTGCCGCTCCCTTTCCTTCAAAATCCTGCACAGCCAAGCTCCATTGCCTTCAACATCCTGCACAGCCATGAGGACACGGAGGAATGCGTCAGCGACACGTGGCTGCATACGTGGAACGCCATTCCGCCCACGCGGCCCGGCTGTCTGCGGGCGTTTCTGGGCCGCATTACGCGTAATCTGTCCTTTACGCGCTGGGAAGCGGCCCGCGCGCAGAAGCGCGGCGGCGGGCAGACAGAGCTGCTGCTTTCCGAACTTTCCGACTGTCTGCCGGGCGGCGAACGGCCCGAGGCGCGGCTCGACGCGCAGGCCGTCACGCTGACGATCGAGGTATTCCTGCAATCGCAGACGCGCGAAAACCGGCAGTTGTTTCTGCGCCGGTATTATTACGGCGACTCTGTCCGGCGCTTGTCGGGCCTGTTCGGGCTGACGGAAAACACGGTCAAATCCCGGCTGTTCCGTCTGCGCGCGGGACTGCGGGACGCGCTTTTGAAGGAGGGGATCGCGGTATGACGACGAAAGACCTGTTCCGCTGCATCGGGGATTTAAGCGATGCCATGCTTGAGGAAGCTGCCGATATCCGGCGGAAAAAGCGCTGGCTGCCCATCGCGGCGCTGGCCGCCTGCGCGGTGCTGGCTATCTCCATCCCGCTGGCCGTGCGGAACCTGGGCTACAAGAACGCAGACAATGCCAGTCAGGCCGCCGGCATCGAAACACCCACCACAGAGTCGCCTGCGAGCGATGAAAAACCTGCGGAGGACGGCATCGCCGGTGCGGAAGAACCGACGCGCGGCGGAGAATCCGCGGCAGACGGCGGCTGGGAGGACGAGAATTCCGTATCTGCGCGCATTCTGGCGACGGAGCTCGGCGGACTGCGGCTGGGGATGAAGCGTGAGGACGTGCGGGCCATGCTCGGCGAGCCGGACAGTACCAACAACGCGGGAGAAATTCAGCGCGAGGACGGCGTGTGGGAGGTCTGCTGGTTCTATAACACCTCCGGCAGCGCGGACGTGCTGTATGATCTGCGTCTGCGTTTTACAAACACCGGCATGCGCGACGGCAGCGGCTCGGTACTGAGCGAGGTCTGGGCGCAAAGCCCCTGCGATTGGACGCTGGATACCGGTATCGGCATCGGCAGTCCGCAGGAGGCCGTCGATGCTGCGTATCCGGACGCCGTGTGGACGCATGAAACGATGATCGAAAACGATCAGGAGATTCCGTATGACTTGTACGAGCTCACGTCCGGCGACCTGTTCATGCTGATCCGCGCCGAAGCGGGTGAAGTCTCACACATCAGCTTCGGCGGTCTGAATGCCGAGCACTTCTTGGATGAGGACGAACCCGCTCCCACCGACCCGTATACCTTCACCCCCTACGACACCCTCTCCGGCGGGACAATCACGGCCTATACCCGCACGGAAAGCGGCTGGGAAATACAAGTCCTGACGGAAAAACGGGCGAAACGGCTCGTGACCGCGTTCAACATCATGGACCCGGAGCCGGGCGGGACGCAGGGAGAACCTGTGATCTGGCTGGCATTCGAATCCGGCGGCGTTGCGGCGCTGTACGATGAAAGCGGTGCGGGCGCGATCTACCGTCTGGAAGACCAGTCTGCATTCGAAGCCGCGCTCTCGTCCGGCGAAGACCCGACCGGCGCGCTGACGCTGATCGAGTACTGCACCTTCCCGGATGCCTGGGACGATGTCCTGTCCGCGCTCGAAGCATAAAAACAGGCGCTCCGCAGCCAGCGGCTTTCCCGATAAGGAAGCCGCTGGCTGCGGATGGTTTCTGCCCGCTTTTGCGAAACAGCACGGAGCGCAACAGTCGGAATCCGTCTGCGTCTTGACAGGAAACGGGGTTTTTGCTACCATAGAATCAGATTTGAGCCGCTGTGTATTGTTTCGGCATACGGTTAGTTTTGTCTAACTGTTTGCCCGTTGGTTAGAGCAGTTTAACAGTGAGGCGTGCTGACGATTACGGGAAAAGAATTGACGGTATGAGTATCTTCGCTTCTGTTCTGCGCACAGCTTACAAGCTTTCCGGCGCGAAAAAGGCGTTTGGGCTGCCGGATGAGGAAATTCGGAAGGTCATTGACAAGCAGAACCGCAATCGCGGCGTATTTACGCCCACCGACCGCAAGGCGCATTATGAAACGGTCACGGTGCACGGCTTTCCGTGCCTGATCGTCAGAGAACATCCAACGCCGTCCAAGCGTGCGATCCTCTATTTCTTCGGCGGCGGCATGGTCATCGGCCCGGATAAAGGGGATCTGCCCGTCATGCGCAAGCTGATGCAGGACTCCGGCTGCGACGTGTGGTTCCCGTTTTACCCGCTGTGCACCGATCACTGCATCACCGAAACCTATGACATGGTCTACGAATGCTACCGCAGGATGATCGCGCTGTACGGCGGCGGAGTTTGCGATCAAGCACGGCCTCACGGACATCATGCCCGCTCTTTGCAACGTGGATTTTGCATCTATGGAGCTGATCCACGCAAGGCTGGTGCGCACCACCACCTGCGCGAACGGCTGCAAATGCGACTACACCATCTGCGGCGACAAGGACCCGTATCTGAAAAATCACCCCGAATACCGCGACAAAGCGGGGTACAGAAGAAACAAATAGCCCCCGGAGGCAGACATATGCAGACAGTTCTCGGGATTCTGATCCCGTTTCTCGGCACGACGGCCGGTGCGGCCTGTGTGTTCTTTATGAAAAAATCGCTCGGCGATCTGGTCCAGCGTTCGCTTGCGGGCTTTGCCGCAGGCGTGATGGTAGCCGCGTCGATCTGGAGCCTTCTCATCCCGGCCATCGAGCAGTCGGCAGCATTGGGAAAGCTCGCGTTCTTCCCGGCGTTTGCGGGCTTCTGGCTCGGCGTGCTGTTCCTGCTTGCGCTCGACCATCTGATCCCCCACCTGCACGTCGGCAGCGAACAGGCCGAAGGCCCCAAAAGCAGGCTTGCCCGCACGACCATGATGGTGCTGGCCGTCACGCTGCACAACATTCCGGAGGGCATGGCCGTCGGCGTGATGTACGCGGGCTTCCTTGCCGGCGGCACACAGATCACGGCGGCAAGCGCGCTGGCCCTGTCCATCGGCATCGCCATTCAGAACTTCCCGGAGGGCGCGATCATCTCCATGCCGCTTCGCGCGGAGGGGCAGAAAAAAGGCCGCGCGTTTCTCGGCGGCGTGCTTTCCGGCGTTGTGGAGCCGGCCGGCGCGGTGCTGACGATCCTTGCCGCGCAGTTCATCATTCCCGCGCTGCCGTATCTTCTGAGCTTCGCCGCTGGCGCGATGCTCTATGTAGTCGTGGAAGAGCTGATCCCCGAACTATCGCAGGGAGCGCATTCCAATCTCGGTACGGTGTTCTTTGCCGTGGGCTTCAGCGTGATGATGGTGCTGGACGTGGCGCTGGTTTAAAATGAGGAGGGTACCGCAGCGGTCACTATGACCGCAACCTCACCACGACCTCCAGCGATGTCACGCTACACGTACCCCGGTTCAAGGGCGTACCTTTCGAGACTGCCATCATTGAGCGGTATCGCCGCCGAGAAAGCAACGTGTCGTCAAAGCCGCGCATAAACATCGAACTCCGACGTGCCACCATGTGCGGGAACACGCCGAAGAGCTTTTCCTGCAGGTCGTGCTTGTGAATACCATCATGATAATAGAGTCCCGCCTGTGCGCCCCAGCAGATGTGAAACGTGGAATAGACGTGCGTCTTCGTTTCGATCTTCGCCGGCATCAGGGTTCAAAACCAGAATCTGCAGCGGTCGGATGTCCTGTGTCACGGTGCGCGTCTCCTCCTTCACGGAGATGTTTTCGCCGGCAATCCGTTCGGTATTTTGATCGGTATCGGGGTTCCTCCTCATTTTTTCACAGTCAGACAAAGAAAGGCGGTCATGGACAACGCACCCATGACCGCCTTTGGAAATTAGTTCGAGCAGCTCTCAGAACAAATCAAAGACGGTCTTGCACATCATCATAACCATACCGATATTCATGCTGCGCACCGTCCTTTCGTCTGAATTCCTTGGGGATATTGTAACGTATTCTGCAGGACTTGTCGAGAAAAGCGCTTACAGGAGCCGATACGTCCAGCCCATATCATCGGCAACCGTCCCGGTTTGCATGCCGTAGAGCGTATCATAGAGCTTCTGCGCCACAGGACCGACCGTCCCATCCGCGACCTGAACATCCGTGCCCATCACATTTAGCCAGCCGATCGGCGAGATGACCGCTGCGGTGCCGCTGGCGAAGATCTCCTGCAGGCTGCCGTCCTTCGACGCGGCAACGACCTCGTCGATCGAGAGCTTCCGCTCCGAGACCTTCACGCCCCACTTTTTCAGCAGCTGGATGACAGAATCGCGCGTGATGCCGGGCAGGATCGTGCCGGAATCAAGCGGCGCGGTGATAACTTCGTCCGCGATGCGGAAGAAGGCGTTCGACGTGCCGATCTCCTCGACATACTTATGCTCCGCCGCGTCGAGCCACAGCACATCCTTGCAGTTATATTTCATCGCGTCCTGACTGGCGCGCATGCCGCCGCCGTAGTTGCCGCCGACCTTGGCATAGCCCGTGCCACCGTGCGCCGCGCGGATGTATTTGTCCTGCACATAGATGCGCGTCGTGGCCAGGCCACCGTCGTTTGCCGCGTAGTAGGAGCCCGTCGGGCTGAGGATGATCATAAATTTGTAGTGCTTGGCCGGCAGAACCGAGAACGAGACCTCATCGCCGAAGATGAACGGCCGGATATACATCGCAGTGCCCGGCGCGGAGGGAATCCAGTCGCGATCCGCCTCAATCACAGCCTTGACCGCCGCGAGGAACAGGTCTCCCGGCAGCTCCGGGATGCACATGCGCTCATTCGTGCGGGCCATACGCTTGATGTTCATGTCCGGCCGGAAAATCTGGACGCCGCCGTCCGGCGTGCGGTAGGCCTTCATGCCCTCAAACATCATCTGTGCGTAGTGCAGCACACAGGACGCCGGCTCGATGAGGAACGGCTCGTGCGGCACAACGCGCCCGTCGTGCCAGCCCTGTCCTTCTTCATAGTCCATGACGAACATGTGGTCGGTGAAGTATTTCGCAAAGCCCAGCTTCGTCTCGTCGGCAGGACGGGGCTTGGGGTGCGTAGTCCTTATCACAGGGAAGTTGTATTCCATTTTTCATTCCTCCTGATGTTCATAGTACATATAAAAGCTGTTTGTAGGGGCGGAGCATCGATCAGACCCGATAGAGCTCCGCCCTCCGGTCGCGAAAGACATTGATGGAGCTCCGGATTCCATCCAGCATCTCCAGTTCACAATCCGCGGCCAAAATCTGCTCGTCCTGCCCGCCGGCGGCGAGCAGCTCCCCCCACGGATCAATGATTGCGGACGCGCCGCCGTAATGTGTCTCGCCCGCGTCGCCGCAGGAATTGCAGCAGATGACGAACGCCTGATTCTCAATCGCCCGCGCGACCGTCAGCGCCCGCAGATGTCCGATGCGCGCCGCTGGCCACTGGCTCACGACGAAGAGCATGTCCATCCCCTGCACGGCGAGTGTCCGCGTCAGCTCCGGGAAGCGGATGTCATAGCAGATTACAAGGCCGCAGTCGTGTCCGTCGAGCCGGAAGCGGCAGAGATGATCGCCGGGCGTGAAATACGCATGCTCGCCCATCGGCGTAAACAGGTGCGTCTTATCATACTCTGCGACGCAGTTCCCCGCGCGGTCAAAGACGCACGCCGTGTTATAGACCTTTCCGCCGCGCACATTCGCGACGCTGCCCGCCACAAGATTCACGCCAAGCTCCGCAGCCAGCCCGCCGAGTTCGCGTTTCACCCGCGCGCAGTCCCGCTCGGCCAGTTCGGAAAGACGCTCTTTCGGGAAAAAACCGGTGCTCCATGTTTCCGGCAGGACAACCACGTCCGGTCCGCCCGCCATCGCTTCGCGGATGAGCCGCTTCGCTTTCGCGAAGTTCTCCTCCGGCTGCGCGAAGAGCATGTCCATCTGGATGCAGGCGGTCTTCATCCGGCGAACTCCTTCCCAGCCTGAAGCGCCTGCATGTTGAGGTCGAAAAGGTCGGCCTTGCGCGCCGGGATGACCTTGTGCAGCGCGTCCGCGAGGCTCTCCTCCCGGACACACCCGGTCTTCGCGATCAGCGCGCCGAGCAGGATCATGTTGGCAAGCGTCGGCATTCCCATGTCCATTGCCATCTTCGTGGCCGGGACGTAATAAGCCTCCACATCCGTGCGCGTAACCTTGCGGGCGATGAGCGTGGAGTCGAGGAAAATTTTTCCGCCCGGCTGCACGGCGTTTTCATATTTATCGAGCGAAGGGTTGTTCATAACCATGAGCACGTTCGGCGTGTTTACGATCGGCGAGCCGACCGGGGCGTCCGACAGAATGACGTTGCAGTTCGCCGTGCCGCCGCGCATCTCCGGGCCATAGGACGGCAGCCAGCTGAGCTCCCGCCCTTCGATGAGGCCCGCGTAGGCCAGAACCTTTCCGGAGAACAGCAATCCCTGTCCGCCGAAGCCCGCAATCACGATTTGATGATCTGCCATCTCTCAGCCCTCCTTGTCTCGGTAGACACCCAGCGGATAGTACGGGATCATCTTCTCGTCGATCCACTCCAGCGCCTTCTGCGGCGTCAGGCCCCAGTTCGTCGGACAGGCCGACAGCACCTCGATCAGTGAGAAGCCCTTGCCCTCCACCTGATAACGGAACGCCTTTTCGATCGCTTTTTTTGCGTTTTTCACGTTTTTCACATTGTTCACGGTCACGCGCTCGAGATACGCCGGGGCCTCCAGCGTCGCGAGCATCTCGCAGATCCGGATCGGCCAGCCGCAGGTGTTGACGTCGCGTCCATAGGGCGACGTCTGTGTGATCTGGCCGGGCAGAGAGGTCGGGGCCATCTGGCCGCCCGTCATGCCATAAATCGCGTTGTTGACAAAGATGACCGTGATATTTTCGCCGCGCGCCGCGGCTGAGACGGTCTCGCAGAGGCCGATGGACGCGAGGTCACCGTCGCCCTGATAGGTGAAGACGATGTTGTCCGGCAGCGACCGCTTCACACCCGTCGCGACTGCGGGCGCACGTCCATGCGACGCCTCGACCATGTCACAGGTAAAGTAGTCATAGGCCAGTACGGAACAGCCGACCGGCGCAATGCCGATCGTCCGGCCCTCGATGCCGAGCGTGTCGATCGCCTCGGCGACGAGCCGATGGATGATGCCATGCGTGCAGCCGGGGCAGTAGTGGAATACGGCGTCGGTCAGCGCCTTCGGTTTTTCAAATACAACAGCCATCAGTCGTTCCCTCCTTCGTTTGCCTTGCGGATCGCGTCCAGCACCTCATCCGGCGACGGGATCATGCCGCCCACGCGGAAGCAAAGGTCGACCGGCTTTTTGCACGCTACCGCCAGCTGCACATCCTCGCGCATCTGGCCCATGTTGAGCTCCACGCAAACGAACCGCTTCACCTGATCAGCGGCCTTGCGCAGCGGTGCCTTCGGGAACGGCCAGAGCGTGATCGGCCGGATCATGCCGGCCTTGATGCCCTGCTTGCGCGCTTCGACGATCGCGTTGCGCGACACGCGCGCGGTAATACCGCAGGACACGATGCAGACCTCGGCGTCCTCCATCATGAACGCTTCCCACATGCACTCATTCTTCTCGATCTCGGCGTATCGTTCGAAGCGCTCGATGTTCAGCCGCTCGAGCTCTGCCGGGCTGAGGTAGAGGGAGTTGACAACGTGATGCTTCCGCTGGCACTTCGTTCCAGTGACGGCCCAATCCTTTTCAGTTGTGTCCGGGTCACGCGCCTCCGGCAGCTGCACGGGCTCCATCATCTGGCCCATCGTGCCGTCAGCCAGCAGCATTGCCGGCATCCGGTATTTTTCCGCAAGGTCAAACGCCTTTCCGGTCAGGTCGGCCATCTCCTGAACCGACGCCGGAGCCAGTACCAGCACATGGAAGTCGCCGTGGCCGGGTCCGCGCGTCGCGAGGAAGTAGTCGGACTGCGATGGCTGAATGCCGCCGAGGCCGGGCCCGCCGCGCTGCACGTTGACAATGACTGCGGGCAGATCTGCGCCCGCCAGGTACGAAATGCCCTCGCACTTGAGCGCGATACCGGGGCTGGAGGACGAGGTCATCGCCCGCTTGCCCGTCGCGGCCACGCCGTAAACCATGTTGATGGCCGCGATCTCGCTCTCGGCCTGCAAAAACGTCCCGCCGATCTTCGGCATTTTCTTCGCCATATAGGCCGCGACCTCGGTCTGCGGCGTGATGGGATAGCCCAGATAGTGGCGGCACCCGGCGAGGATCGCGGCCTCCGCGATGGCCTCGTTGCCCTTCATCAATACTTTTTCCTGCATCTTCCTGCCCTCCTTACTTTTCTACCGTAATGACACAGTCGGGACACATCGTCGCGCAGAACGCACAGCCGACGCACTTGTCCGGCTCCGTCAGCTCCACGGGCGCATGTCCCTTTTGATTCAGCCGCGTCTTCGACAGCGCCAGCAACCCCTTCGGACAGGCGTTCACACACAGGCCGCAGCCCTTGCAGAGTTCTTCCTGAAATAACAGTTTTGCCATCTTGTGCCTCCATTTATCGTAATTGGTAATATAGCTTCTGGATCTCCATCGGGAACAGGTTTGGAATGCTCCCGCGCAGCGCGTCGCAGAGCCGTGCAGCGCAGCAGGTCATCTTGAGCGGCAGCCCTGCCCGCGCGGCCAGCTAGAGCCCCCCCCCTCCCCCCGCGGCGACCGCCTCCGCATAGGGCATGCTTGACAGCACATCCGCCGCCGCCGTCGCCTGCCCGAGATTCGTATTGTTGACGACTGCCGTGAACGGCAGCCCACAGGCGGCCTCGATTTCCCGCAGCACAAGGATCGTATCCGCTACCGTCCTTGTCAGCGGCCGGGCCCGGTTGATGACGAACAGCATCTCATAATCACCCTCCGCCCGGATCTCCGGAACATAGCGCCCCAGTGCCAGCGCTCCGCGGTCGTCTCCGCCGATGTCCAGCACGCCGCATTCTCCCCGCTCCGCAATCAGCGCGTAGGTCTCCTTCGGCATGGCCGGAACATCGAGATTTGAATTTGCAAACGGTGAGACGATCAGTCCAATCCCCTCTTTTTTCAGATCTTCTTCTGAATCCTTCGTCCGGAAATAGGGATTTACAATGTCAAGATCGGCCACAGTCACGGCTTCGCCTTTTCGCCGGAGCCACCGCGCATAATTCAGCGCGATATTCGTCTTTCCACTGCCGTAATGTCCGGCAAAAAGCGTTAGGCGTTTGTGTGTCATGGCCGACTCCTCCTTCAGAGCTTGCTTCTGATGATTTTTCCGCTGGTGGTCTTTGGAAGCGCTTCGCGGAATTCCACAATACGGGGATATTTGTACGGCGCAGTATGCGTCTTGACATAGGTCTGAATTTCTTTTTTCAGCGCGTCCGTGCCCTCGGTGCCCTTGACCAGTACGATGCTGGCCTTGACGACCTGCCCGCGGATCTCATCCGGGGCGGCAGACACACCGCATTCGAGCACATACGGCAGCTCCATGATGACATTTTCGATTTCAAACGGTCCAATGCGGTAGCCAGACGATTTAATGACGTCATCCGCACGGCCGACATACCAGTAGAAGCCGTCCTCGTCACGCCAGGCGAGGTCGCCCGTGTGGTAGAAGCCATCGTGCCACGTTTTTGCCGTGACCTCCGGGCTGTTGTAGTATTCGTAGGCAAGTCCGCAGGGAATGCCGTTTTGAATGTTGATGCAGATCTCCCCCGTGTCGCCGGCCTCCGCTTCATGCCCGCTGCTGTCCAGCAGATGCACATCGTAGAGTGGGACAGGCTTGCCCATAGAGCCGATCTTATGGCTGTCGCCAGCCAGATTGCCGATGATGAGCGTCGATTCAGACTGCCCAAAGCCCTCCATGATGCGCATGCCAGTCGCCTTTTCAAATTGGCGGAAGACCTCAGGATTGAGCGCTTCACCGGCGATAGACGCATGCTGAATAGAAGAAAGATCAAATCGGGACAGGTCCTGCTTGATCAGCATGCGGTACATCGTGGGCGGCGCACAGAATGTCGTGATCTGATACTTCGCAAACATCGGCAGAATTTTTTCTGCATCAAAGCGGTCGAAATCATAAACAAACACAGCCGCCTCACACAGCCACTGACCGTAGAGCTTTCCCCAGAGGCTCTTGGCCCAGCCGGTGTCGGAGATGGTCAGGTGCAGCCCGTCCGGGTTGACCTGATGCCAGTATTTTGCAGTGATAAAATGTCCAAGCGGATATTTATAGTTGTGTGCTGCAATTTTCGGGTATCCGGACGTACCGGAGGTAAAGAACATGAGCATTGGCTCGTCGCCGCAGGGCGCGTCGTCCCTGCGCGTATAGCGGCGGGAAAACAGGCCGTATTCCGCATTGAAATCGTGCCAGCCGTCCCGGCTGCCGCCAACCATGATCTTTGTCAACTTCATCCCGGTGTCGGCCTCTGCAATGTCGACATGGTACGCAGTATCGCCGTCTGCCGTGCAGAGAACTGCACTGACGCCCGCTGCCTGGAAGCGGTAAGAGAAATCATGCTCCACAAGCTGATTGGTAGCCGGAATCGCAATGGCGCCGATCTTGTGCAGACCCAGAATGGCAAACCAGAACTGGTAATGCCGCTTGAGCACGAGCATCACGCGGTCGCCGCGTCGGATGCCGAGCGAGGTAAAGTAATTGGCGGCCTGGCTGGAAGCATCTTTCATGTCCTTGAATGTGAACCGCCGCTCCGTTCCATCCAGAGCCACATGCAGCATGGCGAGCTTTTCAGGCTTTTCACGGCCCAGCGCATCCACAATGTCAAATGCGAAATTGAAGGATTGCTCATTTTTGAAAGCGATGGACTGCAGTTTCCCGTTTGCATCCTCGGGCGCATCGACGAAGCGGGTGTAAATGCGCGCCTCCGGATCCGGACTCTGCGCCGTCTCGATCATGGCAGCGCGGTCGCCGCCGGCCTCCGGGAGGCTCGGCTCCTGTGGGCGGAGCACGATCGCATAGAACAGGCAATCCTGACCGTCCGCAGCAACCATGCCGTGCGGAATGGAGCTGTCATAGTAGATGCAGTCGCCTTCATGCAGAAGCTCGGTATGTCCGCCGACCTGAACTTTCATACTGCCGCGAATGACAAGATCACATTCCTGCCCGACGTGGCTGGTCAGCTCAATGTCCGAATAGAATGCTTCATCAGAGTATTTGTTTTCAACGAACAGCGGGTCTGCAATGCGGTTCTGAAAGCCGGAGGCCATGTTGTAATAGATCATCTCATGGGCCTGCTCGATCTTCTGTCCATTACCCGCGCGTGTCAGCGTATAGGATCGAAGCTTTGGGCTGCTGCCCTCGATGAGATCTGTAACGTCAACGCCAAAAGCCAGCGCGCAGCGGTAGAGAAAAGCGAAGTTGAGGTCGCTCTGCCCGGCCTCACAGCGAAGATATTCTTCTTCGCTCGTGCCTGTTTTCAGCGCCATCGTCTGCGCCGAAAAGCCGGAGATCTCGCGCAGCTCTCGGATGCGTCCCGCCATTTCCTGAATTTTGAAGTCCAGCCCTGTGAGTGTTTTTTTCATGGTGTTACCTCCGTGGATGCAAAAAGCCCGTCTCAAAGAAATGATTCTTTGAGACGGGCTGCATACAGCATACCCGCGGTACCACTCAAATTGCACCTGCCTCACGGCAGATACCACTCATCGACTTCCAGCAAAGTCTAAGCACTGACGCAGCTGACGCGGGAGAGGTCTACTTGCCACTACGGGCGTTCTTCTCTCCGGCTCGGGAGCTACAAATTCTGCGCGTCTGTTACCGGTTCACACCATCCACCGGCTCTCTGAAACAGGACTTGCGCGGAACCCTCTCCGTCGTAGCCTTTATTGTTGTTAAGAATCATAACGAAAAAGTATGCAATTGTCAAGAAAAATTTTCGGTGGTTTTCTGTTGTCATCATCCCTGTCTGCCGGAGCTGCATATTGGGGCAAACCAGCGCAACCCAGAGAACACATATTGAGCGTATGCCGGTCCGGTTCAATCGCCGCATCGTCGAAAGATCCCGGTCATCAGAGCTTGCTTCGGATGATCTTGCCGCTGATGGTCTTCGGGAGCTCTTCTTTGAACTCCACAATTCTCGGATACTTATACGGCGCGGTATGCTGCTTGACGTAGTTCTGGATTTCCTTCTTCAGCTCCTCCGTGCCCTCGGTGCCCTTGACGAGCACGATGCTGGCCTTGACGACCTGCCCGCGCACCTCGTCCGGCGCAGCGGACACGCCGCACTCAAGCACATACGGCAGCTCCATGATGACGTTTTCGATCTCGAACGGCCCGATGCGGTAGCCGGAGGACTTGATGACGTCGTCCGCGCGGCCAACGTACCAGTAGAAGCCGTCCTCATCGCGCCACGCGAGGTCGCCGGTGTGGTAGAGTCCGTCGTGCCAGACGGCCTCAGTGCGCTCCTTGTCCTGATAATAGCCGAGGAACAGCCCGCAGAAGTGCTCTCGTCCCGCGGTATGGATGACGATCTCGCCCGTGTCGCCGTCGGCAGTCGGGGTGCCATCCTGATTGACAAGGTCGATGCCGTAGCCGGGGATGGGCTTGCCCATCGAGCCGGGCTTGAGCGGCTGGCCGACGAGGTTCGCAATGCCGAGCGTCATCTCCGTCTGGCCGAAGCCCTCGGCGATCTGCAGCCCCGTCGCCTTTTCAAACTGATAATAGACCTCCGGGTTCAGCGCCTCGCCCGCGGTCGTCGCGTGCTGGATGGAACTGAGGTCGAAGCGGGACAGATCCTGCTTGATCAGCATCCGGTACATCGTGGGCGGCGCACAGAACGTCGTGATGTTGTATTTGGCGAACATCGGCAGGATCTTCTCGGCGTCGAACCGATCAAAGTCGTAGACGAACACCGCACCCTCGCACAGCCACTGGCCATACAGCTTGCCCCAGAGCGCCTTGCCCCAGCCGGTCTCGGAGATCGTGAAGTGCAGTCCGCCGGGCTGCACCCAGTGCCAGTACCGGGCCGTAACGTAATGGCCCAGCGCATATTTGTAGCTGTGAACAGCGATCTTCGGATAGCCGGTCGTGCCGGACGTGAAGAACATGAGCATCGGATCGTCGCCGCAGGGCGCGTCGTCCTTGCGCGTGTAGCGCCGGGAGAACAGGCCGTATTCCGCGTCAAAGTCGTGCCAGCCCTCGCGCTTGCCGCCGACGAGAACCTTCGTCAGATGCACACCCGCGTCGGCCTCCGCGATGTCGACCTGATGTGCCGTGTCGCCGTCCGCCGTACAGACGATCGCGCTCACGCCCGCCGCCTTGAAGCGATAGGTGAAATCATGCTCCATCAGCTGGTTCGTCGCCGGGATGGCGATCGCGCCCAGCTTATGCAGGCCGAGGATCGCAAACCAGAACTGATAGTGCCGCTTGAGCACCAGCATCACGCGGTCGCCGCGCTTCACGCCGAGTGACGTGAAATAGTTCGCCGCCTGACTCGAAGCGTCCTTCATGTCCTTGAACGTGAACCGCCGCTCAGTCCCGTCGTTTGCGACATGCACCATCGCGAGCTTGTCCGGCTCACGCCGCGCGAGGCCGTCCACAATGTCGAATGCAAAGTTGAACTTGTCCTCGTTGCGGAACTCCAGCCGCTCCAGCGAGCCGTCTTCCTTTTCCACCCCGTGGACAAACTGGTCGCAGAGCAGCTGCTGCTCCGGCGTCTCCTCCAACGCCCGTGTCCGCACGGACAGGTCCTGCTCCTTTTCGCTGCTCGCCATGATCATTGCGAGGAATACACAGTCCTGCCCATCCACGGCGATCATGCCGTGCGGCGTGGAGCTCTTGTAGAAGATGCTGTCGCCCTCGTGGAGGACTTCCTCGTGCTCGCCGACACGCACACGGAGCGTCCCCTTCACGACGAGGTCAAATTCCTGTCCGGCATGCGTCGTGGTGTGGATCGGCTGGCTCTGCAGCTCCTTGGAATACTGATAGGTGACCCAATACGGCGTCGCCAGCTTCTGCCGGAACATTGCCGCCATATTCTGAATGGTGATGCCGTCCTCGCTGGCCGTCACCGGACCCATGCCCCGGCGCGTCACCGTGTAGCTCGAGAGCTTGGCGCTCTGGCCTTCGAGCAGATCCGTCAGCTCCACGCCGAACGCCAGCGCGCACTTGTGCATGAACGTAAACGGGAAATCGACCGTGCCCTGCTCATAGCTGTGATACTGCTCGACGCTGACCTCGGTTTTCTCGGCCATCTCCGCTTCGCTGTAGCCGACGATCTCGCGCATCTCGCGGATACGCTCGGCAATCTCCATCAGCGGGTTGGCAGCCGGCTTCTTGGTTTGCATCATCATAGTGGGTTCCTCCTGTGTTAAACTGTGTAAGTTACTTCGAGCGAAAAAACTCGCCTCAAGGATTCCTAAGAATCTTTGAGGCGAGTTTGTGAATCACAATACCCGTGGTACCACTCAAATTGCAGCTCTGAGAACTGCCGCTTCAGGCTCTGACAAGCCCTATCCCGTAACGTGGGCGGACGAGAGGCGTCTACTTGCGAATGGTGTTCGGGCCTCCAGCTCGGAAGTGATAGGTCACAGGAGTTCGTGCTGCCGGTTTGCACCAACCACCGGCTCTCTGAAAGCAGTCCGTCCGACCGTCTTCGTCACAGCTTTTTTTGATTTGAACTTGCCCCAAATTTAACACAGTCTTTGTAGGCTGTCAAGTATAAATTTTACTAATACCGGCTATCGGTGCTTACCGCTTCACCTGCTCGGCGGTCTGCGCCGTGTCGATCCCGGCCGCGCCCTCCAGGCCGAAGCGCTCCGTCGCCTCCTCGCGCATCTTGTATTTCAGGATTTTTCCGGCTGCGTTCATCGGGAATGCGTCGACAAAATCGATGTATTTCGGCACCTTGTGCCGTGCCATGCTAGCCTTGATATAGTCCAGCATCTCCTCCACGGTCACGCTGCCGGGCTCCTTGAGGATGATGCAGGCCATGGCCTCCTCGCCGTATTTCTTGTCCGGCACGCCGATGACCTGTACGTCCTTGACGGCCGGGTGGGTGTAGATGAATTCCTCGATCTCCTTGGGGTAGATGTTCTCGCCGCCGCGGATGATCATGTCCTTGAGCCGCCCGGTGATGCGGTAGCAGCCGTTTTCGTCCCGGCAGGCCAGATCGCCGGAGTGCAGCCAGCCCTCCTTGTCAACGGTGGCGGCCGTGGCCTCGGGCATCTTGTAGTAGCCTTTCATGGTGTTGTAGCCGCGCGAGCAGAACTCGCCGTTGACGCCGTCCGGCACTTCCTCGCCGGTCTCGGGGTCGATGATCTTGCACTCGATGTGCGGGAAAGCGTAGCCGACCGTGTTGCACCGCAGATCGAGCGGGTCGCCGCAGGCGCTCATGGTGCTGCCGGGGGCGGATTCGGTCTGGCCGTAGACGCTGACGATGTCGCTCATGTGCATCTCGTCCGGCTGGGCAGCCCGGCGCATGAGCTCCGGCGGGCAGCCGGAACCGGCCATGATGCCGGTGCGCATGTAGGAAAAATCGGTCTTTTTGTAGTCCGGATGGTTGAACATGGCGATGAACATCGTCGGCACACCGTTGAAGCAGGTGATGCGCTCCTGGTTGATGCAGGCGAGCGAGACCTTGGCCGAGAAATACGGCATCGGGCAGAGCGTCGCGCCGTGCGTCATGCAGGAGGTCATGGAGAGCACCATGCCGAAGCAGTGGAACATCGGCACCTGAATCATCATCCGGTCGGCCGTGGACAGATCCATCCGGTCGCCGATGCATTTGCCGTCGTTGACGACGTTGTAGTGCGTCAGCATGACGCCCTTCGGGAAGCCCGTTGTGCCGGAAGTGTACTGCATGTTGCACACGTCGTCCGGCCGCACGCCCGCGGCCATGCGCAAAATCTGCTCGCGCGGGACCATATTGGCCCGATCCATCGCCTCGTCGAAGGTCAGGCAGCCCGGCATCCGGAAGCCGACGGTGATGACGTTGCGCAGGAACGGCAGCTTGCGGCAGTGCAGGGCGGAGCCGGGCTTTGCGTCGGCCAGCTCCGGGCAGAGGGTCTGGATGATCTCACGGTAGTTCGAGTCCAGACAGTGGTCGATCATGACGAGCGTGTGCGTGTCGGACTGCCGCAGCAGATATTCCGCCTCGTGGATCTTGTACGCCGTGTTGACCGTGACGAGCACGGCGCCGATCTTCGTCGCGGCCCAGAAGGTGATGAACCACGCGGGCACGTTCGTGGCCCAGATGGCGACCTTGCTGCCCCGGCGCACGCCGAGCGAGACGAGCGCGCGGGCAAAATCGTCCACGTCGTCGCGGAACTGCGCGTAGGTCCGCGTGTAGTCGAGCGTCGTGTTTTTGAACGCG
>HF990603.1:21205-21981 GCA_000432135.1 Firmicutes bacterium CAG:124
CGAGCGTCGTGTATTTGAACGCGTACTGGTCTGGAAATTCCTCGACCATCCGGTCGAGCACCTGCGGGAAGGTCTCGGAGATGAGGCTGTCTTTCTTCCAGACGAACTTGCCGGTATGCGCGGCGTTGTCGTAGAGCGTCTTTTTCTTGCCGCGCGGGGAATCGAAGCGGTGCATGTAGTTGACGAAATGTGGGAAGATGACCTCCGGGTCGGTCAGGTCGGGCATCCATTCCGGCTTCCACTCGAGCGAGATGAACCCGTCATAGTCGATGGAGGACAGCGCCTGCATCATGCTGCCGACGGGCAGTGTTCCCTCGCCGATGAGGTCATAGCTGCCGTCGTCGTCCGAGTCGCGCAGGTGAACGTGGCGGACGTAGGCACCGAGGTTTTTGATGGTCGTGTCGGCGGATTCGCCGTGGTCCCGGTAGGGATGGTGCATATCCCAGAGCGCGCCCAGCTGGTCGCAGGCAAACGCATCGAGCAGCGTGCGCAGCCGGGCCGTGTCGGAAAAGACGCCGCTGGTCTTGAGCAGGATCGTGATCCCCTGCGCCTCGGCGGCGGGGAGGAGCGCTTCGAGTGCGGCGGAGATCCGCGCGTCGTCATCGCGCTGCGCAGTCACGGAGACATACGGACACTGCACGTCGTGCGCCAGCTGCATGAGGGCTGTCACGGTCTCGGTGCAGTCCTCGCCCGCGATGTCGCAGGCGGTATCGAGGCACGGGATGCACAGGCCCTTCTGCCAGAGCTCCCGCGCCGTCGCGGCGGCGGTATAGCGG
>HF990604.1:0-2342 GCA_000432135.1 Firmicutes bacterium CAG:124
GCATGGCTTCAAGAATGGGTGGAGGGACATCTCCAAGGAAGAATTGTCTGCAAATATGTACTGCATCAGAGAAATTAACCTTATCAGTGAGAAGTCGTTGGCAAACCGTGAGTTGTGGAGGTGAAAACAAATGAAGTATTTAGTTCTATTAGCAGGCTGTGGCCTCGGGGATGGTTCATGTATAGAAGAAGTAATTCTGACGTATGTAGCGCTTGATAAATATGGGTGTGATTACACTCCTGTCGCAGAAGATGTTTCCATTCAGTCTGTTAACCACTTGACAGAAGAGATGGCAGAAAAGCGGAATATCCTTATAGAAGCAGCCCGCATCGGTAGGGGACGCATTAAAGATATTCATGAGGTTGATTTTGCAGAATACGATGCATTGATCATACCCGGTGGAATTGGTTTATTGAACAACTATAGAGACTCCAATGTGATAAAAACGTGCGTCACACATTTTATTAGCGAAAAGAAACCTGTCGCTGCCATGTGTGCGGGGATCGACTTCCTCCGCCGTTTCTATGGACGTAATCTATTGGCGCGTGAGATGAAAGAACTAACTGCTGAAAAATTCTGTTTTGATGCTGAAAACAATGTTTATTACACGCCTGCTTTCAGAAAAACCAACAGTAGCTATACGACACTATTAGGTATCGATTCTATGATTTGTGCGTTGAAACAGGGTAATTCAACCTCACCGCAAAGCTGGCATTGATCCTCCGCATTGCGCTGAACAAGTAATTTGAAGAACTGTTTTATTTTTAAGGAGGAAGCGAATGGATCATACCCCGTATGCGCTGCGGGAGCTTGTCAAGGCGATCTACATTGAAGCCCCGGACAAGTCCAGCGGCAAGCGGCATCAGGGCATCCGCATTTCCTATGACCTTGTGGGCTTTATCCCTGTGGAAGAACTGCTGAAACAAGAAACGGCGTGACCGAAGCCACGCCGTTCCTGAGAAAATACGATATTACTTTCTTATGACCCCCGACCATTGCAGCAGAGGAGCTTTTTATTGAAGAAATTACGCCTTGCCGGCGCAGCCGAGGACGTCGACGAGCTTGTGGCGGACGAGCTCCTTGATGTTGGCGCGTGCGGGCTTGAGATACTCGCGCGGGTCGAACTTGTCGGGATGCTCGTTGAAGAACTGACGGATGGTGCCAGTCATGGCCAGACGCAGGTCGGAGTCGATGTTGATCTTGCAGACGGAGAGCTTTGCAGCCTCACGCAGCTGATCCTCGGGAACGCCGATGGCGTTGGGCATCTTGCCGCCGTTGTCGTTGATCATCTTGACATAGTCCTGCGGGACGGAGGACGAGCCGTGCAGCACGATCGGGAAGCCGGGCAGACGCTTGGAGACTTCCTTCAGAACGTCGAAGCGGAGGGGAGGCGGGACGAGGATGCCCTGCTCGTTGCGGGTGCACTGCTCGGGCTTGAACTTGTATGCGCCGTGGCTGGTGCCGATGGCGATGGCCAGAGAGTCGCAGCCGGTCTTGGAGACGAACTCCTCGACCTCTTCCGGACGGGTGTAGGAAGCCTCGTGTGCGGCGACCTTCACTTCGTCCTCGATGCCGGCCAGCGTGCCGAGTTCCGCCTCGACGACGACGCCGTGGTCATGCGCGTACTCAACGACCTTCTTGGTGATCTCGATGTTCTCTGCGAACGGCTTGGAGGAGGCGTCGATCATAACGGAGGTGAAGCCGCCGTCGATGCAGGCCTTGCAGGTTTCGAAGTCGGGGCCGTGGTCCAGATGCAGAACGATGGGGATATCGGGGCAGCAAATTACGGCAGCCTCGACCAGCTTGACCAGATAGTTGTGGTTCGCGTAGGCGCGGGCACCCTTGGAAACCTGGAGGATAACGGGAGCGTGCTCTTCCTGGCAGGCCTCAGTGATGCCCTGAACGATTTCCATGTTGTTGACGTTGAAAGCACCGATGGCGTAGCCGCCGTCATAAGCTTTCTTGAACATTTCGGTAGAAGTAACCAGAGGCATAATGACATCTCCTTAGTTTATTCATATTCCACGAAGAATTCTAGCAAATTTCAGTTATTTTTGCAATAGACGAATTTACAATTTCCGCGTGATGTGATATATTTTGTTTTGTTCAACATACTCTAATACGTATATGGAGGTAATTATTATGTCTGAAGCTTTGAAGGGCGCTCTGATCATCGGCCAGTCCGGCGGACCGTCCTCTGTCATCAACTCCAGCGCCTACGGCTGCATCCGCACTGCGCTCGACGCAGACTGCATCACAAAGGTCTACGGCGCGTACCACGGCATCAAGGGCGTTCTGAACGACGAGCTGCTGTGCATGGACGAGGAAGACCGTGCCGAGCT
>HF990604.1:2377-5837 GCA_000432135.1 Firmicutes bacterium CAG:124
CTTCCCTACACCCCGTCCTCCGCGCTCGGCTCCTGCCGCTATAAGATCAAGGACCCGGACGAGGACGACACCGATTACAAGCGCATTCTTGAGATCTTCAAGAAGTACGATGTCCGCTATTTCTGCTACAACGGCGGAAACGACTCCATGGACACCTGCAACAAGATCTCCAAGTATATGAAGAAGGTTGGCTACGAGTGCCGCGTCATGGGCATCCCCAAGACCATCGACAATGACCTGTTCGGCACCGACCACTGCCCCGGCTACGCTTCCGCCGCCAAGTATATCGCCACGTCCATCATGGAAGTCTCCCGCGACGCGCACGTCTATGACACCGGCATGATCACCATCATCGAGTGCATGGGCCGTCACGCAGGCTGGCTGACCGCCGCTGCCGCGCTCGCCAACGAGGCAGAGCCCTGCTGCGACTTCATCTACCTGCCCGAGGTCGACTTCGACATGGACAAGTTCGTCGCCGACGTCTCCAAGCGCTACGAGGAAAAGAAGAACTGCATCGTCGCCGTCTCCGAGGGCGTGCACTATGCCGACGGCCGCTTCGTCTCCGAGGCGAAGACCGCCGCGACCGACGGCTTCGGCCATGCCCAGCTGGGCGGTCTGGCTGCGACGCTGGCCGGCATCATGAAAGAGCGCACCGGCGCGAAGGTCCGCGGCATCGAGCTGAGCCTGCTGCAGCGCTGCGCGGCGCACTGCGCTTCCGGCACCGACATTGAAGAAGCGTTCATGTCCGGCAAGACTGCTGTCGAGCAGATGGTCGCCGGTCAGACCGACAAGATGGTCGGCTTCGAGTGCGACCGCACGAACGGCTACACCTGCAAGGCCAAGCTGTTCGACCTGTCCGACGTTGCCAACTTCGAGAAGAAGTTCCCGGCCGAGTGGATCACGCCGGAGGGCAACAACGTGACGGAAGACTTCATCAAGTACGCCATGCCGCTGATCCAGGGCGAGACGAAGCTCGAAAAGGAAAACGGCCTGCCCCGCTTCGCAAGACTGAAAAAGGTCTTCGCAAAATAATCCAGCAAACCCACACGCCGCCGCGCCCCATCCGGAGCGCGGCGGCTTTTTGATCCTGCCTCCTGTTTCTTAAGAAATATTTATTGTTTTTCGATAAATTTTCATTGACAATCGATTTCTCCTGTGGTAGCCTATAGGCACGGGAAGGGAGTGTGCTTCATATGAACTGGTCAAAGGATCGCTCCATCGCGCTCTCGCGCGGGTGCGTGGTGCTGTTCATGATTCTGCTGGCAGCGCTCGATATCGGATGCTATTGGGCAGTCCGGTGGTTTATCGGGCTGCGCTTCATGCCTTGGCAGTCCGGTGTTCTGATGATGGTTACGATCTATCTTTGCAGCGGCTTCGGCTGGGTGCTGCTCGTAAGGCTCTGGAAGCTGCTGGACAATATCCGCCTGCAGCTCGTCTTCGACCTGCGGAATGTAAAGCTCCTGCGGCAGGTCAGCTGGTGCTGCGTCGGGGCGGGAGCTGTGTGCCTCGTCAGCTGCCTGTATTATCTGCCGTTCATCGCGGTCGCTATCGCGGCGGGCTTCATGGCGCTGCTCGTGCGCATCGTCAAGAATATTTTCCAGCAGGCCATCGACATGAAGGCCGAGCTTGACCTCACGATCTAGGAGGGCGCGGCATGGAAATTCTCGTAAATCTGGACGTGATGATGGCGAAGCGCAAAATTTCCGCCGGAGAGCTGGCCGAGCGCGTCGGCATCACGCCCGCGAATCTGTCCATTCTCAAAAACAACAAAGCCAAGGCCATCCGCTTTTCCACGCTCATGGCCCTGTGCCATGAACTCCGCTGCCAGCCGGGCGACCTGCTGGAATTTGTGGACAATCAACAGGAGGTTCCCGATGGAAGACCATAAAATCAACGAATTCCCCCGCCCGCCGGAAGCATCCGATTGGGCGCAGGACGCGCTCATGCCGAAAAAGCCGCCGTTTTCCGCAAACCGGAGAGAGCAGCTGCTGGCGTTCGGACTGTATGTGCTGGCATATGTCTATCTGGGCTATCAATGGTGGGCACTGCCGCTGTTCACCGCCGGATTTATCGCGGCGGCGGAGTATCTGTTCCGGGAGCAGAAGCGTTCCTGGGAAAGCTGGGTCTGGCTTGGCTGCGTGCTGCTTGTGACCGGCTGCATCGCCTGGCGCGGGCTGCACCCGTACCAGTACGATTCGCGCTATCCCGAGCTTGTCAACCATGAATATATCCTTTCGGAAAAACTGCTGCTGTTCATCCTGCATATCTTCGCCGTCTATTGGCTCATGAGCCGTTCCGGGCGGCTGACCGGCGGCGAAAGCGGCCATCTGCTGCCGCTCGACGCGCTGTATGCGTTTGTGATCATCCCATTCAAAAATTTCTTCCTGCGCATCCGCTGCGTGCTGTTCGCGCTGAAGCCCAAAAAAGAGCGGAAGGTCAACGCCGGAGCCGTCGCAGCCGCCGTGCTGGCCGCATTCGTCGTGCTGGTGCTGCTCGTCATGGCCATGACGCAGCTGTCCGCGGCAGACGACACGTTCAGCAGCCTTTTGGAGGGCCTGCGCGACGCGCTGACACTCGATCTCGATCAAGTGTGGTTCTATCGCTTTCTCCTCAGCCTTCCCGTCGGGGCCTATGTCTTCGGCCTGCTCGCGGGCCTTGGCCGCGAAACGCCCGAGACGATGCGGAAACACGGCGCGTCCGCAGAAACCGCTCTGCCAAAGCTGCGCGTCGTGCCGGAGGCCGTCTGGCTCGCAGCGCTGGGCGTGTTCAGCGCGCTCTATCTCGCGTTTTTCTTCGTGCAGGGCCGTTATCTGTTCGGCGCGTTCACGCGGACGCTCCCGGAGAGCTTCACGGTCGCGGAGTACGCCCGTCAGGGCTTCTTCGAGCTCTGCCGCGTCATGGCGATCAATTTTACCCTCTTCTGGCTCGTCTCGCGCACCGCCCGGCGGGAAAGCCGTCCCGTGCGCTGGATGACGGCGGCGCTTCTGATCGAGAGTATGCTCTTCGCCGTCGTCGCCCTGTCCAAGCTCGTGCTCTATATCGACTGCTTCGGCTTCACGCCCAAGCGCCTGCAAAGCACCTGGCTCGTGTGCGTTCTCCTGTTCGGCAGCGCCTGTGCGCTTTATACCCACCTGACGGGCAAAAAGTCCATGCGCGTCTGGATGATCTTCGGCGCCGTCACGCTTTCCCTGCTGTGCATCTGGTAAATTGTCGGGTATCCGCGGATTTTGTACGCAAAAAATCCGCGGATACCCCCTTGACAGCACCGACTGCCTGTGCTATTATAATAAAGCTCTTTAGAAAGCACTATATCGCGGGATAGAGCAGTTCGGTAGCTCGTCGGGCTCATAACCCTTAGAGTTAGCGTCCAGCTTTCAGGAGCAAAAAGTCAACATCGCGGGATAGAGCAGTTCGGTAGCTCGTCGGGCTCATAACCCGGAGGTCGGGGGTTCAAATCCCT
>HF990605.1:0-1303 GCA_000432135.1 Firmicutes bacterium CAG:124
TCAGAGGGGAAGATATTTTACGTCCAGCAATAACTCCCTCTATTTGATCCGACAGAATTTTGCGTTTTGAGCGGTGTCCCTCAAAAAACCCCCTCACTGCATAGGCCACGGGAACGCGATTTTTAGAAGCCTTTTCTAGAAAATTCACAGATCATTTACATTTCCGCGCCTGCGCTGCCTGTTCGAACCCCTCCGAAAAAGTCTCTCATGTGGTAGGCAGCGAGAACGCACTTTTTAGAACCCTTTTCGCAAAAGTTCACAAAATGTTCACTCGAAAATGCGTCGTTGGCGGTTTTGAAAAGTCCCCCTATTTGATCCGACAGAAAATCGCGTTTTGAACAGCCTGCTTTGAAAAAATATTTTGGGAACGCAAAATGACCACCGCCCGGCTTTGGCGACGGTCATATAAGAAACCGGCAGCAGGAGCATTTGCTCCCGCTGCCGGTTTCCATTCATCTTCACTTATCATTTGGCTGCGGCAGGATAACAGTATCGCGGTCGTCAACCCGCTGCGGCCATCTGTTCGCAGGCCCAGGCGGCGGCTTTGCGCTTTTTCAGGTCGCTTTGCAACATGGCGAGGTCTTCGCCGAGAAACCGCTTAAGTTCCGCGACGGTTGTATTCTGACGTCGGGCGATCGCCGCAGCTTCGGCTTCCAGCTCCTCCGGTGTCACCGGGAACGTCTGTGCTGCCATAATCTCGCGCAGGACGAGCATCTCCTTTGCCCGGCGTAGGGCTTCCGCCTGCAGCGCTTCCATTTTTTTGTTCAGCTCCTCCTGCGGAGAAAGGTGCACCGCAAATCCTGTCAGCGTCTCATATTGGATGCGCTGTTTTTCCTCAAGGATCAGCAGCTGAAGCTCATTTTCTACGGCTTCCTGCGGAACGGTCAGCGGATATTGTTCCGCGTATTTTGAAAATAACATCTCCTGCGTCATTATACCGTCATGCCTCCGTGCTCTGGTCGTTTCCGGTAATGCAGGCTTCTGTCGTCAGCATGCTTGCGCTCACGGACAGGGCGCTTTGCAGCGCCGTGCGCGTGACGCGCACCGGGTCGAGGATTCCGGCCTGCACCATGTCTGTAAATCGGTCTGCGCCCGCATCATAGCCTATGGCCTCCGGCAGACCGCGCAGCTTTGCCGCGATTGTGCTTCCGTCCCGACCGGCATTTTCCGCGATCTGCCACACCGGTGCTTCCAGTGCGTGAATGACCGCCAGTGCGCCGGTCTTTTCATCTCCGCGCAGCGCATCCGCACAGCTTTTTATCGTAGGGATGAGCCGAACCAGCGCCGTTCCACCGCCCGGCAC
>HF990605.1:1322-16961 GCA_000432135.1 Firmicutes bacterium CAG:124
ACCGCCCGGCACAACGCCCTCGAGCTGCGCCGCCTGCGCGGCATGGACGGCATCCTCCAGCCGCAGCTTTCGCTCCCAAAGCTCCGTCTGCGTCCGTCCGCCCGCGTGAATGGTCGCAACGCCGGATGAGAGCTGCGCAAGGCGCTCCTGATGGCGCTTGCGGTTAAATTCATAGTCCTCGTTCGCAGCCAGATACCGCAGTTCACGCACACGCGCTTCCACGGCAGCCTTGTCGCCGCCGGGGCCAGAGATTACGGTCTGCTGCTTCGTGACGCGCGCGTGTGCCGCCGTGCCGAAATCCTTGCGGTTTACGCTGCGCAAATCCATATTGAGCGCCTTCTGGAAATACACCGCGCCAAGTTGCACCGCCAGATCCTCCATGCGCCAGCGGCGGCCATCGCCGTAAAGCGGTGCTTCGATGCAGACGATCTTGATATCGCCGTCCATGTCTGTGCGCAGGATGGTGCTGCGTGCGTCGCCACTCAGCGCCTCACAGATGATAAGCAGGTCGCAGCCGTCCTCTGCGCAGGCAATGAGCGCCGGTAAGATCTCCTGTACATTGTCGAGCTTGCTGTCACAGAGCAAAATGCGCGGATCATCCAGCTCGGCGGCAGTCTTTTCCTCGTTCGTCGTCATTTCTGGCGCAAGGAATCCGCGTTCAAGGACGATACCTTGGCGAATTTCTACTGTTGTCTCTTGCTTCTGCGCGTCATCGACCGTCACGACGCCCTCACGTCCGACTGCAAAGCACGCCTGCCCGACAAGCCGGGCAAGCGCTTCATCCTGACAGGAGACTGCCGCGACCTGTGTCAGCGCTTCCTCGGTGTCCACCGGACGCGCAAGCATTTGCAGGGCATCGCACGCTGCGCGTCCCGCAGCTTCTACGCCGCGCCGCAGTGCCATTGCGTCCGCGCCTGCGCTCCGCAGACGGAGCAGCTCATGCAGAAGCGCCTGCGCCAGCACAATTGCGGTTGTCGTGCCGTCTCCGGCGTCGGCGTTCGTTTTCTCCGCTGCCTGCCGCAGAAGCTGCGCACCGGCATTCTCCAGCGCGTCCGGCAGGACGATCGATTCCGCTATGCTTGCGCCGTCGTTCGTGATGAGCACTGGTGCGCCGCTTCCCGCGCGGTCAGAGAGCTTCGCCCCCTGTGCGTTCCGCTTCTGATACAGTGCCACATTTCGTCCTTTTGGGCCAAGCGTGATTTTGACTGTGTCCGCGAGCTGATCTGCGCCGCGCAGCAATTTCCCACGCGCTTCTGACTGAAACGTAATTTGCATAAGCTGTCCTCTTTTATCGCAAAAGGCATTCGTGCCTAAAATTTCTTATTTGATCTTTGCCATCAACTCTGCACGGGAATTGACGTTCACCTTTTTGTAGATGTTATAAATGTGCCGGTTCGTGGTCGGCACGGTGATGTGCAGAATATGCGCAATGTTCGCAGGCGTGATACCCTGTTCGAGCAGATTGACGATCTCCATTTCGCGCGGCGTAAGTGTCTGCAGCTCTGTGCGGGATGTAAGCTGCGCGGCTTCGTCGTCCGCACATGTAAAAAGCAGCCGGTGAAACAGCTTCAAAAGCTCTCGTATCGACCTGACCGTCTCAATCTCCCAGTCGGTATAGGGTGCGTCCGACAGTCGGTCAAGCGCGAAGATCGTGCGGATACGGTCGGTTGCGTCGCGCATCGGAAAGCCCAGTGTGCTGACCAGATTGCGCGGACGGATATAGTCTGGGATGACCTCTCCGGACTGCTCGAAGCTCCACTGATGGACGTATACGCCGTCGAGATTATCAAGATCGCGCTGCACAAGACCATATGCACCGCGGTCAGCGTTCGAATAATAGCCCAGATATAGGCTCATCCACTTGGGGTTGATGTTGTAGAGGTAGTAATCGGTAATTTTCAAATTGCCGTTCAGATAGAACACGACCGCTTCATCAAAGGGCACGAGCCGGTTCATTTCGCGCAGCAGACTGACCGAAAAGGACTTGGTACTGCGGTACTTACAGCATTGCAGAGAAAGATCATAGATCTGCTTCCATGGGATCTCCTGATGCGGCATTTTTCCATCCTCCCGTTGTCTTTTTATCCAGTATACCTGATTTTCAGAAAAAAAGAAACGATAATTTGGAGGAAGCCGGAGCCCCGCTGGCAATCAATGCAGGACTCCGGCTTATGTCTGTGCGTGCACAAAAGCTGACGGCAGGGATGGTTGACCCTCTGCTTCTGCGCTGACGCAGAAACAGTCTTAGAACTTTTCGAGCGCGTTCATGAACTTTTCAAGCTCTGCGGCATCCATGTGGTAGCCGTGCTTGTCTTCAGGATAGTTGTGCTCACGCACATCTTCCGCCCAGTTCATGTAAGCTTCGACGGCGAACGGGAAGAACTCACCATAGACCTTGGCATGGGAAGCCAGCTTCGGCATCATGCCAAAGGTGTCGAAGTCGACCATTTCGCAGCCGTCCGCCGCGCCGCCGGCCGCGATGGAGATGACGGGAACGCGCAGTTTCTTGGCAATCGCGTTCGTGACCTCGATCGGCGTCAGCTCGATGGTCATGGCCATCATGCCGTTCTCCTGATACTCATAACCCATCTTGAACACTTCCATTGCGCTCTCAGCTGTCTGACCCAGACGCTTATAGCCGCCCTGACGGCTGGTCTGCCAGCCGGACAGTGCGCCAATGTGGCCGAACACGACCAGATAGTTGTCCGTCATATACTTGAGCGTCTCGTTCGTGATACCCATGGGCAGCAAGGAGTCCGCGCCACAGTTCATGTACAGAGCGCCGTTGGCAACAGCCGCTTCCTTGGAAGCGTAGGTCGGGGTTTGCATGTAGAAGTTGATGTGGATGATCTTCGCCGCGTTGCGGACGCACTTGATCCAGTAAGGTGCGAGCTTGATCTGCATTTCGGGATCGGAGCCATCGCCGGGAACGGTCAGGCGGCAGATATCGACATCGGCCATTTCAGCGGCCATGGTCCAGAACTGATCACGCGGACCCGGGCACATCTGAACGATGGGCGTGCCCTCATCCCTGAGCTTCTGCAGGTAGTTGATCGTCTTACGACCCTTTTGCATTCTTGAGCTCTTGACATCGGCTTTTTCAGACATATTCTATACTCCTTTTCTTTATTCTTGAAAACTCAGGCGTCGAGCGCGTCGAGCTTCGCGCAGATATCCGCAACATCTTCCTTTTTGAAGCCTGCCTGCGGGAATTTGAGCAGCATATTGATCTTCATGCCGAGGACCGGACCGAGCAGGTCAGCCTTTTCCTCAACGAATCCGGGAACATACTCCTCGATGACAGCAACGGCGCGCGGGTCGGCAAGAACGTCGCGCAAGGTGCTTTTGGATGTGATAGCCATAGTGGTAGCTCCTTTCTATTTTGCCCGGCAACTGCCGGAAGGTTACAGCGTTGCGGCCTTATGCGTGCAGACCGCCCTCCATGGTGTAGCTCCAGGGTTTGTCCTGGAACGAGAACTGGCTGCCGCCGTCGACCTCAACGGTCTGACCGTACATAAAATCTGAAACCGGCGTGCAGAGTGTGAGGATCATCCGCGCGATCTCATCCGGATTCGGCGCGACAGGCACGCCTGCACCATATTCTGTCACATAGCGCGTCCACTCCGGACCGTACAGCTCCGCCGTAGTCGTATTATTGAAGATCGCGCCGGGCGTGACCATGCCGCCGGGAGCCACGCAGTTGACGTTGATGCCGTACTGCTTGAGCTCCTTGGCAATGCCGCGCGTCATGCCGACAACGCCGGCCTTCGCGGTATTATAAGCCGTCATCATAGCGAGCTTCGGCATATCCTCGCCACGGTACGCAACAGACGCGACCGTCACGACCTTGCCGCCCTTTTTGCCGCGGATCATGCTTCGCGCGGCAGCCTGCACAAGGAAATACTGACCCTTCTGGTCGACATCAACGATGCGGTCGTATTCTGACTCCTTGATATCCACAAACGCGCGGGCGAAAAATGCCGCTGCGACCGGGACTACAATATCCACCGTGCCATAGGTCTGCTCCGCAAACGCAACGATCTCCCGGCAGCTCTCCACGCTGCTGACATCGAGCTTATGGAAGCGGACATCAAGGCCCATCTCCCGCAGACGTTCCTCCGCCATCTGGCCGATGACCTCGCGCCGTGCGCCGAAGACGACCTTCGCGCCGCAGGACGCCAGCCGGTAAATGACGCTCAGCGCCAGACCGATTGTACCGCTCACAACAGCAACTTTTCCCGTGAGATCAAACATCTCACCAACGGAAGGCAGACCCTCAAGAGAACCTGCGGACATCTCAAACATCATTTCCTCATCCATCAAATCATCCTCTTTCTTTGCATTTTTGCCTAAATTTATTTTTCTGTTTTTTCTTTTCTTGGTGCAATTATACCAAGAAGTGTGGATGCGAATAAATATGTAGAACTACGTATTTATCCTACGTATTTTTGCGTAGACGCAAAAACTGCCAGAGGCAGAGTGCCTTTGGCAGCAATGGCTGAAAGCCGCTATTCTTTGTTTACAGCGGCGCAGATTCTGCGCCGCTGGTTTTCTGTCCTGACCCAAACCGTGACCCAAACGCGGAAAAATCAGGTGGAATTATCCGTGCTGGAAACGACGAAGCTGCGAAATTTTCTGAGCAGAAAGGTGCGAAAATGCCTTGAAATGTCCGCTAAAAATATCCGACCAACCTTCGGGACCAAGAGGCCTCGGGTTTGAATCCCGACACTCCGACCAGAAGCAGCTGGAACTGCTGCTGCGGAACGTGGACGAGACGCATCTGCTCTATGGCTCCGACATGCCATACACCAATCTTTCCGCCTGCTTTGGGCAGATGGAGGCGCTGGAAAATACGCAAAAGCTCACAGAGCATCAGAAGCAGCTGATGTTCACCGATACAGAACCTATCATGGCTGACACGAAATCCGAACAGCATACAGTATGAGCGCGCCCCCGCAGCTTCGGCTGCGGGGGTTTTATCTCCTCGCCAAAAGCTCAGCCCCCGAAAAAATCAGCGCGTATTTTGTCAATTTTTGTAGACAAACCGGTGGCGCTATACTATAATGGTCAGGCTTGATATCCGGTTGACTTTCACCTCTGGGGGTTACGCTGATGAATGCGAGGGCTTGGAGCTGGAGGATGCTGACGCTTTTGCCTCTGGTTCTTTTTTTGCTGCTGATTTTATGGATTTTTGTGTTCCCGGCGAAGCGCGCCGCTGCCTCCGCAACGGATGCGGAGGTCGCATCCGGCGTGCAATGGCTTCAGGAGCAGGAGGCACACAGCCCCGACGACGTGGAAGCGGAGCTCAAGGCCATCCGTCAGGCGGAGCTGGATGCGATGCGGGACGAATGGCGCGCAAAGCTCTACAGCGGAGAAATTTCCGTCTGGTCGCTGTTTGAGGATTACGCCATGCTCGGCGACTCCAGAACGTCAGGCTTCACCTATTATGGCTATCTGGCCCCTGAGCGCGTGTTCGCCGACTCCGGCGCGACCATCAAAAAGGTCATTGACCACCTGGAGGAGCTTGTCGCGCTGAATCCGTCGATCATTTTCCTGACCTATGGCATCAATGACGTCGGCATCGGGTACTGGCCAACGCCAGAGGATTATGTAAACGAAATCAACAACACACTTGCCCTGCTCAAGGAGCACCTTCCGAACGCCACGGTCTATGTCTGCTCCATCATCCCCGCCCTTGAACCCGCGTTCAAGCGCGGCCCCGCATGGCGGGAGATCCCGGACTACAACGACGCCGTGCGCGCCTTTTGCGAGGAAAATGGCACGCCGTACGTGGACATTACGCAGCTCTGCGAAGAACACACGGATCTTTATCAGGACGACGGCGTGCACCTGCTGGGCGGCTTTTACCCGCTTTGGGGTACCGAACTGATTGCTGAGGTATATGATGATGTCTTTGCCCTTGAATCAAACGAATCCGCAGCTGAATGACCTGCTCCTGCGCGGCGGAAGCAGCCTTTCGCCGGAGCTGAAGGAGCAGGCGATTGACGATATTCTGGCCGAATTCGGCTCTGCACCCACAAAAAAAGCGGCCAAGCAGGCCGTTCCGGCGCAGAAGCAGCCCGCTTCCCCTGCCCCATCCGCCCCGCTTGTGATCGATGGGGTCGACTTTTCAGAGTTTTTGGACAACGCTCCGGCCAGCCGCAAAACCGCCGCTGCCCCCATTCCCGACCCGCAGCCCATCCGCGAGCCGGTGAAAACGCCGGAAGGCAACAAGGCCCCCGCGCCGGAAAAGTCCGCTGTCACAGAAGACGTGCCTGCTCCGGACACTGCTGCTGCGCAGCCTGCGGCCCGCCGCGTGGGAATCGTGAGCATCCTCCTGCGCATTTTCGCCTTTGCCGCCGCTCTGGCGACCGCGGGCTTTCTCTACACGCAGACGATGCAGAACCGGCAGAGCAGCGCGTCCTTTGACGCTGTCAGCAGTGCCGTTCTGCAATCGATCGATCTGACGGATATGCAGGAGGCGGACGCGCAGATGGTGCGGCGGCTCTATGGCTTTGCACCGTCTGAAATGGACGGCTGCCTGCTCTATTATCCGGCCACAAATATGGGGGCACGGGAGCTGCTGCTCGTCAAGCTCTCCGATCTCTCGCAGCAGACGTCCGTTTCTGACGCCATTCAGGCCCGCAGGCAGACGCAGATGAAGAGCTTCGAGGGCTATGGCGTTGAACAGTATGATCTGCTCTCCAACTCCGTTGTGGAGATACAGGGCAATTATATCCTGTTCGTTGTGCATGAGAACGCAGCCGCTGCCGCGCAGGCGTTTCTGAAAGCGCTTTAAGGAGGAACCGTCGTGAATCTGAGCACGCTCTTTTTTGTCTTCGCGTTTCTCCCGGTCAGCCTGATCCTGTACCTGGTCTGCCCACGTGTCTGCAAGAACGCACTTCTTGTTCTGATCAGCTTCGTTTTTTATGCATGGGGTTCTCCGGTCTATCTGCTGCTTCTGCTGCTGGTAACGGTTTTCAACTATTGTGTCGGCCTGGACATCGGCAATTGCGCAGAATTGGGGCGGCGCGGCACAAAATTCCTTCTTGTGATCGGCGTGCTGTTCAATCTGCTGCTTCTCGGCTTTTACAAATACGCCGCATTTGCCATCGAAACGCTCAACGCCATTTTGCCGTTCACGCTGAACGCGCCGTCTGCGGCGCTTCCGCTCGGCATTTCCTTCTTCACCTTCCAGAACCTGTCGTATCTTTCGGACGTTTACCACCGTCGCGCGCCCGCGCAGAAAAATCCGCTGGATTTCTGCCTTTATGTCAGCTTTTTCCCGAAAATGATCTCCGGCCCGATCGTCGAGTACGCACAGTTCGAGCCGCAGCTGAAATCGCATCCGGTGACGCTGTACAAGGTTTCCGAAGCTGTCCCGATGCTCGTTCTTGGCCTTGCGAAAAAGGTGCTGCTGGCCGATAATCTCGGTGCCGCGTTCCAGAGTATTTCCGCACTCTCATCCGGTTCGCTTTCCGGCGGGTCGGCGTGGCTCGGCGCGATCTGCTATTCGCTTCAGCTCTACTTTGACTTCAGCGGCTATTCCGACATGGCCATCGGCATGGCGAAGCTGTTCGGCTTCGACTTTGACGCCAACTTCGACCATCCCTACCTCTCTGCTTCCCTGACGGAGTTCTGGCGCAGATGGCACATTTCCCTTGGCCGCTGGTTCCGTGACTATGTGTATATCCCGCTTGGCGGCAGCCGTGTAAGCACGCCAAAGTGCATCCGCAACCTGCTGATCGTCTGGATCCTGACCGGCCTGTGGCACGGCGCGTCGTGGACATTTGTGGCATGGGGCCTGTATCACGGGATTTTGCTGCTGCTGGAAAAGTATCCGCTCAAAGGCATCCTTGCAAAGACGCCCTCCCCGATTCGCCATATTCTGACGCTGCTGGCCGTCATCGTCGGCTGGGTGCTGTTCTTCTCTCCTGATTTTTCCTCGGCGATTTTCTATCTTGGGCGGATGTTCGGTGCCGGGAGCCGCGCGTTTTGGGATTCCACCGCAAAATACTATTTTGCAGCAAACTGGAAGCTTCTTGTACTCGGCATTCTTGGCTGCGGCCCATGGATTCGGACGCTTTACCGGCATCTCGTGTTCTCGCGGCGCAGTCCTGGCCTTGTGCTTTCTGCGCTGCTTCTGATCGGCATTTTCCTGCTTTGCGTCCCGTATATGACGAACGCCACCTATCAATCCTTCCTCTATGCTCAGTTCTAAGCGAGGTGATCCCATGAATCCGCAAAAAAAGCGCAGGCAGGACTCTGAAAAGCAGCAGCTGATCCTTCAGCGCAACAGCCAGCTGCATGGAGTCCTTCTGGCTGCGCTGCTTGCCGTGGTTCTGCTTGTCTTCGGCCTTGTCAATCTGCTTCACACGAAGCGCGATTTCTCGGAAAATGAGAACCGAAAGCTTCAAGCCTATCCGGCGCTGACGGCGGCTTCAGTTCTGGACGGAAGCTTTATGTCGAAGCTGCAGTCTGCCTTTGCAGATCAGTTCTTTGCGCGCGACCACTGGATTTCCGCCAAGCTGCGGATCGACCAGCTGCTTGGGCAGAAGGAGTCCAACGGCGTTTACCTTTGTCAGGACAATTATCTGATTGAGATCCCGGAGGCCCCCGATCCGGCTGTGCTCGACCGGACGCTGACAGCGATGAAGGAGTTCGCCGCGAAGCACGATGATCTCCGCATGTCGGCGATGATCGTCCCAAACGCCTCCCTCGTTATGCGCGATTATCTTCCTGCAAACGCGCCTGCGCACAATCAGCAGGAGGATCTGTTCACCGTCAATCAGGCGCTTTCGCCCTGTATGCAGTATGCGGATGTGACGCTGGCTTTGAAAGCCCACGTCAGGGACGGCGTTTTTTACCGCACTGACCACCATTGGACAAGCCTCGGCGCATACTGCGCCTTTGACGCCTCGGCGGAGCTGCTTGGGATCGAGATGCCGATCACGAACTATCGCGTCCATGTCCTGACCAACTCCTTTGAGGGCACGCTTGCCTCTAAGAGCGGCAAGCACACCGCCGAGGATACGATCACGGCCTATGAGCCGCTCGGCACCGATGTGAGCTACTATGTGCTCTACGACAGCACGCAGGAAAAGGCCGGCTCTGTCTTTGTCGATTCTGCGCTGGATACGAAAGACAAATACACCGTCTTTTTCGGCGGCAACCATCCGCTTGTCACCATCAAAACGACCGCAAATAATGGGAAAATCCTGCTGATTTTCAAGGATTCCTATGCGAACAGCTTCGTACCGTTCCTCATCCCCTACTATCAGCAGATCGTCATGATCGATCCGCGCTATTACTACGACGATGTAGAGCAGCTTATGACGCAGCGCGGCGTGACCGATGTTCTTTTCCTCTACAATCTCAGTACCTTCTCCGCCGATACCGCGCTTGCGGATACGCTTGGCGCGGCAAGCTGAAAAGGACGGCTATTGGAACGAAAAGCAGGCATGACCGAAATCATGCCTGCTCCGGGTTCCTTCCTCATGTCTTGTCAGAGCTGCAGCGAGTTGAGCACGCTGCAGCTCTGATTTGTATTTGAATTGCCTCCGTATATTATTCGCGCTCCATGGCGCATAAGCCGCCGCAACCGAGGGTGAGCGTTTCGCCGGTATATTCGGCGATGCCGCCGCCGAGTAGGATCGTGCCGCTGTGCGGAAGCGTCCACGGGTTTTCCGAGCGGTTGCAGCAGACTGCCACGTTTTTGCCCTCATACTGCCGCAGCAGCATCAGACGTCCGCCGCCCGCTTCCAATACCAGAACCGTGCCGCGCCGCAGGGCGGCCGAAGCTTTTTTGACGCGCGCCAGTGAGCG
The DNA here is from genome assembly GCA_000432135.1 of Firmicutes bacterium CAG:124. Taxonomy (GTDB): domain Bacteria; phylum Bacillota; class Clostridia; order Oscillospirales; family Oscillospiraceae; genus CAG-170. The sequence goes on from HF990605.1 coordinate 11,148, forward strand.
GTAGAACGAGATTAAATTGCCGTCTTCCCTGCCCCACGGATAATACGCGCGGTTGAACGGGTCGCGGTAGCCGGTCATGCCCGCCTCGTCGCCGTAATAAATACACGGCATACCGGGGAGCATAAACTGTAAAAATGCCGCCATTTTGAGACGTTTTTTCCCCTCTGCAAGCTGCTCCGCCGTAAAGTGCCGCCGGGCCAGCTCTGTCCGGTCGCCGTCACGCGGATTGAGAATCGCGTTGATGGCGCGCGGGGTGTCGTGCGTGGACAGAATATTCATCACAGCCTGCAGCACATCGGGCGGGTAATTCTCCGCAATCGTGCGAATAGACGCGCCAAGTCCTGTCCCGTCATCCTCCCCACGCACATAGCGCAGGATCGCCTTCTGCCACGGGTAGTTCATGACGGAATCGAGCTGCCGGTCGGTAAAATACCGGCGGCGGCAGTCATATGCGATCTTGTTGGACGCATCCTCCCAGACCTCGCCGATCAGAATCGCGTCCGGCTTGACCTGCCGGATACGCGCACGCAGGCGTGCGAGAAACGCGTCCGGCAGCTCGTCGACGACGTCCAGCCGCCAGCCGTCCGCGCCGAGCTTCAGCCAGCGGACAACAACGTCCGCGCCAAGCTTCAGCCAGCGGACAACAACACTGTCGTCACTGTCAATGATATAGTCCATATAATCCGGGTTCAGCTTGTCAATGCACGGCAGCGTCGTGATCCCCCACCAGCTGTCGTAGACGTTTGGATACTGCTTGAACCGGAACCAGCCGCGGTACGGCGAGGCCGGGTCATGGATCGCCTGCTGAAAATACGCGCTGCGGCTGCCGACATGGCTGAATACGCCGTCGAGAATGATCTTCATGCCCAGCGCGTGCGCCGCGCCGCAGAGCGCGCGGAAATCCGCCTCCGAGCCGAGCATGGGGTCGATGCGCTTGTAATCACAGGTATCGTACCGGTGCGTCGACCATGCATAGAAAATCGGATTTAGATATAAAATCTCCACACCGAGCGCGTGCAGATACGGAAGCTTTTCGCGGATGCCGTTCAGATTTCCGCCGTAAAAGTCGTTGTTGAGCACCTCGCCGTTGGCGTTCGGCAGATAGACCGGCACGTCGTCCTTGTTCTCATGCACCCAATAGGGCGTGATCTTCCCGGTCAGGTCACAAACTCCGGCCTGAAAAAAGCGGTCTGGGAAGATCTGATACATGATTGCGCCCGCGCAGTCGTCCGGGACGGGGAATTTTTCCTCCAGAACGCTGAGCTGCCAGAGGCCGCCGTCTTCCATGTTCGTGTCGCTTTCGCCCTGCTTGAACAGGCGGAACGCGCCATCCTGCGTGGTGATATGGAAGTAATAGAAATACAGTCCGGCATCGGAAATCGTCAGCTCTCCGCCCCAGGTATCGTAGAGCGTATCGTCTGACTGCTTTGCAAACGGGACACGGCGCAGCTCCGCACCGTTTTCCGCCTGCAAAACGAGGCCGACCGCCGTTGTGCGGCAGGAGCACGGGATCATGATGTGCAGCGTGCAGACCTCCTGCCGTTTGAGCGTTCCGAAGGGCGTTTTGAACTGCGAAAGCTTGCTGTCGAATAGAATTCTCATGTGGCGTACCGTCCATTTCATCAGGGAAGGGGCCGACGATGCTTGTCGGCCCCTTCGGAATATTTGCTGTGGTGCTTACAGATCCCAGATTTCCCTGGCGTACTGCTCGACCGAGCGGTCGGAGGAGAAAATGCCGGCTCTTGCGATGTTTGTGAGGGACATCTTTGCAAAGCGGGTGCGGTCCTGATAGACCTCGACCGCGTGCGCCTTGGCAGCCTTGTAGCTTGCAAAGTCCGCGACGGTCATGTAGCTGTCGGCAGCGCCGAAGCGCGGCGTCAGGAGCGAAGCGGCGACATCGTCAAAGCGCTGCCCCAGCACGCCGGAGGTCAGCATTTGCAGAACTCTGTCAAGCTCCGGCGTCAGGAACTGGCGCGGGTCATAGCCGCGCTGCCACAGCGCCTGCACCTCGTCGGCCGTCATGCCGAACAGGAACATATTCTCGTCGCCCACGCGCTCACGAATCTCGACGTTTGCGCCGTCGAGCGTGCCGAGCGTGACCGCGCCATTGATCATCAGCTTCATGTTGCTGGTACCGGAGGCCTCCTTACCCGCAACGGAGATCTGCTCGGACAGGTCGGCAGCCGGAATGATGATCTCGGCCAGCGAGACTTTATAGTCTTCAATGAAGACCACCTTGAGCTTGTTCTGCACCTGCGGGTCAGAGTTTACAAGATTGGAAACGGCGACGATGAGCGAAATGATCTGCTTGGCCAGATAATAGCCTGCGGAGGCCTTGGCCGCGAAGATGAATGTCTGCGGATAGACCGGCTTTTCCGGGTGATCCTTGATATCGTTGTAAAGCGTCAGGATATGCAGGACATTCAGCAGCTGCCGCTTGTATTCATGCAGGCGCTTGACCTGCACGTCGAAGATCGAATCCGGGTCGACGTTGACACCGTTGTGCTTCGCGATATAAGCGGCAAGGCGTACCTTGTTTTTGCGCTTGATGGCCTGCAGATTTTCCAGAACATCAGGATCGTCACGGTACTGGAGCAGCGCTTCGAGCGCGTTCGCGTCGTTCAGGAAGCCGTCGCCGATGAGCGACTGCAGATAGCCGGTCAGGGCCGGGTTCGACTGGCACAGCCAGCGGCGGTACGCAATGCCGTTGGTAATGTTCAGGAAACGGCTGTGATCGAGATTATAATAATCCCTGAAGATGGTTTTTTCAAGAATATCCGTGTGCAGCTGCGAAACGCCGTTGATCTTATGGCAGCAGGCCAGGCAGAGGTTCGCCATGCGGACCTCGCTGTTCGTGACAGCGGCCATATACTCCCACTTGCCGGGATCGTTCGGATAGACGCAGTGCAGCTTTTCCATGAGGCGGCGGTTGATCTCCTGGCAGATGGCGTAAATGCGCGGCAGCTGCTCCCGGAACAGATCGACCGGCCAACGCTCAAGTGCCTCGGCCATGACGGTATGGTTGGTGTAGGAAAGCGTCGCGCAGGTGATCTCCCACGCGCGTTCCCAGCTGTAGTCGTGCTCGTCGACCAGCAGGCGCATCAGCTCTGGCACGCAGAGTGCCGGATGCGTATCGTTGATGTGCACGGCAACCTTGTCAGCCAGGTTATCAAGCGTATGGTAATTTTTCAGATGCTCGTTCAGGATCGACTGCAGTGAGCTGGACACCAGCAGATACTGCTGGCGCAGACGCAGACGCTTGCCGTTGATGTGGTCGTCTGCCGGATAGAGAACCTTCGAAATGGCCTCGGCCATGGTATTCTGCTCGAGCGCGCGGACATAATCGCCGCGCGAGAACGCGTTCATGTCAAAGCTCTGCGGCATACTGGCGCTCCAGAGCGTAAGCTTGTTGACGGCCTTGGAGCCATAGCCGGAAATGTACAAATCGTGCGGGACAGCAATGACGGACTGATAGCCTGTCTGGGCGGTCTTGAACTTGTCGCCGTCCATCCACTCGTGCACCTGTCCGCCGAAGCGAACCTCTACAGCGTCGTCCTTGCGGGTATGCAGCCACACATCGCCCATTTCGAGCCAGTTATCCGGGAATTCCATCTGCCAGCCGTCGACGATCTTCTGGCGGAAGATGCCGAACTCATATCGGATGGAGAAGCCGGTCACGGGATAATTCAGACCGGTCGCTGCGTCCATATAGCACGAGGCCAGACGGCCCAGGCCGCCGTTGCCAAGTCCGGCATCCGGCTCAAGCGCGCAGAGGCTTTCCAGGCTGAAGCCGAGATCATGCAGGATCTCCCCTGCCGGTTCCAGAAGTCCCATGTTGTACAGGTTGTTGCGCAGGCTCGTGCCGACCAGAAATTCCATCGACATATAATAGACCTGCTTGCGCTGCTCTGCACGCGTCTGCTCAACAAACGCACGGCGGTCGTCCTCCAGAAGCTCGCGCACGGCGACGCATACAGCGCGATATACCTGTTTTTCCGTTGCCATTTCGAGCGAGCAGCCGAACAGCCGGTCGCAGCATTCCTGTAAGTGCTGAAGAAGGTTCTCTTTTGTCATGCTTCTATATGTCCTTTTTCTCTAATATCTTTTTCAAGGGCGCTTACTGTCCGCAGACGTTCTGGAACAGCGCCATGTATTTCTGCGCCGGAACGTCCCAGCTGGAATCGACCGCCATATCATTTTCGGCGAGGCGCAGCCATTTTTCCGGCTCATTATAGTACAGCGCAAGCGCGCGGTCAATGGCGGCGAGGAAATCGTCCGCATTGTAGCTCTGGAAGGTAAAGCCGCGCCCCGTCTCATCCGCTTCGTTATACGGCCAGACCGTATCCTTGAGTCCGCCTGTTGCGTTGACGACCGGGACGGAGCCCATGCGCATGGCAATGAGCTGCGACAGGCCGCATGGCTCGGATTTCGACGGCATGAGATACAGGTCGGACGCAGCGTAGACAAGGTTCGCAAGCCCGCCGTCAAAGAGCAGATTGACGGAGACCTTATCGCCAAACCGTTCACGCAAGGTGTTTAAGTACCATTCGTATTTTTCTTCGCCTGTGCCGATGATGACAAGCTGGATGCGGCGCTGGATCAGGCGCTCGGCGATGTAGCACAGCAGATCAATGCCCTTGTGCCCGACGAGACGCGTGACCATGGCCAGAACAGCTACGTCACGGTCCTCCGGCAGGCCGACGCGCTGCTGGAGGGCAAGCTTGTTTGCGATTTTCCCCTCGCGAAGCGTCTTTGCAGTGAAGTTCTGCGCGATGTTCTCAATCTTCGCGGGATCAAAAACCTGCATATCGATGCCGTTGGTGATTCCGGAAAAGTCTGAGCCTCTGCTTTGCAGAACGCCGTCAAGCCCGTGGGAATAGTACGGATAGCGCAGCTCCTGCGCGTATGTCTCGGAAACGGTCGTCACGCGGTCGGCTGTGACGATAGCGGACTTCATGAAGTTCGTGCAGTCGTCAAAGCGAAGGATCTCGTCGCAGCCTGCGCCAAGGCCCAGCACGTCATAGTTGAATTGCAGATTGCACTTGCCCTGATATTCGATATTGTGGATCGTAAACACGCTCTTCGCATCCGGGAAGCAGCCGCGGTATTCCGTTTTCAGCAGCAGCGGGATGAGCGCTGCCTGCCAGTCGTGGCAACTGACGACGTCCGGCTGAAGCTCCAGATAGTTCATTGCTGCGAGGACGGCCTTGCTGAAATAGGCATAGCGTTCACCGTCGTCGGCAAAGCCGTAAACGCCGCCGCGGTTGAAATAGTGCTCGTTGTCGATGAAATAGATCTGGAGCTTCTTGCGGCGGGTCTTGAGGCGGAAAATGCCGACATATTCCCGCCGCCAGGCCAGCGGCACGTCAAACGCGCCTAAAAATTCTGTCTGCCACTTGCCGGAATACTTGATCTGACTGTAATATGGGATAAAGAGGCTGACATAGGTGTTCTTCTGCTGAGAAAGCGCAAGCGGAAGGGCCTGCATCACGTCACCGAGGCCGCCGGTCTTGACGAACGGCGCGGCCTCAGAGGCAACTACTGCGATTTTCATACGGTATCTCCTTTGTCGACCACAAGCGGGTGGTCAATTGAGCCGAGCAGCTTCGTGCCCGGGCGAATGGTGACATTTTTATCAAGGATGCAGTACCGGATCGATGCGCCCGCGCCGATCTTGCTTCCCTGCATGATGATCGAATCGCGAACCTCCGCGCCGTCTTCAATGTCGACCTCGCGGAAGATCACGGAGTTTTCCGCCTTGCCGAACAGATGGCAGCCGTCGGCGATCAGGCAGTTCGCTGCCTGTCCATGGTA
>HF990605.1:17036-21564 GCA_000432135.1 Firmicutes bacterium CAG:124
GATCTCGCTGCGGAAGAGACTGCGGCGCACATCGGGTTCGAGCAGCTTCATGTTGTTGACAAAATACTCGTCCACGCTCTGGTTGAACAGCGCGACGTTATGGAACGGATAGACATTGACCTTCAGGTTGCCGGCATTGTACTCGGGCAGAATGAAATCCCGTTCCAGATGGTACTTCCCATGCGGGACCATCTCGCGGATGACCTGAATGAGCTTGTCGCGACGCATGATGAACATACTCATGCCGACCAGATAATCCTCCGGCGCGCAGTAGTCAACAGCCAGATCGACGATCTTACCGTCGTCTCCGAGCTTGACGGCCAGCGGCTGACGGGTCTTGCCGTTGGCGCGGCCCGCCTTGGCAATAACTGTGATATCGCAGCCGGAGGCGATGTGCTCATCCAGAACTACCGCAAAATTGATCGCGCACAGAACGGTCGTATCGGACAGCACGACATACTCCGCATCGCAGCGGCCGAGAACCGGCATGGCGGTCTGGAGCGCTTCGAGCTTGCCGCGGTAGGCTCCGGTATGGCCGGTGGCATACGGAGGCAGGAATCGGACGCCCTCGCCCAGCTTGAGATCCCATTCCTCGCAGTTGCCGAGGTGGTCCATCAGGGACTGGTAGTTATATTTTGTGACAATGCCGATGTTGCTGATCTTGGAGTTTGCCATGTTGGACAGGGCAAAGTCGATCTGGCGGTAGCGGCTGCCGAACGGGATGGAGGCCGAGGTTCGCTCACGGGTCAGCTCACCCATGTTGTTGTCGTAGATATTGGAGAAAATAATGCCCATTGCTTCCATGTTCGTATCCCCCTCTCTCTTATACGATCGCGCCGGCATCGATCACGGTGCCCTCGGCGATGGTCTTGTCCTTGCCGATCACGCTGATCTTCCGTTCCTCGCCCTCAACATAATCGCCCACGCGGGCGCCGGCCTTGATATGGCAGCCCTCGGCGATGATGGCGCTGCGGATGACCGCGCCGTTTTCAATGGTCACATCCGGCATGATCACGCTGTCGGTAATTTCCACTCCCTTGCCGACCGTGCAGCCTGTGGAGATAATGGAGTGCGTAATGCAGCCCTCAATGTTGCAGCCCTCAGCGACGAAACTTTCCCGAATCTCGGCAGATTTTGCAATATAGCTTGACGGCATTGCCTGATTTCTGGCATAAATCTTATGACCGGCAGTACCGTAAATGTCAAACGCCGGATGCTTGCCGAGCAGATCCATGTTGGCCTCCCAGAGGCTGGAGATCGTGCCGACATCCTTCCAATAGCCCTCAAACCGGTAAGCGTAGAGCTTGTGTCCCGCATTCAGAATGGCGGGGATGATATTTTTGCCGAAGTCATTTTCGCTGGTGCGGTCAGCCTCGTCCGCCTCCAAGAACGCCTTCAGCACGCTCCATTTGAAGACGTAGATGCCCATGGACGCATTCGTGCTCTTGGGCTTTTTTGGCTTCTCTTCAAATTCATAGATGGAACCGTCCTCGCGGGTATTCATGATGCCGAAGCGGGAGGCCTCCTTCAGCGGAACCTCGCGCACAGCGATGGTGCAGTCGGAATCACGCTGCTCATGGAAGCGGAGCATGGCGGCATAGTCCATCTTGTAAATATGGTCGCCGGACAGGATCAGCACGTTATCAGGGTTATAGCGCTCGATAAAGGGGATGTTCTGATAGATCGCGTTGGCTGTGCCCTTGTACCATTCGGAATTCTTGCTCTTGGCATAGGGCGGCAGGACCTGCACGCCGCCGTGCGAGGAGTTCAGACCCCACGGCTGGCCGTTGCCGATGTACTCATTGAGCTCCAGCGGCTGATACTGCGTCAGGATGCCGACCGTATCGATCTTGGAGTTTACGCAGTTGGAAAGCGGGAAATCGATAATGCGGTACTTGCCGCCGAACGGGACGGCAGGCTTGGCCGTGTTTTCCGTCAGAACCATCAAACGGCTGCCCTGACCACCTGCCAGGAGCATGGCGACACAACGTTTTTTCTGAAATTGCATAGCTGGATCTCCTCCTGTTTTTTTCCTTTGTTCCTGTTTTATTTCTCCGGTTTATTTCTGATATGCTTATAAAAGCAAACGCTCATCGGCGGGACACGGAACACGCCGCTGTAGGCGTATTCGCCCTGCGGCTGCTTGTCCTTTTCTGCGTGAACGGGCGCGGGCTGGAAATCGTATCCGCCGAACTGTGCGTCGTCGGTGTTGAGGACAGGTTGATACCATCCGGCCTTCGGCAGCGGCAGGCGGTAGCTCTCCCGCAGCACCGGGCAGAAATTGCACACGGCGATCAGCTCCTGCCCCTTGCGGCTGATGCGGCGGAAGGCGATGATGGAATTGTCGCGGTCGTCGCAGGAGAGCCAGCGGAAGCCGTCCCAGTCGGAATCGTTTTCCCAGAAGCAGCGGTTTTCGAGATAGAAATGGTTGAGCGTTCGGACGAAATGCTGCATTTTCTGGTGCTTTTCATAGCCGAGCAGCAGCCAGTCGAGGCTCTGCGTATAGTTCCACTCAATGAACTGTGCAAATTCATTGCCCATGAAATTGAGCTTCTTGCCGGGGTGCGCGATCTGATAGGCGAAAAACGTGCGCAGATTGTTGAATTTATCGTCGTAATTGCCCGGCATTTTATTGACGAGCGAGCATTTGCCGTGCACGACCTCATCGTGGCTGAGCGGCAGAATAAAATTCTCGGAATAGGCATACGTCATGGAGAACGTCAGCGCGTTATGGTCGCCCTTTCTCCACAGCGGATCGAGCGACATATATTGGAGCATATCGTTCATCCAGCCCATGTTCCATTTGAACAGGAAGCCGAGGCCTCCGTCGTAATCCGGCTTGGTGATCAGCGGAAAGGCTGTGGATTCCTCAGCGATCATCATGACCGCAGGATTGGCCTGGAACGCAGCCTCGTTGAGCCTGCGCAAAAACTCAATCGCTTCGAGATTTTCCCGGCCCCCAAATTTGTTGGGCTTGAACTGTCTGCGATTATAGTCCAGATACAGCATGGACGCAACTGCATCGACTCGAATTCCGTCGACGTGAAAATAACGGAGCCAGTAGCAGGCATTGGAGATGAGGAAGGACTGCACCTCAGGCTTGCCGTAATCGTAGATACGGGTCATCCAGTCTGGGTGCTCGTTCATCATCGGGTCGGAAAGCTCGTAGCAGCAGGTCCCGTCAAACTCAAACAGGCCGTTTTCGTCCTTCGGGAAGTGCGCAGGCACCCAGTCGAGGATGACGCCGATCCCGGCCTTATGGCAGGTGTCGACAAATTGCATGAGCTGCTTCGGCGTCCCGTAGCGGTGGGTCGGGGCGAAATAGCAGGTGATCTGATAGCCCCACGAGGGGTCGTAGGGATATTCCATGATGGGCAGCAGCTCGATATGCGTATAGCCCATATCCTTGACATAGGGAACCAGCTCCGCCGCAAGCTCCTCATAATTGAGATAGCTGCCGTCTTCATGCCGTTTCCACGAGCCTGCGTGGACCTCGTAGATATTGACCGGGCGTTTGATCGCGGACTGCTTTGCGGTGCGGGCACGATAGAGCGCGTCATGCCACTCGAAGCCGTCCGGCGGATCGATCATGCTGGAGGTGTCCGGCAGCGCGCAGCAGCGGTTTGCGTAGGGATCGGTCTTGTAGACTATGCGGCCGTCCGGGCCGGTCACGCAGTATTTATAGGCTTGTCCTGTCTTCGCATAGACGGAGACGGCCTCCCATACGCCCTCCGAGATCTTCTGCATGGGAAGATCCTCCGTATTCCAGAAATTAAAGTCGCCGACGACGCTTATGGACTGCGCGTGCGGCGCCCAGACGCGGAACACAAATCCCTCGCCGTCCTCGCGCGCGTGACAGCCGAGAAATTCACAGGCGTCTGCCGCAGGGCCAGAATGGAACCGTTTTAAAAATGCTGCCAGCTTCTGCATACTGAGCTCCTCTCTTTCTTTTGAAACCGCCCTAGGGCGATATATAAAATCCGTGGATCTTATTCCAATCCTATTATACCGTTTTGTATGCTGCAATGCAAGTGAAATCCGGCCTTTCCGCGCCGGTTCGTCTACATTTGGAAAAATCCTCAAAAATCACGCCGGACTCTTGACTTCATCGACAAACTGTGTTAAAGTTTGATATAATGAATGCCATGACGAAACCAAGTACGCCCCGATCCATCCTGTCCAGAGAGCTGCCGTTTGGTGCAAGGCAGCACAGGCATCCGGGCGGAATACCTTTCCGAGCAGCTTCCTGAACGCGGTCTGTCCGCAAGTAGGCGAAGACGGGTGCGCCCGATACCGCGCAGTGGGCATGATCGTGCCCGTTGAGGCCGCGCAGGCGGTAAATAGAGGTGGTACCACGGGAGCTTCTCGTCCTCTGCACTTTTTCAGAATGTGCAGCGGGCGTTTTCTTTTATCTGCGATCCGCTGCAAGGGAGGATTTTGTATGGTCATTACTGATTTTCTGGAACAGAACGCAAGACTTTACGGGTCTGACATTGCGCTGGTCGAGGTCAATCCGTCGGAAGAGCGC
>HF990605.1:21609-54171 GCA_000432135.1 Firmicutes bacterium CAG:124
TTACCTGGCGCGAGGCGAGTCTGATCGCCGAGGGGCAGCCCGACGCGCCGTACCGGCGGGAGCTTTCATGGCAGGATTTTTACCGCCGGGCCAACCGGTTTGCAAACTTCCTTCTTAGCCGGAACGTCCGGCGCGGCACGAAGGGCGGCATTCTGCTGATGAACTGTCTGGAATGGCTGCCGATTTATTTCGGCATTCTCAAGGCCGGGTGCATCGCCGTTCCGCTCAACTTCCGGTATGCGTCCGATGAAATTTCCTACTGCCTTGATCTGGCAGATGTGGAGGTGCTGGTCTTCGGGCCGGAATTTGTTTCGCGGCTCGACCCGATTCAGGCAGGCCTGACGCGGGTAAGACTCCGGCTGTTTGTGGGCCGGAACGTGCCGGACTACGCCGAGGACTGCCGCAGACTGATGGGCTTCTGTTCGTCTAGCGTCCCGCCCATCGCGCTGGACGAAGACGACGACGCGGCGATCTACTTCTCATCCGGCACGACCGGCTTCCCGAAGGCGATCCTGCACCGGCACAGAGCGCTTGTCTGCTCCTGCGTGACCGAACAGCACCACCATGGGCAGACAAAGGACGACGTGTTCCTATGCATTCCGCCGCTCTATCACACGGGCGCGAAAATGCACTGGTTCGGGAGCCTCATTTCCGGCGGAAAGGCCGTGCTTCTGCGCGGCGCGAAGCCGGAGTGGATCCTGCGGACGGTCACGGAAGAAAAATGCACCATCGTCTGGCTGCTGGTCCCCTGGGCGCAGGATATTCTGGACGCCATTGAATCCGGGCGCGTCAATCTTGAGCACTATCTGCTCGACCAGTGGCGGCTCATGCACATCGGCGCGCAGCCGGTCCCGCCCAGCCTCATCAAGCGCTGGCTCAAATACTTCCCGCACCACAAATACGACACAAACTACGGCCTCAGCGAGTCCATCGGCCCCGGCTGTGTGCATCTTGGCGTGGACAACATCGAAAAAATCGGCGCGATCGGCAAGGCCGGCTATCTCTGGTAGACGCGCATCCTTGACGAGCGAGGGAACGATGTTGCGCCCGGCGAGATCGGCGAGCTTGCCGTCAAGGGACCCGGCGTCATGAAATGCTATTATAAAAACCCGGAGGCGACTGCCGAGATCCTGCACGGAGACTGGCTCTGGACGGGCGACATGGCCCGTGAGGACAAGGACGGGTTCATTTATCTGGTTGACCGCAAGAAGGACGTCATCATTTCCGGCGGCGAAAATCTCTATCCCGTACAAATCGAAGATTTCCTGCGCAGAAATGAGAAAATCAAGGACGTGGCAGTGATCGGCCTGCCGGATCAGCGGTTGGGCGAGATTGCAGCAGCAATTATTGAGCTGAAGGACGGTGCAGACTGCACGGAGACGGAAATTCAGGACTTCTGCCGGGAGCTGCCGCGCTATAAGCGCCCGCGCCGCGTGATCTTCGCAAAAGTCCCGCGCAACCCGACGGGGAAAATCGAAAAGCCCGTTCTGCGGCAGATCTACTGCGGCGGAAGACTTGTCGAGGAGCAGACAAAGGCATAACCTTCCCAAGCTTGACGAATGCAGTCGAAATGATTAAAATATAATGATAATTTTCATGCGGCTGAGCCGCGAACAGGAGGAATCTCGATGAAAACCCTGATGCTCGGCAACGAGGCTGCCGCGCGCGGCCTGTACGAGGCCGGATGCAGCTTTGTCTCCAGCTATCCCGGCACACCCAGCACGGAGATCACGGAATGCGCAGCCAAATATCCGGAAATTTACGCAGAATGGGCGCCTAACGAAAAGGTAGCGATGGAGGCTGCGTTCGGCGCAAGTCTGGCAGGCTACCGCAGCTTCTGCGGCATGAAGCACGTCGGCTTGAACGTTGCGGCAGACCCGCTGTTTACGCTGTCCTATACCGGTGTGCGCGGCGGACTTGTCATCGGCGTGGCGGACGACGCAGGTATGCACTCGTCGCAGAACGAGCAGGATTCGCGCCATTACGCCATTGCGGCAAAACTGCCGATGCTTGAGCCGTCGGACGCGGCGGAATCGCTGGCGTTCGCAAAGCTGGCGTATGAGATATCCGAAAAATTTGACACGCCGGTGCTTCTCAAAATGTGCACCCGCGTTGCGCACGCGCAGAGCGTGGTGGAGCCGTCTGAGCGGCAGGCATTCACGCCTGTTCCCTATGAAAAGAATATTGCCAAATTTGTGATGATGCCTGCCTGCGCCAAGGCGCGGCACCCCATTGTGGAGCAGCGGACGCTTGCCTTGCAGGCATGGGCCGAGACAGCGGAGATCAACCGCATGGAGGACGGGGCCGACCATTCGATTGGCCTGATCGCGTCCTCGACCAGCTATCAGTACGTCAAAGAGGTCTGCGGCGACCGGTACCCCGTTCTGAAGCTTGGCATGGTCAATCCCCTGCCGGTGAAAAAAATTCAGGCGTTCGCCAAAAACGTTGAGAAAGTTATTGTTGTCGAAGAGCTGGACGGGATCATTGAGGCGCATTGCCGTGCCATCGGCGTACAGAACGTCACCGGCAAGGAGCTGTTCGGCTGCATCGGCGAATTCAGCCAGAATTACATAGCAGAAAAGCTCGGTATGCCTGTCCATTCTGGAAAGAAACTGGACGAAGCCGTTCCAGCCCGTCCGCCGGTCATGTGCGCGGGCTGTCCGCACAGGGGTCTGTTCTATACGCTGAAAAAGAACAAGCTGACAGTGCTGGGCGATATCGGCTGCTATACGCTGGGCGCTGCCGCGCCGCTTGCCGCCATCGACACGACCATCTGTATGGGCGCGTCCGTTTCAGGTCTGCACGGGTTCAACAAAGCCTCCGGCGAAAAGAACGCAGCGAACACCGTCGCCGTCATCGGCGATTCGACGTTCATGCACTCTGGCGTGACAGGACTGATCAACATTGCGTATAACGAATCGACCTCGACCGTTATCATTCTCGACAACTCCATCACCGGCATGACCGGCCACCAGCAGAACCCGACGACGGGCTTCAACCTCAAGGGCGACCCCTGCACAAAGATCGATCTGGAGGCGCTGTGCCATGCCGTCGGCATCCGGCGCGTGCAGGTCGTCGACCCGTATGATCTGGCTGCCTGCGACAAGGCGGTCAAGGAGGAGCTGGCAGCAGACGAGCCGTCGGTCATTATCTCCCGCCGTCCGTGCGCGCTGCTCAAATACGTCAGACACCCCGGCCCCATCGAGGCAAAGCCCGAAAAATGCGTAGGCTGCAAATCCTGCATGAAGCTCGGCTGTCCGGCCATCAGCGTGATGGGCGGAAAAGTGCAGATCGACAACACCCTCTGCACAGGCTGCGGCCTGTGCCGCCAGCTGTGCCATAAGGGCGCGCTGGGCGAATGAGACAAGGAGGCACTGTCATGGATACGAAAAATATTATGATTGTCGGCGTCGGCGGACAGGGCACGCTTCTGGCCAGCAAGCTTCTGGGCAGAATTCTGCTGGAAAACGGCTATGACGTGAAGGTCAGCGAGGTTCACGGCATGAGCCAGCGCGGCGGCAGCGTCGTGACCTACGTGCGCTATGGCGAGAAGGTCTACTCTCCCATTATCGACAAGGGTGAGGCCGATTTTGTCCTCTCGTTTGAGCTGTTGGAAGCGGCCCGGTGGACTGAATATCTGAAGGAGGGCGGCGTTCTGCTGACCAATACGCAGAAGGTCAACCCCATGCCGGTCATTACCGGCGCGGCGGAGTACCCGAAGGCGCTGGAGAAAAAGCTTGCGGCGCTTCCCATCCGCCTCGACGCGATGGACGCGCTGGGGCTTGCGCTCAGAGCGGGCTCGGCCAGGGCCGTTAATCTTGTGCTGCTGGGCAGACTCAGCCGGTATTTCCACTTTACGGACGAGCAGTGGCAGGACGCGATTGAGAAGAGCGTCCCGGCAAAATTCCTCGAACTCAACAAGAAAGCCTTTGCGCTCGGCGCGGAGGCATAAGCATAAGGAGAACCCATGGAACGGTATTATCAGAAGGAAATCGAATGCGCCAGCCGGGAGCAGATCCGGACATGGCAGGACGAGCGGCTCGTCCGTCAGGTGCGTCATGTGTGGGACAATGTGCCCTATTACCGCGCAAAGATGGAGGCGGCGCACGTTGCGCCGGACGATATCAAGGGCCGGGACGATCTTTACAAGCTGCCGTTTTTGAGCAAAGCCGATCTGCGGGAGGCATACCCGTTTGGTCTTCTGGCAGAGCCGCTGGAAAAGTGCATCCGCATCCACTCTACCTCCGGCACGACCGGCAAGCGCGTCGTCGCGTTTTACACGAAGGAGGATATTGACCTCTGGAACGACTGCTGTGCGCGTGCGCTGGCAGCCGCGGGTGCAGGCCCGGAGGATGTATGTCAGGTCGCGTATGGCTACGGTCTGTTCACCGGCGGCTTCGGACTCAACGGCGGCAGTCAGAAGCTCGGCTGCCTGACGCTGCCGATGTCCTCCGGCAACACCGACCGGCAGCTGCAATTTATGGAGGATCTCGGTTCGACCGTTTTGTGCTGCACACCGTCTTACGCGGCGTATCTGGCTGAATCTATTCACGAGCGCGGCTTGCGGGACAAGATCCATCTGAAGGCCGGTATTTTCGGCGCAGAAGCATGGAGTGAGCAGATGCGTCAGGATATTCAGAAGAGCCTCGGCATCAAGGCGTATGATATCTATGGCCTGACGGAGCTTTCCGGCCCGGGTGTTGCGTATGAATGCAGCGCGCAGACCGGTATGCACATCAACGAGGATCATTTTATCGCAGAAATTATCGACCCGGATACCGGCGAGGTGCTGCCGGAGGGAACACAGGGCGAGCTGGTGTTTACGTCGATCACGAAGCAGGCCTTCCCGCTGCTGCGCTACCGCACGCGCGATATCTGCATTCTGCGTCATGAGGACTGCCCCTGCGGGCGGACGCATATCAAGATGTGCAAGCCCATGGGCCGCAGCGACGATATGCTGATCGTCAAGGGCGTAAATGTCTTCCCGTCGCAGATCGAGACGGTGCTGCTCGAACAGGGCTACACATCCAACTATCAGATCGTGGTCGACCGCGTCAACAACTCCGACACGCTCGATGTGCTCGTCGAGATGACGCCGGAGCACTTCTCTGACTCTCTGGCCGAGATCACGCAGCGTGAAAAGAGCCTTGTCGCCGCGCTCAAGGCAATGCTCGGCATTTTCGCACAGGTGCATCTTGTTTCCCCGAAATCCATCGCCCGCAGTGAGGGCAAGGCCATCCGCGTCATCGACAAGCGCAGGATCTAAGGAGGAAAAGGCTATGGCGATTCATCAGATTTCCGTATTTTTGGAAAACCGGGCCGGGCAGCTGGCTGAGATCACGGCGCTGCTTGCAAAAAACAATATCGATCTACGCGCGATTAATATTGCCGAGACGAGCGATTACGGCGTGCTGCGCCTCATTGCCAGCCATGAGCCGGAGGCGTGCCGCGTACTGCGCGAGAACGGATTTATCTTCTCGGCCAGCGAGGTCGTCGCCGTCGGCGTGCCGGATGAGCCGGGCGGGCTGAGCCGCCTGCTGCAGCTTCTGGCAGAAAGGCAGATCGACGTCCAATATATGTATTCGATTTTCGGCCAGCCGAACGGGATGGCCTATATGATCCTCCGTGTTGCAGATCCGGCAGAAGTCTCGTCGCTGCTGCACACGAACGGAATGCAGCTTGCCGGTGCGGCAGAGCTCGGCATTGTTTCATCAGATCAGGAAAGGCAGGAATAAACGATGCAGGAAATGAGCAGAAAAAACAAATTATTCACCGACTCCGTCATTCGCCGCATGACGCGTGTGAGTCTTGCGTGCGGCGCGATCAATCTGGCGCAGGGCTTCCCCGATTTTGACCCGCCCAAGGCGCTCACCGACCGTCTGGCCGAGGTCAGCGCACTTGGCCCGCACCAGTACCCCATCACGATGGGCGCGCCGAACTTCCGGCAGGCGCTGGCCCGCAAGGCTGGTCGCTTCATGGGACGCACGCTTGACCCGGAAACGGATATGGTCGTGACCATCGGCTCGACCGAGGCCATGGTCGACACGATCTTTGCCCTGACGAACCCCGGCGACAAGATTATCATGTTCTCCCCGTATTTTGAGAATTACCGCGCGCAGGCCATCATGGCTGACTGTGAGCCGGTTTTCGTTCCGCTGGTACCGCCGGAGTTCAATTTCGACGCAAATGTGCTGGAAGACGCGTTCAAGCAGGGCGCGAAGGCCATTCTGATCTGCAACCCATCGAACCCGTCCGGCAAGGTCTTCACCTATGACGAGCTGAAGCTCATTTCCGAGCTGTGCATCAAGTATGACGCGTTTGCCATTATGGACGAAGTCTATGAGCATATCGTCTATGACGGCCACAAGCATATCTACATGAACAGCCTGCCCGGGATGTGGGAGCGGACGGTCAGCTGCTCAAGCCTGTCCAAGACGTATTCCATCACCGGCTGGCGGCTCGGCTACGCCATCGCGCCGCAGCCCATCATGGACCGCATCAAGCAGTACCACGACTTCAATACCGTCGGCGCGCCGTCTCCGCTGATGGAAGCCGCCGTTGTGGGCCTCGATATGCCGGACAGCTATTATCAGGAGTTCGGCGCGCATTATGCGCACATGAAAAAGCTGTTCACCGGCGGCTTAAAGCAGATCGGCATTCCGTTTACCGACCCGCAGGGCGCGTATTTCGTACTGGCTGATATCGGCCCATATATGCGCAAGGGCGAATCCGATGTGGATTTCTGCCTCGAAATGGCGGAAAAGGTCGGCGTGGCCTGCGTTCCCGGCACGTCGTTCTTCAATGAGAACATCAATCACATCGTCCGCGTCCACTTTGCCAAGAAGGACGAGACGCTCTATGAGGCGCTTGAACGCCTGTCCCATCTGAAGGAAAAAATGGGCTGATATCAAAAGCAGCGGCTTCCGAACCGGAGGCCGCTGCTTTTGCATAGCAGATGTTTTTTTCTCACATACTATCCCGACTTAATATTGGAAAGCGGGGATACGCATGAAGGGATTTGCAATGCTGAGGATCGGCGAGGTCGGCTGGGTGGAAAAGCCCCGTCCGGTATGCGGGCCGTTGGACGCGGTCTGCCGTCCGCTTGCGGCGGCAGTCTGCACGTCGGACGTGCATACGGTCTGGGAGGGCGCAGTCGGCGACCGGCACGACCTGATCCTGGGGCATGAATGCTGCGCGGAGGTTGTGGAGACCGGCGCGCTGGTAAAGGACTTTCAGCCCGGCGACCGGGTGCTTGTTCCGGCCATCACGCCGGATTGGAGTTCATTGGAGGCACAGGCGGGCTATGCGATGCACTCCGGCGGAATGCTGGCCGGATGGAAGTTTTCAAATATCAAGGACGGCGTGTTTGCAGAGTATTTCCATGTAAACGACGCCGACGGAAATCTGGCGCATCTGCCGGAGGGTATGGATATTCTGGAAGCCTGTATGCTCTCGGATATGGTGCCGACCGGCTTTCACGGCGCGGAGCTGGCGGACGTGCAGTTCGGCGATACAGTGCTTGTGGTCGGTATCGGCCCGGTCGGACTAATGTCTGTGGTGGGCGCAGCCCTTCGGGGCGCGGCCAGAATCCTTGCGGTCGGAACACGGCCCGTCTGCGTAGAAGCAGCGCGGCAATATGGCGCTTCCGATTTTATCAGCTACAAAGACGGCCCCATTGACGAGCAGGTTCTGGAACTGACAGGCGGCAAGGGCGTCGACTGCGCAATCATTGCGGGCGGCGATGCGGATACGTTCATTCCGGTCATAAAGGCTCTGAAGCCGGGCGGAAACATCGGAAATGTCAATTATCTCGGCAGCGGAGAATATGTGCGCCTGCCGCGTGCGGAGTGGGGCGTCGGGATGGGCCACAAGCAAATAAACGGCGGTCTCATGCCGGGCGGACGGCTGCGGATGGAAAAGCTGGCCGCGCTCATGACAAACGGGCGGCTCGATGTAAAGCCGCTGATCACGCACGTTTATGACGGCTGGGACGCGCTGCCGCAGGCGCTCCGGCTCATGAAGGACAAGCCGCGCGATCTCATTAAGCCGGTTGTGCGGTTATGATGGCTCGGAACCGGCTGTCAGATTGAGATAGTAATATTCCGTCTGCGCGGACAGCGGAACAGCGTTCCCCTGTCCGTCAAACTCAAAATTTTGCCCATAGATCGTAACCAGACCGTGCGTATCCAGACGCGCGGTCTGATTTTGCAGTGTCAAAGCGCTTCCGGTTGTCATAATTCCATAACCGTCAACTAATTCATTATAAAATCCAAAGAAATCGAAGCTGTGCGGTTTGCGGAAAACAGCTTCAACGCAGACCGTGCCGCCTGCCGGGATGGTGATCTCCGCTGCGGCATAGCAGACACGCTGAACGTTTTCCGCGTCCTGGAGCAGATCGTCCAGCCGGCCCTCACTGTAACGTTCGGCGGGTGTGGCGGAGCAGACGCCGTACTGCGTCAAAAGCTCCGCGGCGGCTGCTACAAGCCGTTTTACCTCTTCGGCAGAGGCGTCCGCGCCGAGCTGCGCGGCGGCGATCTGCCGCAGAAGCTCCGCAAGGGGCAGTTCCGTGCGCGTCACGGTTCCTTCGAGCGTATCCAGCTCCTTCCCCTGTTCGCAGCTGCCGTCCGTATAGCCCTGCATGGCGCAGCCGGTCAGATCCTGCCCGAGCACGGCAAGCAGATGCAGCGTCTGATTATGTACCCTTGTAAAATAGCTGTACTGCGGCTGGCCTGTCGCTTCGTTCTGGCCATAGCCGTTGATCCCATAGGTCAGGATCGTCGTCTTTTCCGGGTCTGCGTCAACTGTGATAGCCAGCGTCGCCGCGTTTGCCGTCGTTTCGCCGGATGCGGTAAAGGAATAGACATAGACGGTTTGCTCCGGCAGCGTCTTCGGCGCAAGCGCGTCAGCCTGATAGCTGCCGGTCAGCAGCGTTTGGTACTCCGTCCAGCTTTCCGCGTGTCGAATGTTCCAGCGTTCCTCCGCAAGCTCCGGCTCAGCACTGGCCGGACCAAACCAGCCGGGGAACGCGCCGGGATAGAGCGTGCTCCGCACGGCAGCTCCATCTGCCGTAAGCGACGGTCGGAGCGAATCGAGGTCACTGAGGCTGGAAACGAAGGGGTAGAGCACCGTCACGGTGCAGTCTTCGCCGGAATCATTGCGGATCGTGTACCGATCTGCCACAGTGATCGCGGCGGCATTCTCTTCGGCATAGGGCGCGCAGTCGAGCAATACCTCCCGGTCGGCGGAAAGCGCAGGCTCCGCCTGCGCCAGCGTCAGCGGGAAAACCGGGCCTGCGTAGGACATGAAATCCGCTGCGTCGACCGGTTTGGCAGGGCCGCTGCCGGGGGTACTGGCAAGCTGCCCGCCTGATGGAGAAGCAGCACAGCCGCAAAGCGCGGCGGCCAAAAGAAACGCAAGGAGCAGAGCTATCGTGCTTCGTACTGTTCGCATGGAATTTCCCTCCTGATTCTTCCTGATACTATCTAAGACGGAATTTGCGCGCGTTGGTTGCAGAAATGGAGCAAAAACGCCCTCGCAGCATTCTGCAAGGGCGTTTGGGGATATCAGCAATAGAAATCCTTGATCTTTTTTGCGCGGGACGGGTGGCGAAGCTTGCGGATGGCCTTGTTTTCGATCTGACGGATGCGCTCACGCGTAACACCGAAGATCTGACCGACCTCCTCAAGCGTGTGCGTGCGGCCGTCGTACATACCGAAGCGCATACGCAGCACGTCCGCCTCACGCTCGGTCAGTGTGCCGAGAATCTCGGTCAGCGCCTCAGAGAGCATGGCGTTGGACGTTGCATCGACAGGGCCAGGGGTATTATCGTCCTCGACAAAGGAGCCGATGGTCGTATCCTCTTCATCGCCGACGGGCATATCGAGAGAGAGCGTATCGGCTGCGGTGCGGTTGGCTTCGATGATTTTTTCAATCGGGAGGTTCAGCTCTGCGGCGATCTCCTCCAGCGTCGGCTCACGGCCCAGCTCCTGTACGAGCTTGCGGTTGCAGCGGGTCGCCTTGTTGATGACCTCGACCATATGCACCGGGACGCGGATGGTGCGCGCCTGATCGGCAATGGCGCGGGTAATGGCCTGCCGGATCCACCACGTTGCATATGTAGAGAATTTGTTTCCC
Source organism: Firmicutes bacterium CAG:124 (assembly GCA_000432135.1). Classification (GTDB taxonomy): domain Bacteria; phylum Bacillota; class Clostridia; order Oscillospirales; family Oscillospiraceae; genus CAG-170. Next base: position 31,744 of record HF990605.1, read on the forward strand.
TTTGTATAGTCGAACTTATCGACCGCACGGATCAGGCCCGTGTTGCCCTCCTGGATCAGGTCCAGAATGTGCAGACCCCTGCCGGAGTATTTTTTTGCGATCGACACGACAAGGCGCAGATTGGCCTCAGTCAAGCGGTCCTTGGCCTTTTTATCGCCCTCGGAGACGCGCTTGGCCAGCTCGATTTCCTCCTCGGCAGTCAGCAGCTTGACCTGACCGATCTCCTTGAGGTACATACGCACCGGGTCATCCAGATTGTATTCTGCAGCAAGCTCCAGCGGGTCTACAAGCTCTTCCTCGTCGTTGTCGGGAACCTCGTCCATGTCCATACCAAGATCGTCGGAGACGTCCAGCTCCAGCTCAGGGCTGACGATCTGGATGCCCATCGCATCAAAAGTATCGTAAATATGCTCGATCTTCTCGACCGGCAGATCCAGCTTTTCCAGCTCGGCAGTCAGCTCGCTCGACTGAATGCTTCCTTCGCGCTTTGCCTTTGCGATCAGCGCGGAAACCGTTGCCATTGCGTCCTCAGTCGAGGGCTTCGGGTTCTTTGTGTTTGCCATTCTTTCGCTCATCCTCATTCATCTGGTAACATTGCCGCGCACTCGCGCAACTGTGTTATTATAACCCCAACTTTATCGTTTTGACAATGCCTGATTTGACTTTTTTTCTGTTTTTTCTTGTGTTTCAGAAAAAATCGCGAGTCCGGCGTCCTCAGATCTCCATAATGACCGGCAGGATCATCGGATTGCGCTTTGTTGTCTTGAACAGATACCCGGACAGGTCGTTTTTGATGTTGGCTTTCAGCACACTCCAATCGCTGCGGCCATTCTGGCTGCACCGGTCGATGGCGTGCGCGGCGATCACACGCAGCTCTTCCATCAGGTTCTCCGACTCCTTCACGTAGACGAAGCCTCTTGTAATGATGTCCGGGCCGGTGATGACGCTGCCGTCCTCGCTGGAAATGTTGACGACCACGACGAGCATACCGTCCTGCGCCAGATGCTTCCGGTCGCGCAGAACGACGCTTCCAACGTCGCCGACGCCGGTGCCGTCGACCAGAATCCTGCCGGACGGAACGGTGCCGCCCCACTTGCAGGTGGCCTTTGTAAGCTCAAGCACCTTGCCGATATCGGAGATAAAAATATTCTTGGGATCCATGCCCATAGTCTGGGCCAGACGCGAATGCGCCTGCAGATGGCGCTGCTCGCCGTGGACGGGAATAAAGAATCTGGGCTTGAGCAATCCGTGGATGATCTTCAGTTCCTCCTGGCAGGCGTGGCCGGAGACGTGCAGGCCCTCAAGCTTGTCATAGATGACCTCTGCACCCTTGCGGTAGAGCTCGTTGATGATCTTGCCGATGGATTTTTCGTTTCCGGGGATGGCGGACGCGGAGATAATTACACGGTCAGACGCTGTGATCTCAACCTGACGGTGGCCAGAGAACGCCATACGGTAGAGCGCGGACATATTTTCGCCCTGTGAGCCGGTCGAGACGATCACAAGCTTGTTGTTCGGGATCTGCTTGATCTGATTGATATCGACGAGCGTGCCTGCGGGGATCTTCAGATAGCCAAGCTCTGTGGATACCTTCAGGATATTCTCCATGCTGCGGCCCGTGACCGCGACCTTGCGGCCGAATTTCTTCGCGACCGTAATGAGGCTTTGCAGGCGGAAGGCGTTGGAGGCAAAGGTCGTGACAATGATGCGCTTATTGCAGCCGGTAAACTGCCGCTCGAAGCTGCCCGCGACCGTACGCTCGGACGGCGTATAGCCCTGCCGCTCCACGTTTGTCGAATCGCACAGCAGCGCCAGCACGCCCTCCTTGCCCAGAGCGCCGAAGCGCGCAAGATCGATCATGCCGTCCTCTGCTGTGGCGTCAATTTTGAAGTCGCCCGTCATGACGACGGTGCCGACCGGGGTTTTGATGGCAAAGGCGACTGCGTCGGCGATGGAATGGTTCACATGGATGAATTCCACCGTAAAGCAGCCGGCCTTGACCTTCTCCCCTGCCTCATGCGTAAACAGATGCACCGCATTCTGGAGCTGATGCTCCTCCAGCTTCAGCTGGACGATGCCGGCGGTCAGGCGTGTGGCGTGGATGGGGCATCTGAACTGCTCCATGGCGTAGGGAATGCCGCCGATATGGTCTTCGTGGCCATGCGTCAGGAACATACCGCGTATTCTGTCCTTGTTTTTGACAAGATAGGTCATATCGGCAATGACCAGATCAACGCCATACATCTCATCGTCCGGGAAGCCGAGACCGCAGTCAACGATGATGATATCCTTGCCGTATTCAAGTACGGTCATATTCTTGCCGATCTCATTCAGACCGCCAAGCGGGATGATTTTTAATTTTTCTGCCAAATGATTTCACTCTTTTCTTAAAAAAATAGGTATGGATTAGGCTGCGCAGCGCCGTTCTGGCAAACGGATCACGCGCGGAACAAATGCAAAAAAGACGCAGGAGAACAGGCGCATGCAGGGAAGTGTCCTGAGCCCCGTCTCGCCCCGGTCTGCTTCGCCGCTGCCTGCGCTCCATATGAATATGCAGTTGATCTATTTGCTGCGCCGTCCGAGGCGGCGCATAATCCCAAAAGAAAGCCTCCCGTGAGGCAATTCTAATTAAGTATATCACACTTTTTTCAAAAAGTATACCTTTTTTCTATCTTTTCTGGAAGTATTTCCGGAGACACGGCTTTTCGAGCCGCACGAAAAGCCGCGATTTCTGTTGATTTTACGGACATATCTGATATAATATATATAAATTTGTTCATTGCGAAATGGAGGCGACAGTATTTGAAAAAACCTGTCTGGCGTCTGCTCAACCCCAATACGATCTGGTATTTTGTGGTCATGCTGCTCTTCGCCGCCTCAGCTGCCGTGCTGCGGCAGTATTATCTGGCGGGCGGTGCGCTTCTTGCCACGGTGATCGTTTTTATTATCAGCCGTGCCCAGCTCTCCAGGCGCAAGCGTGAGCTTATGAGCTATGTGCAGAAGGCGACCGATTCTGCCGGTATTTCCGTTCATGCCGGGTCCGCGTTCCCAATGGCAGTCATCCGGCTGCCCGACAACGAGATTATCTGGGGAAACCCCAGCTTCTTTGCTATCACCGGCCTATCCGACACGGCCAGCTATCAGAAGCTCGAAGCCGTGATCCCGGATTTCTCCAACAAGTGGCTGAGCGAAGGCCATTCCGAGATGTCCGGCGACCGGAACATCGGTGACCGGCGCTATCGCATCTACGGCAACTTCGTCCGCTCTGAGGACAGCACGACGACCGTGCAGCTCGCGACGATCTACTTCGCCGACATGACGGAGATGTTCAACATCCGCGATGAATTCATGCGGACGCGTCCGGTTGTGTCGATCGTTCTCATTGATAACTACGATGAGTTGACCACCAATCTTTCCGATTCCGCCATCTCCACGCTTGACGCGCAGCTCAACGACGTTGTGGCGAACTGGACGACGGGGCTGGAGGCGCTGTGCCGGAAAATCGAGCGCAACCGCTATCTGGTGATCTTTGAAAGCAAGGATCTGCCCCGGCTTCAGGAGAGCCGTTTTTCAACGCTTCTGGAGGATGTACGGCACATCACGTCAACCGGCGGGATGTCGGCGACCATCTCGCTCGGCATCGGCAAGGACGGCGGGAGCTTCGCGGAAAATTACCAGTTTGCCTCGCTTGCAATCGAAATGTCACTCTCCCGAGGCGGTGATCAGGCCGTTATCAAGGACCGGTTCAATTTTACCTTCTACGGCAGCAGAGTCAAGGAGACGGACCGCCGCACCCGCATCCGCTCCCGTCTGATCGCAAGCTCCCTGTCAGAGCTGATCAGCCAGTCCAGCACCGTATATATTATGGGGCACCGTATGGCGGATCTCGACGCGCTCGGCGCAGCCGTCGGTCTTCTCTGCCTGTGCCGTATCAAGGGCTGCCGGGCAAAAATCGTAATTGACCTTCAAAAGAACGCCTGCCAGAGCCTGATTGCGGAGCTCAGGGCCATTCCGGACTATGCCGATCTGTTTATTTCCGGGCAGGACGCGCTGGTCGAGGCGGACAACCGCAGTCTTCTCATCGTAGTCGACACGAACCGGCCCGGTCAGGTCGAGAGCAGGCCGCTGCTGGAAGCGATCTCCCGCGTTGTTCTGATCGATCACCATCGCAATGCTGCGGATTCTATCAGCCAGACTGTTGTCAAGCTGCACGAGCCGTCTGCTTCCTCTGCTTCCGAGCTGGTGACGGAGCTTCTGCAGTATGCGGTCAATCAGCGCGATCTGAAGCCGATCGAGGCGCAGGCGCTTCTGTCCGGTATCGTATTGGATACGAAAAATTTCTCCATCCGGACAAGCCCGCGCACGTTCGAATCGGCGGCATATCTGCGTAAGGCCGGCGCGGACCCGGTCGAGGTCAAAAAGCTGTTTCAGACAGATCTGGACGATACGCTTCTGCGCTATCGCGTTATCCAGGCGGCGCGGCTGTACCGGAATGAGATCGCCATTGCCTGCGTAGACGAAAAGCTCACCCGCGTGATCGCGTCTCAGGCCGCGGATGAATTGATCAACGTTTCCGGCATTACCACCTCCTTCGTTCTCTTCCCGGACGACGGACAGATCATCATCAGCGCACGCTCCATCGGCTCGTGCAATGTTCAGGCGGTTCTGGAAACGCTCGGCAACGGCGGCGGAAATGGCGCGACAGCCGGTGCACAGATCAAGGGAAAGCCCCTGCAGGAGGTTTTGAAGGAGCTTATCGCCGCAATCGACGCATTCTATTCCTGAATTCCCCACAATTTATCCCTCCGACCCGATCGGAGGGATTTTTTCAGCTTCGCTTGCATATTTTCCCGCCGGGCGCAGAAACTACCTCCGTAACATCAAAAAGGAGGTTTTCCCTTTGAAACACCGTACCTGCCCGCTTCGCGCCGCGCTTGCCGCAGCGCTGGTTCTGATCATGCTCTGCGTGCCTGCTCTGGCCGCTGAGATCGCCGTCGATTATACCTCGGAATACAGGTTTACCGCCGCAGACTTTTCTGATTCCGACGGATTGGAGGGCGTCTACATTTCCTCCGTCCCTCCCGCGTATCAGGCAGAGCTTTGCATCGGCAGCCGCGTGATCTGCCGGGGCGACATTCTGCCTGCGGCAGCACTGGAAAAGTTGAAGCTGCGCCCGGTCTGCCTTGGAAACGCCGACTGTGAGCTGGTCTACTGCCCGATTGAAGACGGGACGCTCGGCGATGCCGTCACGGTATCCCTGCGCATTCTCTCCGGCACGAATACCGCGCCGGTCTGCGAGGACGGAACGCTGGAAACGTATAAGAACATTGCGAACACCGGCACGCTTTCAGCCACAGATCAGGAGGATCAGGAGCTGACGTATCAGCTTGTCAAGGAACCAAAGCGCGGCACGGTCGAGCTGCATACGGACGGCAGCTTCACCTATACGCCGGATAAAAACAAGGTCGGCAAGGATTCGTTCGTTTTTACTGCGACCGATCCGGCCGGGAACGTCTCGAATGAGGCCTGCGTCAAGATCCGCATTCTGAAGCCCGCGGATAAGGCAACGTATCAGGATATGTCCGGTGACCGCGATGCGTTCGCCGCCATGTGGCTCAAGGACAAGGGGCTTTACACCGGCAGAGTCATTGCCGGGAACCTCTGCTTTGAGCCGGACTGCCCTGTCAGCCGCAGCGAGTTTCTGATCGCCTGCATGAAGCTGGCCGGACTTGAGCAGTCGGACGGGACGATCTCGACCGGCTTCGCGGATGAACTGGAAACGCCCCTCTGGCAGCAGCCGTATCTGGCCGCAGCCTATCAGTCCGGCATGATCTCCGGGACGCCGACCGAGGAGGGGCTGGTTTTCCGCCCGGAGGAGGATCTGAGCCGCGCAGAGGCAGCCGTCATGCTCCAAAAGCTCCTGCGCCTGCCGGGCGATGCCGCTGTCTTTGCGCCGGATGAGGCTTCCGCCATTCCTGCCTGGGCGCAGAGTGCGGTCAGCGCGCTCTCAAACGCAGGCATCCCGCTTGCTGCCTCGGACTATGAGGCGCCGCTGACGCGGCGTGAGGCGGCAAATATGCTGCTTGCAGCCGCTCCCGCAGCCGAAGCTGCCGGGCTTTACTGGTCAGAATAACCGAATCGGGCCTGCCGCGTTTGCGGCAGGCCCGACGCGCAGCCGCAGAAACGGCAGGATGCGCGTTTTTTGACGGTGGATTTTTGGGCGCTCGTCTGCTATAGTGTAACTGATTGAAAACAAAACAGGACAGGAACAGGCATGGCAAACAGAGAAAAACAGGATATGACCGCCGAGCTGGCAGAGGGAAAAATCCTGCCGCTCGTATTCAAACTCACCATTCCGGCTGTCATTGCGCAGCTCATTACATTTTTATATAATATCGTCGACAGAATGTACGTCGCGCGGATCGAAGGCTCCGGCATGGACGCGCTGGCCGCGCTTGGGATCGTACTTCCCATCACGCTGATCATGCAGGCATTTGCGAATCTGGTCGGGCTTGGCGGCGCGCCGCGGGCGGGCATCAAGCTCGGCGAGGGAAAGGCGGATGAGGCGAACCGGATCTTTCACACTGCGTTCTGCCTGCTGGTCCTGCTTGGCGTTGTGATCGGCGCAGCGGCGTTCTGCTTTGCGCGGCAGATCGTACTGCTGTTTGGATGCCCGGAAAGTGCGGTGGAGTTCGCCGTTTCCTATCTTAAAATCTATGCCTGCGGCACGATTTTCGTCATGCTGGCGCAGGGACTCAACCCGTTTATTCTGACGCAGGGCTATTCGTGGCTTGCAATGAGCTCGGTGCTGCTGGGCGCGCTTATCAACATCGCGCTCGACCCGCTGTTCATCTTCACCTTCAAAATGGGTGTCCAGGGATCAAGCCTCGCGACGATCCTCTCTCAGCTTTGCTCGTGCATTTGGATCGTCTGCTTTTTCTTCTCCCGGAAGAGCCTGTTCCGCTTTCAGGCAAGCCTGCTGGGCCTGTCGCCGGGGCGCATTTTCAGCATTCTTTCGCTGGGCTTTACGCCGTTCATCATGACGCTGACGGAATGCGCCATCCAGATCGTCTTCAACATCAATCTGAACCGCGCGACCGGCGGCAACAAGGACTATACCGCCGCGTTGACCGTCATGCTGAGCGCGCTGCAGCTTATTTCCCTGCCCCTGAACGGTCTTGGAAACGGTATGCAGCCGTTCGTGAGCTATAATTACGGAAAGGCAGACTCCGCACGCCTGAAACAGGGGATCAAATATGTGACGATCATCGCGTTTATCTACGCGGTCTGCATCTGGTCCGTCTCAATGGCGTTCCCGGTAGTATACGCAAGGCTATTTTCCGCAAGCGAGGCCGTCACGCAGATCGTCAAGTGCTATACGCCGATGTTCCTGATGGGTTCCATCATGTTTTTCGTGCAGATGACGCTGCAAAACGTCAACGTCGGGCTTGGGCAGGCCAAGGAGGCGCTGCTGCTGGCGGTGAACCGGAAGGTCGTCATTCTGATTCCGCTCTGCTTTGTGCTGACGCATTTCCTCGGCTTCAAGGGCGTATACCTGTCGGAGGGCATCGCCGATCTGGTCGCAGGAATCGTGACAGCAATCGTCATTTTTACCAGCTTCCCAAAAATCTTCCGCCGCCGGGAGGAAGAAGTCAAACAGGCCGCGTCGAACTGACGCGGCCTGTTTGATAAGATCAAAAACCGGAAATCAGATGATGTTGTATTCCTTCAGCAGCTTCTCAATGTCGGTGCCCTTGATCTTGCTGAGGGCTTTTTCGAGGGCTACCTTCTGGACGAGGGAAAGCTTCATATCGGTGGGCTTTTTGCCGTCGCGGAGCTGGACGGTGGGGTGGGCTTTTTGCCGTAGCGGAGCTGGCAGACGGCGGTCAGCAGGTCGCGCACGTCATACACGCTGCCCCAGACCTCCGGGACGCCGCGGTCGACGTTCAGGAGCGTATAGACAGCCTCCATGCCGGTACGCATGGAATATTCGGTCGTGAAGATGGTGTCGCGCGGGGTCTCGGCGAACTGGCCGAGGAAAGCGAAGTTCACAGCACCGTCGGGCACGACCTTCGGGCGGTCGCCATAGGCACGCGGCATGAAGAACGCGTCGATATACGGCATCATGACGGGAACGGTGTTGGCGCTGTTCGAGGCCAGATCTTCAATCTGATCCTCCGGCACGCCGATGTGGTACAGCCACTCCATGCAGATCTCCTTGCCGGTGCACTCGCGCATGGGCTTCTTCACATAATCGCCGGGCTTATCGGTAAACAGCGAATAGACCCAGACAAGGCAGTGATCTTTGGGCTGTGCGCGGAACTGCGGCTGGCGGTTGATCGTCCAGCTCATGAGCCAGCTGGAATCCTTGACGGTGACGATGCCGCCGGTCACAACATGACCGGTGAACGGGTCGCGCTTGCAGATATTTTTGATATAGGGAATGATCTTCTGATCGAGCGTTTCGACGGTTGCACTCATCCAGTTCGTCTGCTCGGGGTCATAGCAGAACTTATCCGGATGGCCGAAAGACGGGTCCTGTGCGGCGATCTTGCGCCACATATCCCAGCCGCCGCCGGGTTTGATCTCGGTGTTATAGGGTGCGGGTTCGTTCTGGCTGCCGCGGGAAGAATTTTCGACGCAGCCGCCATTGGTAATAAAAACAAGATCGTTTTCTGTCAGATCGATGGCGTCTTCCTTGCCGTCACGGATGATGTCGATGCGCTTGGCAAGCTTGCGGGCCGGGGTGCAGTCGAATTCGACGTTCACGACCTGAACGCCATAGTGGAACTGTACGCCGAAGCCCTTGAGATACTCGATCATCGGCAGAATCATGGACTCATACTGATTATATTTCGTGAAGCGCAGCGCCTTGAAGTCGGGCAGACCGCCGATGTGGTGGATATAGCGCTGGATATAGAGCTTCATTTCCAGGGCGCTGTGCCAGTTTTCAAAGGCAAACATCGTGCGCCAATAGAGCCAGAAGTTGGAGTTGAAGACCTCGTCGTCAAAGAAGTCTGTGATGCGCTTGTCCTGCAGATCTTCATTCGGGGTGAAGAACAGCTTCATGATCTCCATCGCCCCCTTGTCGGAAATGTCGAACTTGCCGTCGGTATGCGCGTCCTGACCACGGTTGACGGTAGCGCGGCAGAGGGAATAGTTCGGGTCTTCCTTGTTCAGCCAGTAATACTCGTCGAGAACGCTTACGCCCTCCGTCTCGATGGACGGGATGGAGTGGAACAGATCCCACATGACCTCGAAATGATTGTCCATCTCGCGGCCGCCGCGCATGACATAGCCGACGTTTTCAAACTTATAGCCGTCGCAAGCGCCGCCGGGAATCGAATCCTTTTCCAGAATATGCACGTGTTCGCCCTTCATCTGGCCGTCACGGACAAGATAGCAGGCTGCCGTCAGCGCCGCGAGGCCGCTGCCGACAATATAGGCCGATTTCTGATCGACGCCATCCGGCTTTTTGGGCCTTGCAAATGCTTCATAGTTACCGCTCGAATAATACATGATTCATACCTCCATAAAAAGTCTGGAAACATTGCTTTATGTTTCCCTTTCGATGGTATGAGCATACTACGGATTCAAAAAATGCACAATAAGCAGAAAACGCCCTGTGATAAAGTTCTTATCACAGGGCGTTGTTCTGTTCAATTTCTTATCAATCAGCCGGATTTGATGGAGTGTCAATCCGGAAGCGGCCAAGCGCGGCGGAAACGCTGCCGTGGATGACGCAGTCCAGCCGGTCGATGATTTCTTTCGGTTCACCCTTCATGTCGTGCTTGATCCAGTCGAGCATGAGGCCGACAAAGGCGTATTTGTAGACGTTGGCGATAAACGCCTTGTCCTCCGGGCGGACAGACATACCGGCGGCCTGCTCCTCGACCACGCCCTCAAGCAGATCGTAGGTCAGCTTATAGAGATAAGTTTCAACCTGTTCACGGCTGACGGAGTGGTAGACGTTCATAATGAAGGGCTTGTTCGCCAGAACGGCCTCGAAGATCTGCTCAAAGCCCTGCTGCCATGTTTCATAGGTCTTCTTTCCTGCCAGCGCCTTCGCCGCGTCCTCCTGACACGACCATTCGACCAGATCGTAGATGTCTTTGAAATGGTAATAGAACGTCATGCGATTGATACCGCAGTCATCGGCGATATCGCTGATGGTGATTTTATGGAGCGGCTTTTGCAGGAGCAGATTTTTAAGTGACTGCTCCAGCGCGCGTTTGGTCAGATCGGACATAGGTGCCTCCTGTCTCGAACAGCGTTCGGGCGCTTTTCTTCAGATTATCCGCTTTTTGCTGAAATGTCAAGACAGCGGCTTGACAGGCAAGTGTACTATGTGTATAATACAGTCAGAAAGTGTATGACTTGAGTAATACGGTGGTGACGGATATGGTGTCGTTTGAGGCGTTCCGCGCAGTGGATGGGGCGCCGGTGTATCTGCAAATTATCAACTTTATCAAGCGTGGCGCGATCGCAGGGACGATCAGGGACGGCGACGAGCTGCCGTCGCGCCGGGTTCTGTCGGCGCTGCTCGGCATCAACCCGAATACGGTGCAGAAAGCGTTTCACATTTTGGAGGAAGAGCATCTGATGGAATCGCGTACAGGCGCAAAAAGCTGCATGACCCTGCCGCCCGATACGCTGGACGCGCTGCGGCGAGAGGTCTTATCGGACGAGCTGCGTGCAATGGCGCGCACACTGCGGCAGCTGGGAATTTCCAAAGAAGAAGCGCTGCGTCTCATCGAGCAGGCGTGGGAGGAGGAAGCGCAATGAAAAAACAGGTATCCGTATTCGGATTGCATACGCGTGCGGCGCTGAACCGGCTGCTGCTGGCAGCGCTGGGGTTGCTGGCGGTCGAGTTGATCCTTGCCGGGGTGTGTATCGCGCGCGGAACAGCGCTTACGCTGTCCGGCAGCAGCCTGGAAACTGCGCTGCAGCATTCGTTCCGGGCCGGGATTATCGCGCTTCAGGTGCTGCTGGCATCCAGCCTCGGTTCAAACAGCCGGTACAGCTATACGCTGCAGCGGCTGCGGGTATCGGAGCGCTGCGTATTCCTCTGGAGCTGCGTTTGCAATACGCTCTGCTTTGCGGTCTTGTGGTGTGTGCAGATCATGGCAGCTGTGGGCGCGGCATTCTGGAACGCAAAAAGCGCCGTGTATTCGGCTGGCCCGCAGGGCGTGTTTGTGGATTTCTACCGCAGCGGCTTTCTGCATGGGCTTCTGCCGCTGGCAGACGGGTATGGATGGGCGCGCAACGCACTGTTCGTGCTGGCGCTGGGCTGCGTGACCGCGTATATGCAGCTTGGCATACGCAGGAAAGGCAGCCGCAGCTGGCTGGTCTGCATGGGGCTGACGCTGCTTCTGGTCTTGTGCCTGCCGGTTCAGTATGGCGCAGGCCGGAGCACGGGCATTTTCCATGCGATCGCGGCGCTGCTTGTCGGGCTCGGCTTTCTGGGGTTCGGGCTGACGCAGACACATAACGGAAAGGACGGGCTGGCAGATGAAGTGGAGTAAACGCCTTTCGCGGTACACGCTGCCCGGAATGGGGCTGAAATGGGACGCTTCGTATTTCGGCCTGCTGTTTCTGGCGATGCTGTTGGTCGCGCTGTACACGTTTCTACGGGACTATCAGGCCGCGCTGCGTGAACTGTACATCTTTCGCTATGGGACACAGATTTTGCGGCAGGGCGCGGTCATGCCGACTCTGAATACACTCCTGCGGCACAAATTCACCGTCTTCTGGGCCTATACGGCCCTCTGCGCGCTGCGCGCGTTCGCCAATTACAGGTCGTTTTTCACGGAGACAAAGAGCATTTATCTCATGAAGCGGCTGAAGGATCCAAACGAGCTGCGCAGGCGCTGCATTGCGATTCCTGCGGCAGCCTGCGGCGCGGCGCTGGTTCTGTTTTTGCTGTTGCTATGGATATTTGTCCTGCTTTACCGAAATGGTGTTCCGGCACGCTGTATGCCGCCGGAGGAAACTTTAAATATCTGGGGGGCGTTTTTCTGATGCTGGAAATCAAAAATCTCTGCAAGCGCTACGGCCAGACACAGGCGCTGGACAACGTGCAGCTTTCTGTCGGGCCGGGCGAGATCGTCGGCCTGTTCGGAGAAAACGGTGCAGGCAAGACGACGCTGATGAAGTGCATTCTGCAGCTGATCTTATATGACGCTGGTGGTATTACGCTGGACGGCAAACTGATCACGCGGCAGAACATCGGCCGGTTTTCCTTCGCCACGTGTGAGCACAGCTTCTTCCCCGCCCTGACCGCCAAAGCCCACCGGGAATTTTATGAGGAGCACTTTGAGACGTTCCTCGGCAGGCGTTTTGAGGGCCTGATGGACTTCTTTCAGCTTCCGATGGACAAGCCCATCCGCAGCTTCTCGACCGGGCAGAAAAACCAGTTTGAGGTCATCATGGCCCTGTCGCAGGGCGCGGATTATATCCTGATGGACGAGCCGTTTGCGGGAAACGATGTTTTCAACCGCGAGGATTTTTATAAGGTTCTGCTCGGCATTCTCGAGCCGCACGAAACGGTGATCCTGTCTACGCACCTGATTGAGGAAGTGACGGGCTTTATCGGACGGGCCGTTCTGCTGCACAAGGGCCAAATCGCGGGCGACGTGCAGACAACAGAGCTGGACGAACAGGGCAAAACACTGATGGACTATGTCAAGGAGACGTACAGCTATCAATCTGACCGCGTTTCCAGAGCGCTGACCGAGCTGACCGGCAAGGAGGACGAGGATGCGTAAAACGCTGATGATCTTTCTGGCGCTTGTACTGGTGTGCGGCTGCGGCACGGCATTGGCTGCGCAGGCGGTCAGTGCGCCGCGCGAGGAAATTTTGTTTCAGGAGCACATATTCTCCGGCGACCCGGCTGCGGCCGATGGGCTGACCGTGCAGCTCAAAACCGGTATGCGGTACAAGCTGAACTGGGAGAGCACTGTGCAGTTTTCCGCGCAGGATTACCGCGCGGAGACAAGCTTCCGCTTCCTGCCCGCCGGGCAGGCGGAGCAGCAAGAGATACGCTATCGCGGTGTTGAGATCAATTTTTACCGCGACGCAGCCACGACCGGCAGCGACGACGTCTTCGGCTTCTCAACGGCGTATCAGTCCCTGCTGGACACACTTTCGCCTGGCGAAAGCGGTTCCATGACGATCCGGTTTGCAGACTATTACGACGAATATCCGTTTGAGTTTTCCATCGATCTTCCGGGCGTTAATTATGACCCCCTTGTCAACTGGCAGGACGCCTCAGCGGACAGCGAATGGCTTGGTGAACGCGCACAGGCCGCCTTAGGCCGCTTTTTCCGCATTCCGGTTCTGCAGGATGAGTACGTAGAGCTTGGCATTGACAAGAATATGGACGGAACGGGTTCGGGCCGCAGCATTTCCAGCGTCATGGAGGGCGACCGGTTCTGGATGAACGTAGAAAGCGTTATAACGGGCGACACCTGCTTCTTCTGGTTCGGCAACCGGACGGACAAAGACCGGCTGGTCGACACAAGCCGCATTCCGGGCGGCTATGGCGTCTATATGCTCCCCTACGGGCCGCTTGCCCCGGATGCCGAGGCCAGCGCGTTTTACGGCGGGAACACAAACGAGGTCTATACCGATCAGCTGACCTGCTTCTTCCCGGTCGACCCGGAGACGCGCATCGAGCACCTTGGCCTGACGCCGGACAAAACGCGGCTTTTACTTCATACGGTTGAAAATAACACATATTATGTAACCTTAATCGACTGCAAAACAGGTGACACTCTGCAAAAGCTGGCGGTATCGGATTTTGAGCCGGAAGATGATTATGTAAACATAACAGAAACAGCGGATTTCGTCTGCATCCAGCAGACCCAGGGGCGCATCTGCGTTCTGACACAGAACGCGGATGGACTGTATCAGCTCGTGCTGCGTTCTGATTATTCACCCGATGATCTGTATTCGCCGGTATACGCGACTGTCCGCGCGATGGCCTTTGACGGAAAACGGCTGGCCATAGTCAACAACGACGAGACTGTCCTGGCGAACGATGACAACCGTACAAAAAGCTATCTTGCCGGAACCACCGAGGCACTTATCACGCTGGACGGCGCATACTTTGACAACTGCGGCTTTACACTGACAGTCTTCGATCAAACAGGAGTCGCCTATAGCGGCGCTTATGTCAGCAGCTTGGAAAGCGTCAATTATCTCACAGGCGGGACGCTCAACATGGACCATCTTGTTCTGCCATACTCTATCACGCTCAGCTGGCAAAACGGCGCAACGTAATCAATATTTATCTCCCTCTGCCCAATTTGGGCAGAGGTTTTTTTATTTTGGGGCTTGACAAATACAACTCTTTGTGTATAATAATATTAGTAATGATTATTATTTCTATTTTAGGAGGATATCCAATGAAAAACAATTCCAACACACTCGGCCTGCACAATATGAACGGGCTGTCCGCAGACGACAAGCGCACCTGCGCCCTGAATGACATGAACTGCCGCGCCGGTCAGCCGGAGCAGACTGCGTCTTTGCAGGATATGAACGCGGTGAACGAGCAGCCAGACATGGCCTGCAGCATCACAAACATGAACTGCCGCAAGGATTGACGTCCCGCCTCCCCGCCTGTATGCGCAAGCGTGCAGGCGGGGCCTGTATATCTGCCCGCTGTTCACGGAAAGCTATGCAAAAGGAGGCTTTTCCATGAATAAGAAGCAGAAAAAAGAGCCGTTCAGTCTGAAAAACATGAACGGCCTGTCCCACGACGATGCGCGCACCTGTGCGCTGGACGATATGAACTGCCTGAACGGGCAGGAGGAACACCGTTTCTCCCTGCAGGATATGAACGCCACTAGAAGCAGACCGTACCGGAAGTATCACCTGACGGACATGAACGGCGAGGACGGGCGGTAGGTCTCCAATGCGCCAGTTGTAGGGGGCGATGTGGGCATCGGCCCCTACAAAGTCTCGGCGAATCCGTACAACTCGCAAATTCCGACCGCAAAGCTGATTTACCGCAGTTATTCAAACGCAACTATCTGCAAATTTAGTTGTCCCGTAACAGGCGGCGCGTACCATAGCGCTCGTAAGGTGACTATGTGTGATTGTAACGACTAAAAATTGGTGCCTGCCTGAATAGCACCCGCAGTACGCACCAAACCGTAACTAAGCGCCCCTTTTCTCCCCTGTCTTTTCCGGCAAGGCGGAAAAGGCAGGGCCGCCGGAGGCCCGTCCCCAAACATCCACCCCATTCACGGAGGTTTACTATGAAACACCCCTATCTGCAAACCGGAAAGATCGTCAGCACGCATGGCGTACATGGCGAGGTCAAGCTTCTGCCCTGGGCCGACGGCCCGGAATTTCTGCTGCAATTCCACACGCTCTATCTGGACGGAAAAGCCTATCAGGTCGAGCAGTCGCGCGTGCAGAAGACCTGCGTGCTTCTAAAGCTGGAAGGTATCGACACCGTAGAAGCTGCAAGCGCGCTGCGCGATAAGGTCGTCTCCATCGCGCGTGCGGACGCGAAGCTGCCGGAGGGCAGTCTGTTCATCGCCGATCTTCTGGGTCTTCCGGTCTACGACGGCGAGACGCTTCTCGGCACGCTGGCCGAGGTCATGCCCACACCTGCGAACGACGTGTACGTTGTAAAGTCCGAGGACGGGCAGGAGCATCTGATCCCCTCCGTGCCGGATTTCGTGCTCGAACGCAATCTGGACGAGGGCTATATCAGAGTCCGCCTCATCGAAGGGATGTAACGCCATGCGCTTTGATATCATGACCCTGTTCCCGGAGGCCGTCTCTCCCATGCTGAATGCCAGCATCCTCGGCCGGGCGCAGAAAAAGGGCCTGATCGAAATTCACGCCCACCAGATCCGGGACTATACCGTCAACCGCCAGAATCAGGTTGACGATTACCCCTACGGCGGCGGACGGGGCGCCATCATGCAGTGCGACCCCCTGTGGCGCTGCTGGTGCGCGGTGTGCGACGAGATCAGCGCGCCGGTGCATACGGTTTTCCTCTCCCCCTGCGGCCCGGCTTTTGATCAGGCCAAGGCGCGGCAGCTTGAGGCAAGCTATGACAATCTCATCCTCGTCTGCGGCCATTATGAGGGCGTCGACCAGCGGTTTCTGGACGAATGCGTCGATGAGGAAATTTCCATGGGCGATTTTGTGCTCACCGGCGGCGAAATTCCCGCCATGGCCATTGTCGATGCCGTCTCGCGCCTTATCCCCGGCGTGCTCGGCGACGAGATCTGCTTTACCGACGAGAGCCATTGGAACGGACTGCTTGAATACCCGCAGTATTCCCGGCCCGACGAGTGGCACGGGCTGAGCGTGCCGGAGGTTCTGCGTTCCGGCGACCATGCGAAGGTCGCGCGGTGGCAGAAAAAGCAGGCAATTTTGCGGACGCTGCACCGCAGGCCGGATTTGTTTTACAAGCTGCGCTTCCCGTATAAAACGCGGGCCGAGCGTAAATTTATCGCAGAATTGGAGGCGGAGGACGATGCGTTCCGAGATCGAAACCCTAAAAACCTGGATTACCGAAAGTGACAATATCGTGTTCTTCGGCGGGGCAGGCGTATCGACGGAGTCCGGCATTCCGGATTTCCGCAGTACAGACGGCCTGTACCACCAGAAATTCGACTACCCGCCGGAGACGATCCTGAGCCACACGTTTTTCTATCAGAACCCGGAGTATTTCTTCCGCTTTTACCGCGAAAAAATGCTCCCACTCGACTACCAGCCGAACGAGGCGCACAAAAAGCTTGCCGCGCTCGAACAGGCGGGCAAGCTCCGCGCCATCGTCACGCAGAACATCGACGGCCTGCACCAGAAGGCAGGCAGCAAAAATGTCTTCGAGCTGCACGGCTCCATCTACCGCAATTACTGTGAAAAATGCGGCAAATTCTATCCGCCGGAATACATCCGGGATTCAGACGGCATTCCCCGCTGCACCTGCGGCGGTCGGATCAAGCCGGACGTTGTCTTATATGAAGAAAGCCTCGACCAGAGGGTGATCGAGGGCGCGGTACGCGCGATCGCGGACGCAGAGGTGCTTATTGTCGGCGGCACGTCGCTGACGGTCTATCCGGCGGCGGGACTCATTCGCTATTATCGAGGAAACAAACTCGTACTTATCAACCGAGACGAAACACCGTATGACGGCTATGCCAATCTGATCTTCCGCGATCCCATCGGCAAGGTATTGGGGGCAATCTGACACGATGACGAGAGCTGAATTTTCCGCATGGTGCAGCTCCGTCCGCCTGCTCGACGGCGCGACGGGCAGTATGCTCCGCGCTGCCGGGATGCCGGCGGGCGTCTGCTCCGAGCGCTGGATCCTTTCGCACCCGCAGCTGCTGCTTGACTTGCAGCGCGCCTATTCCGCCGCAGGCAGCGACGTGATCTACGCGCCCACATTCGGGGCCAACCACGTGCTTCTGGGCCACCACGACCTGCAAAACGAGGTTTCCGCCCTAAACCGCGACCTTGTCCAGCTCAGCCGCGAGGCGGTCGGGACAAATGCGCTCCTTGCCGGCGACATGACCACGACGGGCCAGCCCGTCACTCCGGGCGACGACAACGCGTATGCCGCACTTCTGGAAATTTACCGTGAACAGGCCGAAGCGCTTTTGATTGCAGGCGTCGATCTGTTCGCCGTGGAGACGATGATGGGCGTGACGGAGTGCATGGCCGCAGTCGAAGCCATCCGCAGTCTGTGCGACACGCCCATTTTATGCACGCTCTCCGTCTATTCCGACGGCAAATGCTATTTTGACGGCTCTGCCGAGGAAGCGGCGGAGATCCTGCCCGGCCTTGGCGCGGACGCCGTGGGCCTCAACTGCTCGTCCGGGCCTGACCAGATCGGCACGGTCGTGCGCATGATGAAAAAAGCCGCGCCGGAAACTCCCATCGCGGCCAAACCCAACGCAGGGCTGCCAACGATCACGGAGACCGGCGAGGCTGTCTATCATATGGATCCCGAGGACTTTGCGCGGCATATGCGTGCGCTGAAGCAGGACGGCGCAAGCCTGCTCGGCGGCTGCTGCGGCACAGGACCTGCGTATATCGAAGCGCTCCGCGCGCTGCGCTGAGCCTTATCCGCCCAGCTTTTCGCGCAGATAGTCCCGCACCTGCGCAGGTGGAAGTCCAAGCGCAAAGCCGAACTCCCCGTAGAGCATCTCCTCGGCCATGCGCCAGCTGCGCAGCTCAGTCGAGTTGACGCCCCGGCGGCTGGCCGTCTGGCTGTTCTGCTTGGCATGGAGCGTCTTGCACAGGCGCAGGAGCGCAACGCAGTCGTGCCCGGATAAAATAGCGCGGTAATACTCGCCCGCCGCACGGCTGTCGGGCGGCACGTCGCCCAGCGGCTCCAGCTCCGTCAGGCGCGGAAGAAGCCGCTCCAGCTCCTCGCGCGTCAGAACAGGCCGCATGACGGCCTTCCCGTCGACCGGCGTGTAGATCGTGCCGTCGTGATAATACGGGCGCAGACGGTAATACGCGCGGTTTTTGTCCAGTCCCGCAACCTTCAGCTTCCCGGCTTCCTCGACCCGGCACACGCCCTCAACGCCATAAACAATATATTCCCCGACTGAAAACATAGGCTTCCTCCTTCTTTTCCGGATAAACGTAACTTCTTACAGATACCAGTATACCAGATTCCGAAAGAAAAGTGTAAGCCTTTTTTCAACTTTTTTTGCGTTTTTCTTCCGAACGGCGGACAACCTTACGGCTTGTCCGCCGTAGTTGCACCGCCTGGGCGGCGGTGCAGGAATTCATCGAAGGCGTCGATGCGCTCAGTCAGGGGTTTGATGGACACAAAACGGAAGAAGCCGCCGCGCGATTGCATCTTATGCCACAGCTTCTGCACGTCGATGGCGTCATAGACGCTCTTGTCGATCTGCGCGGCCTTTTTCTGCACGACCGCACCCAGATGGACAGAGAAGCACAGATCGATCAGGAAAATGCCGAAGCACACGCCGACCATGAATGAGGCCAGCGGGTGCGCCACGAACCACTCGACCAGCTTCCGGAGTCTCGGATAGAGCAGGAAGTAATACCCCAGCGACAAAACGCCCCAGAAAAACGTAAACAGCGGGCAGATAATGCCCTGGATATTGCCCCAGAGCTTGCTGTAGTCCCAGAGGCGCAGATGGAAGCCCTTGAAGCTTACAAGTCCGACGATGTATTCCAGCAGCGTCATCGCCAGCGCCATGACGACGAACATCACAGGATAATACCAGAACGTGCCGGAAAACGAGCCGAAGAGCGTATGATCGAGTTCCGAAAGAATAAACAGCAGCACCGTGCCGAAGCCGTAGAGCGGCAGGCAGGGGCCGAACAGGAAGCCGGGGTTCAGCCATTTGCGCTCCGGGTTCGCGCCGGAGAAGAAGCGGCGGAAAAACAGTTCCAGCACCCAGCCGCCGACGCCGCCGAAGAAAAACAGATACAGAACGATCAGAAACACCTGAAATTTGGACATAGCGACCTCCGCATTCTTTTTTCCTCAGCTTACGACATTCCTATTCCGCTGTCAAGCCAAAAGAAAACAGTGACGTTTTGCGCCAGATATGGTATACTGTCGGCAGATTATGCAAAGGAGCGTTTTATCATGCGCGGCATCCCGTCTCTTATCACCGACATCCGAAAACAGGTCTTTGCCGAGGTCGCCAGAATGGCCTACTCCGGCGACTACACCGACATGGAGGACATCCCCTTCAAGATCGTCCCCGGCCAGAGCCCGCTGCACCGCGAATCTGTGTTCCTCGAACGCGCTATTGCGGGCGAACGCGTGCGCCTCGCGATGGGTCTGTCCTTACAGCCCGTGCAGACGCGCACACTTCTGACTGAGGGCATGGACCAGGCGGCCATCGCCGAGCAGTATTATGAGCCGCCGCTCGTCAACATCATCCCCTACGCCTGCCACGCCTGCCCGACGAAGCAGTACCGCGTGACAGAGCTGTGTCAGGGCTGTCTTGCCTCCTCGTGCCAGCGCGTGTGCCCGAAGGGCGCCGTCAAATTCGTCAACGGCAAGAGCCGCATCGACCAGAAGCTGTGCATCAAGTGCGGCAAATGCGCCAGATCCTGTCCGTATAACGCCATTACGTATCTGGAGCGGCCCTGTCAGGCCGCCTGCGGCATGGACGCCATCGGCGTCGACGAATACGGCAAGGCGTGCATCGACTATGACCGCTGTGTCTCCTGCGGCCAGTGTCTGGTCAGCTGCCCGTTCGGCGCGATCGTCGACAAGAGCCAGATCTATCAGGTCATCCGCTCCATCCTTGAAGGCAACGAAGTCGTGGCCATCGTCGCGCCGTCGTTCGTCGGGCAGTTCGGCAGGGACGTGACCGTTCCGAAGTTCCTGACCGCCATGAAGCAGCGCGGCTTTGCCGACGTGGTCGGGGTAGCGGGCTTTGCCGACGTGGTCGAGGTCGCGGCCGGCGCGGATATCTGCACGATTGAAGAAGCGCACGACTTTCTGGAAAAGGTACCGAACGAGCAGCGCTTCATGGCGACCTCCTGCTGCCCGTCGTGGCGGATGATGGCGCGCAGGCTCTTCCCGGCGGAGTCCGGCAATATCTCCATGACGTACACGCCGATGGTCTACACGGCGCGGCTCGTCAAAAAAGAACACCCGAACAGCAAGGTTGTCTTCATCGGCCCGTGCGCGGCAAAAAAGCTGGAAGCCATGCAGGAGGATATCCGCACGGACGTTGATTTTGTCCTGACCTACGAAGAACTCATGGGCATCTTTGAGGCCAAGGAGATCAATTTCTCCGCGCTTCCCGACAGCCCCGATCTGGACGAGGGCACGCGGGCCGGACGCGGCTTCGCCGTCGCAGGCGGCGTGGCTGCCGCAGTGGAGGAACTGATTCATAAAGAGCACCCGGATATCGAACTCAAAACACAGCGGGCTGACGGCCTGCGCGACTGCCGGAAGCTGCTGATGCTGGCCAAGGCCGGAAAGCTCGACGGATATCTGCTCGAGGGCATGGCCTGCCCCGGCGGCTGCGTGGCGGGCGCGGGTACGGTCGTCTCGGCAGACACAGCAGCAAAAAAGCTGGCGCAGCATATGGCACAGGCCAGCGGCGAAACGGCGAAGGACAGCAAATACCGCGAGCTGGCCGACCAGCTGAACTGAGAGGGTGACAGACATGAAAGCTTGCAGAAAAATTGCAGCACTGGCGCTGTGCGCGGTGCTGCTGGTATCGCTGATGCCCATAGTTTTCGCGGCAGACGCGGCCCCGGCGCTGCAATTTGATGAAAACGGGGAATTCAAGATCCTGATCGTCGCCGACACGCAGGACATTGACAAGCCGCAGAAGGAAACCATCGCGCTGCTGGAAGCCGAACTGGACGCGGCGCAGCCGGATCTCGTCGTATTTTTGGGTGACCAGATCCACGGCCCGTCGATCGGTAAGAGCGTCGAGCGCACGCAGAAGGCGCTGGATGCGTTCTTGCAGCCGGTGGCCGAACGCGGCCTGCAATTCGCCGTCGTCTTCGGCAACCACGACGACGAGGGCGGTGTCAGCAAGGAAACCCAGATGGAATACTATCAGAGCTACCCCGGCTGCCTCGCAGCTGCGGGCGACGTGACGGGTGTGGGCAACTACAATCTGCTCGTCTATGACTCCGACGGAAAAGCGCCGGTCGTGAACCTCTGGTTCTTCGACTCCGGCTCCTACGCGCCGGAGGGTCAGGGCAAATACGACTGGGTGCGGCAGGATCAGATCGACTGGTATCTGGAAACAGAGGCGGCGCTTGCCGCCCGGAACGGCGGAACGCCCATCCCGGCCTACGCGTTCCAGCACATCATTGTCCCGGATATTTACGACGCGATGGACATCGTTCCGTCCAGCGAGAAGAAGAACGGCGCGGTCGAGGGCTACGGCTGCCGCAAGGGCACGTATTATTCCGCTGCATCCGTGATCGAGGCCGGAACGCTCGGCGAAGCGCCGTGCCCGCCGGATGTGAACGGCGGCGAATTTGCCGCGTGGAAGCAGGGCGGCGATATCGTCGCGGGCTTCTTCGGCCACGACCATGTGAACGACTTCATCATTCCCTATGAGGGCATCGATCTTGTCAACACCAACAGCACCGGTTTTTACATCTACGGCGCAGGCGAGAACCACGGCGCGCGGCTCGTAACGCTGCGCGAATCCGACCCCACGGCCTATGAGACGCGCATGCTCTATTATAAAGACCTGATTGGCACAAAGCTGCCTTTCGGCTTTGCAGGCACATGGGGCGCGTATGTGCAGAGCATCGTTCTTCTGGCCGTGTGCGCGCTTGTGCTCGTGCTGACAGGCGCAGTGTGCCTGACGGTGCATCTGGTCAAAAAGCGCCGCCGCGCGCGCAGGTGATTTGCCGCGAACGCGTTCCAAGGTCAACTGGAAAGCTGCCTAGGGTGTATCTGAAAACTCCCAACGC